>JBOHIU010000079.1:0-73759 GCA_050725855.1 Xanthobacteraceae bacterium | reverse complement strand
ACAAGGACCTTGGCTCCAATCACTTCGATCGCCGTTCCACCGACCAGAAAAAAAGCCGCCTGATCAAACGCCTGGCCGACCTTGGCTACGTCGTGGAGATCAAGCCGATCACCGCCTGAGACGTCCTGGTGTCGCCCCGGGAGTATCCCGGGAGTATGCGGCACCAGCAGAGCAAGTGAGTTTCTTACTAGTGCCGGAAGCGGGTCGAAAGGATTTTGTAGCCCGGGTTGAGCGTAGCGAAACCAGGGGGCGGCGGTGAAATCCGAAATATCGTCTCCCGGATTTCGCTCCGCTCAATCCAGGCTACAGCGCTACCAAGCGTATTCGCCGTGCCCGATCGTGATGCCTTCGGCCCTCCACTGCCGAAAGGCTCTGACGACGATCGGAATCGCGGCGAAGGTTGTTTGACAGCGTCGGCTCATCGCTCGCGCGCGAATCAAAACGCGTCGCGAGAACGCAGACGATTATGTCATCGCGAACAGTGCCGCCATTTCTCGCACGTCCGGACCAAGGCGCCCGCGGTCGCGGCGGCGCTTCTCCTCATTGCAGCTTCAGCCCGATCTGATGAATGAGCGTCGACCATTTGGTGTAGTCGGCGTCGATGACGGCGGCCTGTTGTTCCGGCGTGCTCGGCTCCGGTTCGGCGCCCTCGGAAATGATGCGCTTGCGCACGACCGGATCGGCGAGCGCCGTGCGCAGCGCGCCGTTCAGGCGATCGACTATCGGCTTCGGCGTACCGGCCGGCGCGACGAGACCATAGTTCAGAGTCGCGTCGAATCCCGGCAGGCCGGCTTCGGCGAGAGTCGGCAATTGCGGCATCAGCGTCGAGTGTTTCTTCGACGTCACCGCGAGCGCCCGGATGTAACCGCCGTCGATCGCGGCGCGCGAAACCACCACCGGATTGAAACCGACCTTGACGAAGCCGCCGATCATGTCGGTGATCAGCGGTTCCGAGCCCTTTTCAGGAATCTGCTCGACCTTCACGCCCGCCTGCCGCGCGAACAGCACCGAGGCCAGGTAATTGACCGTGCCGATCCCCGGCGTACCGACCTGAAACGGCTCCTTGGCGCTCTTCATCAGCGCGATCAGATCTTTCACGTTATGCACCGGCAGGTTCTTGTAGACCAGGAGCAACGCCGGCGAGGACGCGATCAAACCGAGCGGCGCGAAATCCTTGCGCGGATCGTAGCCGACATTCGGATAAAGAGACGGCCCGGTCGCCAGCGTCGAGGTATAGGCGAGGAGAATCGTGTAGCCGTCGGGCTTGGCGTGCGCCACCTCGCGTGTGCCGACCGTGCCGCTGCCGCCGGCATTATGGCTCACAACCACGATCCGCTGGCCGAGCAGGTCGCTCATCTTGTCCGAGACCGCGCGGGCCAGAATGTCGTTGGTACCGCCCGGCGGCAGCGGAATGATCAACGTGATCGGCCGGTCCGGGTAAGCGGCCCGCGCCACGCCGGATGCACCCACCGCCAGCGCCGCCATGGCGAGAACGAGACCGATGATCCGCCTCAAAACATCCTCCACTTTACTGTTTATTGCGGCAGCGGCTCGACTTCGAGCGCGAGCGGCCGCGCCGGCTAAACGTCAAAATGCTTCTCCAGCCCCTGCCAGCCTTCGAAGTAATCGTGCTGCAGTTCCGACGATTCGATGGCGTAACCCGTGAGCCGCATGGCGAAGCGGCTTTCAAACATGAAGGCCATCGTGTTTTCGACCTTGTGCGGTTTCAGCTCCGCATGCGTGGCACGCTGCCAGGTTTCGGCGTCGGGTCCGTGCGCGGTCATGCAATTGTGCAGGCTGGCTCCGCCCGGCAAAAAGCCCTCCGCCTTCGCATCGTAGACGCCGTACAACAGCCCCATGAATTCGGTCATGACGTTGCGGTGATACCAGGGCGGCCGGAACGTATTCTCGCCGACCAGCCAGCGCGGCGGAAAGATCACGAAGTCGATATTGGCGGCGCCCGGCACATCCGACGGCGCGGTGAGCACGCTGTAAATCGACGGATCGGGATGATCGAAACTCACCGTGCCGATCACCATGAAGCGCGCCAGATCGTATTTGCAGGGAGCGAAATTGCCGTGCCAGGCGACGACGTTGAGCGGCGAATGATCCATCTCTGCCGCCCAGAGATTGCCCTGGAATTTGGCGATCACGACGCACCGCGCGCTGTCATTCTCATAGGCCGCAACGGGGCTGAGGAAATCGCGCGGGTTGGCAAGCCCGTTCGAACCGAGGGGACCGAGTTCCGGCAACCGCAGCATGGCCCCGTAATTCTCGCAGATATAGCCGCGCGACGGGCCGTCCGGCAGTTCAGCGCGAAAGCGCAGCCCGCGCGGAATGACGACGATCTCTCCGGGCGCCGCCTCGACGGCGCCAAGCTCGGTGACGAAACGCGCCCGGCCCTGCTGGGGCACGATGAGCATCTCGCCGTCGGCGTTATAGAAGCAGCGATCGGTCATCGAACGGTTGGCGGCGTAGACGTGGACCGCCATGCCGATCTGTGTCGCGGCATCGCCGTTACCGCCGAAGGTGATCATGCCCTCGACAAAATCGGTCGGCCGTTCCGGGATCGGGATCGGGCTCCAGCGCAGTTGCGTCGGCGTCGCCTCGATCTCATTGAACGGCGCGCTGCGGATGAAGCCGTTATCGAGCCGCGCGTACGGCCTGTGCACCACCGACGGCTGAATGCGATAGGTCCAGGTGCGCCGGTTCTCCGCCCGCGCCGTCGTAAACGAAGTCCCGGAGATCAATTCGGCATAGAGCCCGTGCGGCGGCCGCTGCGGCGAATTTCGCCCGACCGGCAGCGCGCCGGGCACGGCCTCCGAGGCGAAGTAATTGCCGAAGCCGGACTGATAGCGCAGCACCGAGGCGCTTTCGGCCGCGCGCTTCTTGGCGGGACTTTCTGCTTTGCCCGGTCTGTTGGCGACCTTGCTCTCGTGGTCCATGGAACCTCGCAAAAGGCCGGGCCATGATCGCGACCGGCCGGATCGCGGCCAAAATTTGTCCCGCGCGCAACTATCCGCCTTCGCTGCTTGCGGCGCAAGCTGTCAGGTCTGTTCCAAACCTGCGGAACAAGCCGCAATTCGCCTTGAATGTCTCGCAATCCGTCCAAAAAGCCGCCCGGTTGCGCGGTCAAGAGCGCCTTAACGAGGGGTCTTCTCCCAATTCAGACCGCCGCGCGCGCGTCATCGGCGCCCGCGCGAGCGTGGCGTCGCGAGGTTGCCGATGCGAGCGATTGTTGCTGCCGCCATCTTTTTGCTCTGCCTTTCCAGCGCAGAGCCGGAGCCGGAATTTGCTCCCATGCTGCCGGGCTCTTTCCACCTCGGCGGCGGAAGCTCGTTCGCATCGCTGGTCGAAATCGAGTCGTCGCGGCCGAAAGGAAATCGCGCACCGATTGCGGCGCCGCATGTGACCAATCCCACCGTACAAGAACCGTCGTCGCCTGCATCGCCGCAGCCGCCGCCACGGGCCACTTCCGATTCGACGCCCGCACCCGCTCCTGCGCAATCGCCCAATCCCAACGCGGCTACCACGAGCGAATCGCAGGCTTCGCTGGACGACGTCTGCAACGCGTTGCTCACGTCCGCCACGGACAACGGCCTGCCCGTCGTGTTTTTTGCCAACCTGATCTGGCAGGAGAGCCGGTTGCGCGACGATGCCGTGAGCCCGAAGGGCGCGCTTGGTATCGCGCAATTCATGCCCAAAGTCGCCGCCGAATCCGGCCTGACCGATCCGTTCGATCCGCTGCAGGCGCTGTCCGCGTCGGCGCGGCTTCTGCACGCGCTTCGCGAGCAATTTGGCAATCTCGGTTTCGTCGCCGCCGCCTACAATGCCGGCGCCAAGCGCGTGGACGAATGGCTGCACCGCCGCCGCGTGCTGCCGCGCGAGACGCGCGGCTACGTCGTCGACGTCACCGGCCGTTCCGTCGAGCAATGGCAAAAGGCGCCTGTCGGCGGCGCCGATCTGCATTTCGCGCCGCGGTTTCCGTGCCGCGATAAGCCCGCCTTTGTCGAACTGGAGCAGCAACAAGCCGAGCAAGCGCGGGCAAAGACCGAACAGAACCGACGAGCGAGCATTCAGCTCGCCCAAACACAGCCAAAGCGACCGGAGCGGCCTCACCCCCGCAAAGCCAAGGCGCCCGAAAAAGCCATGGCAAAGATCCTGACCAAAAAGAAAGCAAAGCGAGAGCGACTTGCGGAACGCCGGCAACCGCGTGAGCCGGTCCGCCGCGAAAAAATGCGCAAGGCCGATCGCGAGGGACCTCGGCTCAAATACGAGGCCAGGGAACGCGCGCGCCGGACGGCGCGCGAACGGCACCGGCGGGCGTAGTCCTCCATTGAGGTTCGCCGCCTAAAGCTCCACTACCACTTATATTTGCCAGTGGTCCTCTGATTCTAACATTCGCATGAGAGAGCACCGAAATGGGATGCGAAGGTTAGAATCGGACCACTAGCCCGCGACGGTCGTCATCACCGCGCGCTTCATGCCAAGGGCGAGAATGCGCTGTAACAAGTCGGGATACGCGATGCCGTCGTGCTGCGCCGCCGTCGCAAATTCCTGGCTCTGGGCGATTTCCGGATTGGGATTGGCTTCCAAAAAATACGGCGTTCCGTCGGGCGCCAGCCGAAAATCGATTCGGGCATAGCCGTCGAGCGCGAGCGTCCGGTAGATGCGCTTGGCGACGCGCTGGATGCGCGCGGCGAGTTCCGGCGCCAAGTCCTTGGCGGGCCCGTGCAGAATGCCGCGGCGTTCCTGATAATCCGGATCGTGCTTGACCTTTTCCGTGGCGATCGGCCAATCGCCCTGTGCCATGTTGCCGAATTCCAGCTCCCACACCGGCAATACGCGTAAGCGCTCGTTGCCGAGCACGCCGACATAGATTTCGCGACCTTCGATATATTGCTCGGCGATCGCCGACGTGCCGACTCTTTCGTGGATGAAGCCGACGCGCTCGGCGAGCTTGGCGTCGCTGTCGACGACGGAGGCCTGCGAAATGCCGTACGAGCCGTCCTCGCTCAGGCTCTTGACGATCAGCGGCAAGGAAAGCCGCGCCGGACGCCGCACCTTCCGCCGCATCGGAAAAACCGCGAACGCCGGCACCGGAATCCGGTGATAATGCACCAGCGTCTTCGACAGATCCTTGCCGCGGGCCAGCATCAGCCCACGCGGATTGCAGCCCGTGTAGGGCACGTGCATCAGTTCAAGGAAGCTCGCGACATTCTGATCGTAAATCGCCTCGCCGTGAAACTGCTCGAGCAGCGTCAACACCACGTCCGGTTTCCAGCTCTCGATTTGATCGCGGATCGGCTTGAGCTCGTCATGCACGCCGAGTGGAGCGACGTCGTGGCCGGCGCGACGCAGCGTCTTCACCACGTCGTATTCGGTCTTCCACTCGTTGATTTCCTGCTCGGTGTACCCTTTGCTCGATTCCGGCGGCATCAGATCCGGATGCACGAGCACCAGGACGCGCAGGTTTTTCATAACGCGATCCACCTTCGCCGCGACGGGCCGAAGAGTGCATGCATTGTCTTGGCGGTCAACAGCACGGTGAAGTCCATGACGAGCTTGTGCTCCGACCCGACCGCGCGCAGATTAAGCTCGCGACAACGGGCGATCATACCATCAAGCACGGCGTCGAGCGTGAGCTGATATTCTCCGGTCCACCTCGCCACCAGCGTGCGCACCCGCGCGCGATGTCGCCTGATGAACGACGATGCCGCTTCCGAACGGCGGTGTTTTATCTGATCGGAGGAGAACAGGCGCAGCAGGTCGCGATCGTAGGTTTTCGGCGTATCGAACGCGTAGAGCGCCTGTTTCTTTCTGTAGTGCTCGCGCAGCGTCTCGGTGAGGCCGCCGAGCGGCTCGACGCGCTCGCGACCTGTCAGGAGCGGGCGCTGCCTCGCGATCTCACCCATCAGGTCGTCGACATATTCGAGCTTCTTCAGCGCCGGCCATCCGGCATAGCGCATCCGCCAGTTCGAGCGCGGCCGCAGCCAGACCGCGAAGGTTTCGGCGAAGTCCTCGTCCGGATGGCTCTGCGCGTACCAGAGGCGAAGGTGCTGGACGAAATTCCGGCTCGCCGGGTTGGGCCGGTAATAGCGCGGATAGCGCCGCGACGTGGGACCGAACAGCCGCTGCCACTCGCGGCGGCGCGCCAGCGCGTAACTGTGCTGCATGACGTGGCCGGTCTCATGGCGGAGAATGGCCATGCATTCGCGCCAAGTGCCACCCTCGATGTCGATGATCAGCTTGCGCTCCAGCCGCATCAGCCGCGGGTGCGCCAGATAAAAGGGAATGGCGATGCCGGGCGTATTGTCCGGACTGAACCATTCGCTGGAAATCCAGGCGTGCGGCCGCACGCGCAGGCCCGCCTGCGCCAGTTCGCCGTGCAACGCCTGCAGGCAATCCTCGAGCCAGGTGCCCTCGACCTTGAGCTTGAGATCCTTGAGGCGGACATCGAGCAACTCCTCGTCGGGAAGCCCGGCCCAGGCAAATTTCTCACGCGGCATGCAGTTTCCGACACCCATTCATGGCCGCCATCGTGTCACGGCGAGGGGAAGAGGTGAACCTGGAAAATCGCTCCAGCTGGCGGTTCAGAAGTCCGTATGATCATCCTCTTACGGCTGGGCTCGTCGTGCCGACTTCCGACACAATAGCGGCAATGACGATGGTAGCCTTCATCACGGCCCCCAAGCCCAAGGATCACAGTCTAACGGCAGATCGCCGCGCCCATCGTTGCATTTGCGTTACATTGAACAAAAATGCAGCCGGGGAAAAGCCATGCCGCGCTACTGGCGATGTGTGGCGAGCCCGGCAACGACGTCGGCAGCGGCGCGTTTCAATCGACCCGAACATGCTCTATCTCGACATGCGCGCTACGTGTGCACTGCCGTACTGCTGGCGATGCCGTCCGCGTATCACCGCGCAAAAGCCGGAGTAAAAGAGCGTGCAGGAAGAAATCGTACCCGTTCTCGTTGTCGGCGGCGGGCCGGTGGGTCTGGCGCTGGCCGGCGATCTCGGCTGGCGCGGCATCGATTGCGTGCTGATCGAACAGACCGACGGCTCGATCTATCAGCCGCGTATGGATTTGGTCGGCATCCGTACCATGGAATTCTGCCGGCGCTGGGGGCTTGTGCCCGCGGTCGAGGCCTCGCCCTACCCTCGCGATTACGCTCAGGACAATGTGTATCTGACGAGCCTCACCGGCTACGAACTCGGACGCGAGCGCTTCCCCGGCATCGGCCAGGCGCCGCCGCCGCCGGAAAGTCCGCAGCGGCGCGAGCGCTGCCCGCAAAACATGTTCGACCCGATCCTGCGCGAATTCGCGGCGGCGCAAGACAGCGTGACCATGCGCTACCGCACGCGGCTCGTGTCATTCACGCAAAATGCCGACGCGGTGACGGCGGACGTCGAAAATGCCGACACCGGCGCGCGCGAGCGGATCGCCGCGCGCATGATCGTCGGTTGCGACGGTGCGCGCAGCATCGTTCGCGAGACGCTCGGCATCAAGATGCTCGGCAATCCGGTGCTGACCTTTACAACAAACGTGATCTTCCGCTGCGCCGATCTTTTGTCGCTGCATGACAAGGGCAAGGCCTATCGCCACATCTTGATCGGCCCGGAAGGGACCTGGTCGACCATCGTGGCGATCAATGGCCGCGATCAGTGGCGTTTCTCCATCATCGGCAGCAATGCGCAACGCGAATACACCGCCGAGGAGATCAAAGCGGCGATCCGCCGCGCCGTCGGCCGCGACTTCCAATTCGAAATCCTGAGCGTGCTGCCGTGGGTGCGGCGCGAGCTGGTCGCCGAGACCTACCGCAGCGGACGCGGCTTCATCGCCGGCGACGCTGCGCACGCGATGTCGCCGACCGGCGGCTTCGGCATGAATACCGGTATCGGCGACGCGGTCGATTTGTCATGGAAGCTCGCGGCCGTGCTCGAAGGCTGGGGCGGCGAGAGCCTCCTCGATTCCTATGCGACCGAGCGGCAGCCGGTCGGCGCGCGCAATGTTGCCGAGGCGAGCGGCAACCTGCGCCGCATGTTGTCAGTCGAAGCGCATCCCGATATCGCCGACGATACACCGCAAGGCGCGGCCGCGCGCGCCAAGGTCGGGCGCGCGTTCAGCGAGATGATGCGCCGCGAATGGTTCACGCTCGGCATCCACCTCGGCTACCGTTACGAAGGCTCGCCGATCTCGTGGCCGGACGGTTCTGCGGCGCCCGCCGACGAAGCGAGGGCCTACGTGCCAACGGCGCGGCCGGGCCACCGCGCCCCGCATGCCTGGCTCGCCGATGGACGTTCGACGCTCGACCTGTTCGGCCGCGGATTCACGCTGCTCGGCTTCGGCGCGACGGCGGCCGACGCCGCGCCACTGATCGAAGCCGCGCGGGCGCGCAATCTGCCGCTCACATTCGTGCCGCTGGCAGAGCCGCACGTCGCCGCACTCTATGAACGTAAATTCGCACTCGTGCGTCCCGACGGCCACGTCGCCTGGCGCGACGATCGTATGCCGCCGGAGCCGCTGCGCCTGATCGACGTCGTGCGCGGAGCGGCTCCCGCTGCCGAAGCGGATCGTGTAGGGTGGGTTGGCGCGGAAGGCGCTTAGCCCACCGAAAATTCGCCGGCGGGTTACGCGGCTGCGCGGCTACCCCAGCCTACATTCTGTCGAGGCGCTCTGATGAATAAAATGCCCTCCCGGGAAGAACTCGCTCAATCCGGCACGCTTGAAGAGCTTTATGGCAAACTCGGCCAGATCAGCATCGGGCCGGGTTGGGCCAAGGCGACGCCGTCGCTGTGGCCGGCGCCGAAGAAGACATTTGCCCCGGCGCATTGGAAATACGATCAAGCGCGCGGCGCGCTCGACGCTGCCGGCCGGCTGATCAATACCGAGCTTGCGGAGCGGCGCAACCTCATCCTGTTCAATCCGGCGGCGGAAAACGGCTACGGCACGGTGCGCACGCTGGTGGCCGCCTATCAGATGATCATGCCGGGCGAATGGGCACGCGCGCATCGCCATACGCCGAATGCGCTGCGTCTCATTCTCGATTCCGAGCCCGGCACCTACACGGAAGTGGATGGCGTCAAGATCGCGATGGAGCCGGGCGACGTTCTGCTGACGCCGAACTGGTCCAGCCACGGTCATGGCAACGACAGCCGCGCCTGCGCTTATTGGCTCGATTTTCTGGACGTGCCGCTGGTGCAGCTGCTTGAGCCAATGTTCTTCGAGCCGGCGGAGGGAGAAAACGCGGAAAACGCGACTGGCGCGGCGCCGACCAAGGATTCGCCGTTCGTGTTTCCCCTAAGCGAGACCGTCAAACGTCTAGACGCCGCCACGCCCGATCCATCCGGCCCGTTCGGCACGCATGTGCAGCTCGGCAATCCGGCGATGGATACGATCGGCCTGCACATGATGCGGCTCGCTCCGCGCGCCAAAACTGCGACGCTGCAAACAACCGCGAACAACATCTATGCCATCGTCAGAGGCGCCGGCGCCACCATGATCGACGGCGAGCGCTTCGAATGGCGCCGCGGCGACGTAATCGCGGCGCCCGCCTGGCGGCCACACCTCCATGAAGCGTCCGAAGACGCGCTGATGTTCCGCGTCACCGACGAACCGGTCATGCAGCGGTTGGGCTTCCTTCGCATCGAACAGCCGAAGCACTCCACGCATTGATGCGTCGAAAAGCTCGAATCGCCGTTATTGGCGCAGGCTTGGGCGGCCTGACCGCCGCCGGGTTTCTGCAGCGCGCCGGCTTCGCGGTGAAAGTTTATGAGCAGGCGCCGGCGTTCTCGCGCATCGGCGCCGGCATCATTCTTTCCGCCAATGTCACCAAGGTGCTGCGCCGGCTCGGCCTCGAAGACGGATTGATCGCCGCCGGCGTCAGATCGCGGAGCTACGTCAGCCGTGCCTGGGACACCGGCGAGACCATGGCCGAGTTCATCTTCAATGCCGAAAGCGAACGGCGCTATGGCGGTCCGTACGTGCACATCCATCGCGGCGACCTGCACGCGGTGCTGGAACGCGGCGTCGCTCCCGGCACGATCGCCTTCGATCACCAATTGCTGGACCTGAAAGAAGACAGCGGAGCGACGCGCCTGGTTTTTGCTAACGGCACCACGTCCGAGGCCGACGTTGTCATCGGCGCCGACGGCGTCCGATCCAAGGTGCGCGAGTTTGTGCTGGGAGCGGAGCCGCCGCAATTCGTCGGTGCCGGCGCCTACCGCGCGATCTTCCCCGCCGAGCGACTGAATGGCTTTTATATTCCGGACTGCACCAAGTGGTGGGGCAGCGACCGGCATTGCCTGCCCTATTATCTCACCGGCCGGCGCGACGAGGTTTATGCGATCGGCGTCGTTCCGGCCTCGACCTGGGAGCACGGCGATACGTCGATTCCGGCGAGCCGCGAGCAATATCTGGAATCGTTCGCCGGCTTCCACTCCGATCTGCAGCGCGTGCTGGAAGCCGTCGGCGACGTGACGCTGTGGCCGATTTTCGATCGGATGCGCAACGATCGCTGGAGCGGCGGCCCCCGCGGCCGCGCCGTGCTGCTGGGCGATGCCTGTCATCCGATGCGTCCGTTCATGGCTGCAGGTGGCGCCATGGCGGTCGAGGATGCCGCGATCTTGAGCCGCTGCCTGGACAAGTTCGACGATGCGGCCAAAGCGTTCCGCCGCTACGAAGCGACGCGCATTCCGCGCGTGACGAAGGTGCAAGAAATCTCGATCGCGAACACCTGGATGCGCGGCCCGCACGAAACCGAATGGTTCTATTGCTATGATGCGTGCACCGCTCCGCTCGCCGGGCCGTGATCGAGATATCGATGTTTGAGCCGAAGCCCGATCCAATGATCGCCCGCGATCTCATCGGCTATGGCGCGGCGGCGCCGAACCCGCACTGGCCCGGCGGAGCGCTGATCGCGGTCAATTTCAATCTTAACATCGAGGGCGGCGGTGAATCGACGCTGTTCAACGGCGACGATGTCTCCGAAGACATGCTCAACGACATCGGCGTAGCGGCGCAGCGTGGCGTGCGGTTGCCGCTTGTCGAATCCGCGTTCGAATACGGCAGCCGGCGTGGCGCCTGGCGCGTGCTCGATGTGTTTGCCGAATTCGCCATCAAGGTGAGCATTCTCGGCGTCGCCCGCGCGCTGGAGCAGAATCCCGAACTTGGCAAGGCCTGCGTGGCACGCGGGCACGAAATCGTCAGCCACGGCTATCGCTGGATCGACTATGCGGCCGTGCCGGAAGAGATCGAACGTCAGCACATTCGGCGCGCGGTCGAGATTCTCACCCAGCTCACGGGCGCGCGGCCGGTCGGCTGGATGACCGGTCGGCCCGGCCCCAATACCCGGCGCCTCCTGGTCGAGGAAGGCGGCTTTTTGTACGATCGCGATTCGCTCGCCGACGAACTTCCCTATTGGCTGAATGTGCGCGACCGCCCGCACCTCGTCATTCCTTATTCCTATGAAGCCAACGACAATCGCTTCAACGAGAACTCAGGTTTCTCGACGGCCGACGATTTTTTCACCTACATGCGCGACGCCTTCGACGTGCTCTATCGGGAAGGCCGGCGCGGTTCGCCGAAACTTCTCTCCATCGGCCTGCACGACCGGCTGATCGGGCGCCCCGGCCGCTGCAAAGGCCTGATCGATCTCCTCAATTACATGCGCGGCTTCGACGGCGTCTGGTTTTGCAGCGGTGCAGATATCGCCGAGCACTGGCGGAACAAGTTCCCGCCGGGTGGTCGCTGACGATCGCAATTCGCCGCGCCATTTCCTCCCACCCAGTGGCTTGACAGCTTCGATCCCGGGCGCATAATCTGCTAAAGATAATATCTTTAGTATCTTCAGGTGCGAACGGAAAAACCAAGCATGGCGCCGACGCAGATCAGCGGCGATTCGACCGCCCGCATCATGTTTGCGGGACGCTCGTCCTCGCTCTCCGCGCAGGTGGTGGCCGAGGTTCGCGACGCGCTGTTCGCCAAGCGGCTGAAGCCGGGCGATTTCCTTGGCACCGAAAAGGACCTCGCCGCCCGCTTCAAAGCGAGCCGCATCGTCGCGCGCGATGCGTTGCGCACGCTCGAGGCGCTCGGCATCGTCGAGATCCGCATGGGCAAGGGTGGCGGCGCGCGCATCGCACACGGCAATCCGCGGCTGTTCGCCGAGGCTCTCGCCGTGCAGCTTGACCTTACTGGCGTGACCGCCGCCGAGATCATGGACGCGCAACGCGCCATCGAAACGCTTGGCGCCGAGCTAGCGGCCGAGAACGCCACCGACGAGGATATCGCCAAGCTGCGGCGGCTCCTGCGCGACGCGGAAGCGGCAGTCGGTGACCTCGACGAATTCACACGCCTGTCGCGCGATTTCCACCTCGCCGTGGCCGAAGCCTCGCACAACCGCGTGCTGCTCGTGCAGCTCATTTCGCTCGAACACGTGTCGTGGCCGCGGCGCAACGTCACCGCAACGCCGAAGCTGGCGCGGCACATTCTGGAAATTCACGGCAAATTAGCCGACCTCATCGAGTTGCACGATCCGAGCGGCGCGCGCGCCTTGATGGACGACCACGTCAAGATGATCCGCGCCCGGCGCGTCGCCGAGCATGGCAGCTCTCCCCATACCTCCGATGCTCGCGGGCGCGCGAAGCGGAGGACGAACGGACACGCAATCTGCTGAAACTTGCCAACCTGGAGGAACCCCGATGGCAAAATTTCTGATCGAACCTCATTTCCGCCTGCAGGAATGGGTGGCGGAAGAGAAAGGCTATTTCCGCGCCGAAGGGCTCGACTATGAGTTCCGCGAGCTGGTGCGCTCCACCAGCGGCAAAATCCACGACAAGGGCGATAAGGTCGGCGCGTATCAGTCGCTCGAAGCCGGCCGCAAGTCGAACGTGAGCTGCGCGTGCCACTGGACCATCAATGTCGCGGCCTCCAAGGGCATCGGCCGCATGTATACCGACGTCTATTCGGTCTCTCCGGCGGGCATTTTCGTTCCCGCCGACTCGCCGATAAAGACACCCGTCGACCTTGCCGGGGTGCCAATCTCGGTCGGCTATCAATCGGGCAGCCACTACGCCACCATCCAGGCGCTCGAATCCTATCTCAAGCCCGACCAGATCAAGCTCAATTACGCCGACGGCATGCTGTTCGCCCGCATGGAGCAACTGATCGACGGCAAGGCGCCGGCGGTGCACCTGTTCAGCGGTCCATTTTATTTCGCCGAGCAGCTTGGCTTCCGCAAGGTGATCGACACCACTTTCATGATCGCCACCATGATTCACGGCGATCCGGACCCGGACGACTTGCGCAAATTCTTCCGCGCGCTGCGCAAGGCGCAACGCGACATTGACCTGCGCCCTGAACTCTACACCCACTACTACAACAACGAGTTTCCCGACCGCTTCCACGCGCTGATGGACACGCGGCGCTGGGGCCCCGGAGAGCGGCTGGTGTTCGAGCCTTACACCAAGGAGGTTTACGACGAATCCCGCGAATGGATCGCCGACCACCACATCTTCGCCGACGGCGAAATGGGAACCGGGCAATACGAGAAGGCATCGCTGTCGCTAATCGGCTAACGGCGCACCGTCATTGCGAGGAGCCCGACGGGCACGAAGCAATCCAGCTATTTGCGGCTCTGGATTGCTTCCATCTACGCGCGTCGCGCGACGTGCCCGTCGCTGTCGGCATGGGCGACGGCAGTCACTTCAACGCGCCTTATCGGCTGGAAAATATCTGCCGCTCGATGAGATCAAGACCGTGAGCACCGGTGCGCTAGCCGTCATTGCGGCGCTAGTCTTGCCGCTCACTTCAGGCAGCACGCGGCGTTACTTCTCGTTCGATGCGGCGGCGAAGCTTCCGGTCCGCCGCCTCCAAGTCGTAACGCGCTTGCAGGTTGATCCAGAAATCCGGCGTGGTTCCGAAATAGCGGGCGAGACGAAATGCAGTGTCTGCCGTAATGCCGCGGCGACCGAGCACGATGTCGTTCACCCGCGAGCGCGGCACCTTGATCGACTGGGCCAGCAGATAGACGCTGATCTTCATCGGCTGCAGAAATTCATCACGCAAAATTTCGCCCGGATGAATGAGCGGCAGCCGCTTGCCGGTGGCGATGTCGGAAAAATCGACCCGACCGGCATCCAAGTCCTCACGTTTGATGCTCATCGCGTCATCCTCTGTGATAGTCTACGATCTCGACGCTCCAAGCCGCGCCGTCCCGCCATTCGAAGCAAGTCCGCCACTGGTCGTTGACGCGGATGCTATATTGCCCACGCTGATCGCTATGCAGGGCTTCGAGCCGATTGCCCGGAGGCGTACGCAGATCATCGATTTGCTTTGCCGCGTCGACGGCAAGAAGCTTTGCTCTCGTCCGACCCTGAATCCGGTTCGGCAGAGCCTTGACCGAGTACCCGGCAAACAAAGCGGCCGCGCGCTTGTCGGCGAAGCTCCTGATCACATCGGCGAACGTAGCGGAAAACGGTACGCTCGCCAACGATCCCAGTAAAATTCAAATTGTTGTCCGGGCGGACACTAGCCGTCGCGGCATTGCTGTGAGAGTATGACCGCCCATCCATCTGCCATCTCGTGCGCAATCGCATCATGTCCACAGGTATCGGAGCCCCGGTTCGCCGCAAAGAAGATTTGCGGCTCGTCACCGGCCGCGGCTGCTACAGCGACGATTTCAATTTTCCTGGCCAGGCCTATGCGGCGATGGTGCGCTCGCCGCATGCGCACGCACGCATCCGCGCGATCGATGTCGCCGCGGCGGGCGCCATGCCGGGCGTGCTCGCCGTGCTCACCGGGGTGGATGCGATTGCCGACGGGCTTACCCGCATTCCGCATCTCGCCGCTCCGGGCACCCCGCCCGATATCGTGCTGAAAAACCGCGATGGCTCGCCCGTACAGATAGCGCCGCACGCCGTGCTGCCGGCCGACCGCGTGCGACACGTCGGACAAGCGGTCGCCTTCGTCATTGCCGAGACGGTCGCTCAGGCCAAGGACGCCGCCGAAAAGGTAACGGTGGATTACGAGCCCTTGCCGGCTGTGACTCAAGGCCGCGATAGCGCCGACGCCAATGCGCCGCGGCTCTACGATGACTTACCGAACGTCATGATCGACGCCGAGATCGGCGACAAAGCGGCGACCGACGCGGCCTTCGCGCGCGCTGCCCACGTGACCAAGCTCGATACCTGGGTCAACCGCGTGACCGGCGTGCCGATGGAGCCTCGTTCCGCGGTCGGTATCTATGATGCCGCGAGCGGCCGTTACAGGCTTTACGCCGGCTCCGGCGGTATCGTTCGCCAGAAAAAGGAGATTGCGCAGATTTTCGGCGTGCCGTTCGAGTCAGTGCGCGTCATCGCCAAGGAAATCGGCGGCAACTTCGGGACCAAGAACAGCTTCTTTCCCGAATTCGCGATGGTCGTTTGGGGCTCGAAGCGCGTCGGCCGGCCGGTGAAATGGACGGCCGAGCGCCACGAGGCTTTTGTCACCGATTACATGGGGCGCGATCTCACCGTGAGCGCCGAACTCGCCCTCGACGCCGACGGTTACTTTCTGGCGCTCCGCTCATCCAACCTCAGTAATGTCGGCGCGCACTCGGGCTCGTATGTGCCGCTGGTGAAAGGCGTAGGTCTGGCGACGGCAGGATACCGAATCCCGGTTTCGTACATTCGCGCGCGCGCGGTGCTCTCCAATACGATGTGCACCACACCCTATCGGAGCGCCGGGCGCCCGGAAGTCATCTATGTGATGGAGCGCCTGATCGATAAGGCCGCGCAGGAGCACGGCTTCGATCGCGTTGGGCTGCGCCGCCGCAATCTCATTCCAACATCGGGGTTTCCCTACAAAAATCCGCAGGGGATCACGTACGACAACGGTACCTATCGCGCGGTCATGGATCGGGCGATGGAGCTGGGCGACTGGAAGGGATTTGAAAAGCGCCGCGCCGAGGCACGCAAGCGCAAGCGACTGCGCGGAATCGGACTTTGCTGCTATCTTGAAACCACCGGAGGCTATCCGCGCGAGCGCGCCGACATCACGGTACAGCCGCGGGGCAAGGTCGACGTCGTGGTCGGCACGTTGTCGAGCGGCCAAAGTCACGAAACCACCTTCGCCCAATGTGTCGCCGATTGGCTCGGCGTGCCGTTCGACGACGTATGCGTCAACGAGAGCGACACCGACGTCGTCAAGGAGGGCGGCGGCTCGCATTCGGCGCGCTCGATGCGCCTCGCCGGCATCGTCATGGGCAACGCCTCGGATGCGATCGTCGATAAAGGCAAAAAGATCGCGGCCCATATGCTGGAAACCGCCGCGGACGATATCGCATTCGCGGCGGGCCGCTTCACCGTCAAGGGCACCGATCGCTCGGTCGGGATTTTCGACGTGGCCAGGGCGGCGGCGGACGGCGCGACAGCCGTGCCGGAGGATTTGCGCGGACCGCTCGCGGCCACCGCCGACGAGACAATCAAACAACTCGGCTTTCCCTATGGCGCCCATGTCTGCGAGGTCGAAATCGATCCGCAGACCGGCGCGCTCGATCTGGTGCGCTACACCGCCGTCGACGATGTCGGCCGTGCCATCAATCCGATGGTGGTGCACGGCCAGACTCACGGTGGCGCGGCGCAAGGCATCGGACAGGCGCTATGGGAGCTGTGCGCCTACGACGCGCAAGGGCAGCTTTTGTCGGCGTCGTTCATGGACTACGCCATGCCGCGGGCCGACCTGCTGCCGTGCTTTATAACCGACATCAGCGAGACGTTGACGCCGACCAACAAGCTTGGCGTCCGCGGCGCCGGTGAAGGCGGCACGACCGGCGCACTCGGCGCGGTGGTCAATGCCGTCGTCGATGCGCTCGCCGAATTCGGTATCACTCACATCGAAATGCCGGTGACGCCGGAGCGCATCTGGCGTGCGATTCAATACTCCCTCTCCCCGCACGCGGGGAGAGGGTCGGGGTGAGGGGGCCTTTCCGCTAGGCTCAGAATTGCGGCGCCGCCCCCTCACCCGGAATGCTTGCTGCGCTCGCATTCCGATTTTTCCCCGCACGCGGGGAGAGGCAAAATACAGGAGCACCCATGCCTGACATTCTCACCGAACAAGACGGACCTATCTTGCGGGTCGCACTTAACCATCCGGAGCGCGGAAACGCCGTGTCCGATGAAATGGTGATCGAACTGACCGGCATCGTCGCGGGCGCCGAAAAGACGTCGAAGCTCATCGTTCTCCGCGGCGCCGGGGCGGATTTCTGCATCGGCCGTGCGACGATGGGACAGCGGCCGGCCAAGGAGCCCGACGCCTATGAGCGGCGCAGCTTCAGCGACGTCGTGTTCGATTGCTACGGCGCAATGCGCAACGCCAAAATCCCGATCATCGCCGTCGTGCAGGGACGCGCGCTCGGCTTCGGCTGCGCGATCGCCGCGGCCTGCGACATTACGCTGGCGAGCGACAAGGCGATCTTTCAGGTCCCCGAAATGGCGCACAACATCCTGCCGACCATGGTGATGTCATCTTTCGTCGACCGCGTGCCGCGCAAGGCGATGAGCTATCTGGTCTATTCGCAGGCCGAAATAGGTCCGGAGCGGGCGCTGTCCTTCGGCATCGTCAGCGACGTCGTGCCGGCCGCGAAGCTCGACGCGGCGGTGGAGACGCTGTGCGCCGCCATCCTCAAAGCGCCGCCGCCCGCCATTTACGGGGTCAAGGAGTATGTGAAAACCGCGCCCGACATGGCGGCATTCGGCGCGGTCGAATTCGCCCGCAACCTGCATGCCACGATAAATTCGTCGGGCGAGATGCGGAAAAAGCATTGATAGCGGACGGACCACCGTTTCGACGGCAATGATCGCGTCAGAATTGCGCAATCGCGGAAGGCAGGCCCTGTTCTCGACGCGCCTCGAAACGACACGATTCCAGCCTACATCCACATCATGGGTACCCGACAGTTTCTTCGCGACGTGCAGGATAATGCGCTGGCGACCTATCGGTCGGAAGACTTCGATAGCGACATCATTGACCGGCGGCTGCTGTGGCGGCGCACCTTCGTGATCAACGAGCCCGATGGCATTCGGCGGGTGCTGCTCGATAATGCGGCGAACTACAGAAAATCCGACCTGACGCGCCGTCTACTGGAGCCCGGAATCGGCCGCGGCTTGCTGACCAGTGAAGGAGACACATGGCGCCGGCACCGGCGCATCATGGCTCCGGCGTTCGATCCGAGGAGCGTGGCCGGATACGCATCCATCATGGTGGAGGTCGTGCGTGAACTGCTGGAGCGATGGCGAAGCCTGCCCAAGGGCGACGAGATCGATATCAGTACCGAGATGATGCATACGACGCTGCACATCATCTCGCGCGCGATGTTTTCGACCGATTCCGACAACATCGTCGAGGTCGTCGGCCGTGGCGTCGAAAACTATCAGAAGAGCGTCCGCCCTACTCTGCTCGATTTTCTGGGCGCCCCATTGTGGCTCCGCCGGATAGCGTCGCCGCGGCGCCGCATCGAGGCGTTGGTTGCCTTTGGCCGCGCTGTGGACAACCTGATCAGTTCTCGCCAGCACAAGCCGGATTTGCATCCTCGAGATCTTCTCTCACGGCTGATCCGGACCCGCGATTCGGATGGCGGCGCGGGAATGAGCGCCCAGGAAGTGCGGGATCAAGTGGTCACGATATTCATGGCAGGTCATGAAACCACCGCCCAGGCGCTGTCCTGGACATTCTATTTGCTGGCAACACACCGTGAAGTGGAGCGTAAACTGCACCAGGAATTGTCGGAAGCTTTGTCCAGGCGTTCTCCGTCCGCCGAGGATCTCAAACGCCTGCCTTACACGCGCATGGTGATCGAGGAATCGATGCGGCTCTATCCGCCCGCCCATACCATGGCGCGACAAGCCACTGCCGCAGATCGAGTGCTGGGGCGGCACATTCCGGCGGGAGCGACTGTCCTGATCTCGCCATGGCTCCTGCATCGCAAGCCTTCACTGTGGAGCAAACCCGATCGGTTCGATCCCGAACGCTTCGCGCCCGGTGCTGTGTCGTCACGGCATCGGTTTGCCTACATTCCGTTCGGCGCAGGACAGCGGATCTGCATCGGCGCCGCGTTCGCAATGCAGGAAGCGATGGTGATCTTGGCGCTGGTGGCGCAAAACTACACGCTGCGGCTCAAATCCGGCCATCCGGTCGAACCGCAAGGCCTCATCACGCTGCGGCCAAGAAACGGCATACGCATGTTGTTGGAACGCCGTACCGAAGCGGTCTAGCCCATGTATCCGCCACGGGCTTCGCGAATGTTGTGTTCTGCGAAAAACCTAATACTGTGCGCGCCGCGATGGCGTACCGTGTCTTCTCCACATTCTCGTTCGCGACACCCTTCCCCAAGGGGAGACAATGATCGTTGTCGCCATCGACATCGGCGGGACTTTTACCGACCTTGTCGGCTTCGACGACAAGGCCGGCCGTTTCGTCGAGGCCAAGAGCCTCACCACCCCGCATGAATTGACCCAAGGCATCCTCGACTGCATCCGCAGGAGCGGAGTCGAGGCCGGAGCGATCAATGAGCTGATTCACGGCTCGACCATTGCCATCAACACGCTGATCGAGCGCAAGGGCGCGAAGACCGGACTGATCGTCACCAGCGGCACGCGAGACGTGTACATCATCGGCCGCGGCAACCGCCCCGAGGCATACAATCTCTTTTTCCATCGTCACCAGCCGCTGGTACCGCGGCATCTGACGCGCGAGGTCGGGGAGCGACTACTGAGTTCGGGCGAAATTCTTCGGCCATTGAACAAGGCGAGCGTCAGCGAAGCCTGCAGCGCGCTCGCCGCCGAAGGTGTCGAGTCGGTCGCAGTGTGCCTGCTGCATTCGTATGTCGATCCCACCCATGAGCGCATCGTCGGCGCCATGGTGAGCGAGGCCATGCCGCACGCCTACCTTTCGCTCTCGCATGACATTTTGCGCGAGTATCGCGAGTTCGAACGGCTGTCGACCACCGTGGTCAACGCCTATATCGGCCCGAAGGTTGGCGGCTATGTCAGCAATCTGAAGTCGCGGCTCGGCGACGCCGGTTTTGCCGGCGAGCTGTCGATCATGCGCTCGAACGGCGGCGTGATGACGCCGGAAGTGGCGACCGAGCGACCCGTGGCAATGATGGAATCCGGACCGGTCGGCGGCATCATCGCCTCGGCGCGAGTCGGCGAAAAGCTCGGCTTCGCCAATGTCATTTCCTTCGACATGGGCGGCACAACGGCGAAGACCAGCCTCGTGCGCGACGGCGAGCCGACGCTCGCCCCCGGCTATTACGTCGGCGGCTACGCCAGCGGTCATCCGGTGATGCTGCCGATGATCGACGTTGTCGAGGTCGGCGCCGGCGGCGGCAGCATCGCGTGGATCGACGATGTCGGCGCATTGAAGGTCGGACCGCAAAGCGCCGGCGCCGATCCGGGTCCGATCTGCTATCGCGGCGGCGGCGCCGAGCCGACCATTACCGACGCCAATGTGGTCCTCGGCGCACTTGACCCGCACAATTTCCTCGGCGGCGAGCTTGTTCTCGACGCCAACGGCGCGCGGACCGGCATCGAGCAAAAAATTGCAAAGCCCCTGGGCATGGATGCGATTACCGCGGCGCGGGCGATCCTCCAGATCGCGATTTCCAAAATGGCGCTTGCAGTGCGCGAAGTGTCGGTCGAGAAGGGCTACGATCCGCGCGATTTCGCGTTGGTCGCCTCGGGCGGCGCCGGGCCTTTGCATATCTGCGCCATCGCGCGCGAGCTGCACATTCCGAAAGTCGTCGTGCCGCTGTTTCCGTCGCATTTCTCCGCGCTCGGCATGCTGTTCGCCGACGAGCAGCACGATTTCACCCGGACGTTCTACTGCGACCTCGTCGGCGTCGACTTCAAGGCGCTGCTCGCCGTTCACGACGAAATGGCGAGCGAGGCCAAGAAGTCACTGCGCCACGCGCGCAATTCCGAATGGCAGGTTGCGCTCGATCTGCGCTACGTCGGGCAGGAATTCACGCTCTCGGTACCGGTCACACGTGAAGCAATCAAAAACGGCCAGCGGCAAAAAATCCGTACGGCGTTCGATAGGCTCTACGAGCATCGCTATGCTCACCACTCGCCGGACGAACCGGTAGAGATGGTCAATATCCGTCTCGCCGCCATTGGCAAGCGGCCGACACTGCGCTTTCCGAAGCTCGTCAAGCGCGCCACCGCGAAGGCAAGCCGCCATCGCGGCGTCTATCTGGGCGATTCGCGAAAGCCGGTGACCTGCCCGGTGTATCAGCGCGGCGACCTTGGCGCCGGCACCCGCGTCAAGGGCCCGGCGCTGATCGAGGAGCACGGCACGACGACGGTGCTGTTCGCCAACGATCGTTGCACCATTGCGCCATCGGGCGAACTCATCATCGATGTCGGAGGCGCGAAGTGACCGCGCATCTTTCCAATCCTCCCCCTGAAAGGGGGAGGTGGGGAGCGAAGCCCGCCGGGTGGGGGTCACCACGTGGCGCGACCCCTCCCTGGATCGCCTTCGGCGATCCGTCCCTCCCCTTTCAGGGGAGGGTTAGGAGAAAGCCCGGATGAGCAAAACAGCCAAAAAGCTCAAGACATCCGCGCGGCGCAAAAACCCGCTCGACGCGGTCACGCTCGAAGTCATCCGCAACGCGCTGCCGGCGATCGCCAACGAGATGGCCGCCGACCTGCAGCGCACGTCCTACAATATGATGATCTATGAGGTACGCGATTTCTGCACCTCGCTGGTCAACACCAAGGGCGAGCTGATCTCGCAAAATGTCGGCGGCGTGTCGCATTTCGTCGCCGATCTCGGCGTCATTATCACCGATGCGATGAAGCGCTACGGGCCCAAAGGCTTCGCCGAAGGCGACATGATCATCACCAATCATCAGGCGGTCGCCGGCCAGCACCTCAATAACATCGTTATCTATATGCCGTATTTCTTTCGCGGCGAACTGTTGATGTTTGCCATGGTGCGGGCGCATTGGATCGACGTCGGCGGCATGTCGACCGGCTTCGGTGCCGGCCCGAGCGTCGGCGATCCCTGGCTCGAGGGTCTGCAGCTCGATCAACTGAAAATGTACGAGTCCAGCAAGCTCAACGAGACGCTCTATCGCGTTCTCAAGGACAACATCCGCTTTCCGGAATCGTCGCTCGGCGACATGAAATCGCAGATGGCGGCGTGCCGGCTCGCGGTGCGGCGCATGAACGAGCTGTTCGAGAAATACGGCCGCGACACGATTCTCGACGCGATTGCGCAAATCTTCGGCGAGACTGAACGCAAATGTCGGAACGTCGTCGAAAAACTCAAAGACGGCGTCTATGAGGCCAGCTCGTTCATCGACCACGACGGCGTCAAGCGCGACGAGCGGGTTCCGATCCACGCCAAGGTCACCATCGACCGCGGCGCCATGACGATCGATCTTTCGGGCTGCTCCGGCGAACGCAAAGCCGCGGTCAATTCGCGCACCTACGCCGCCGCGCGCGTCGCCTACAAGGCGCTGACCGGTCCGCTCGAGCCGGTCAATGAGGGCTCTTTCGGCGCGCTCAAAGTCATCATCCCGGAAGGCAACGTGATGATGGCGCGCTATCCCGCACCGATGGCGGGCTGGAGCGTGATCGTGCCGACAGTGGTCGATACCATCGTCAAGGCGCTGGCTGGCGCAATGACCGATCGCGTGCCGGCCGGTCACCATGGCCTGCTCGGCGGCTCGATTGTTTTCTTCGGCGTGCATCCCAAGACGCAGCGCCGCTTCGTGGTGCAGAGCATCGAGGGCGGCGGCTGGGGCGGACGCCCCGGTGAAGACGGAGAATCGGCGACCGTGTCGGTCTGCCAGGGCGACGTCCGCAACGCCTCGATCGAGGGCATCGAACTGAAATGTCCGGTCGTGGTCGAGAGCCGGGCGTTACGCACCGATTCCGGCGGCGCGGGAAAGCATCGCGGCGGCCTCGGCCTCGACACATGCGTCCGCAACATGGTCGACGGCCGGTGGAATTTCGATCACCCGCGGCGCGAACAATGTCCGCCTTGGGGGCTGTGGGGCGGCAAGCCGGGCACCCATGGCGATTTTCTCTTGCGGCTGCCGGGCGAGAACGATTTTCGCTCAATGGAAACGCCTCACCATCCCGTGCCGGTGCGCTCGGAAGTGATCGTACGCACCGGCGGTGGCGGCGGCTGGGGCGATCCGGTGGAACGTGACCCCGCGCTGGTGCGTACCGACGTGATCGAGGAACTGATCTCGCGCCGAGCCGCCGGGGAGCTTTACGGCGTCGTGCTCAGAGACGATTTGACGCTCAATGAAATCGAGACCGAACGGCGTCGCGATGCGCTAAAATCGGCGGCACCAAGGGAGAAATACGATGGGAGCGGCCGCCGCGACGCTTAGGCCTTCGCGCCACCATTTTGCCCCCGCTCCCCGTTGGGGCGGTGGCCGGCGGGAGCGGCGTCGAGGACGTCATGGGTCACGCCCGCCGATCTTCCAGCCGCCGGAGCGAGAAGACGTGCCAACAGGCACGCCGCTGCCGTGCACACTTTTCATGAGAGCGATCGTCATCTTCTTCGCCGCGCTGCTCCTGCTTGTCGGCCCGATGGTCGCGCCTGCGATGGCTTTGGACCTGCTTCGCGTCGGCAATGTCGGCGCCGTGGCGTTCTCGTTCGTGCCGACCAATGTCGGCAAGGAAACGGGCATTTTCGCCAAGAACGGGCTTGATATTCAGATCACCGGTTTCGCCGGCGACGCCAAGCTGCAGCAGGCGATGACCGCGAACGCCGTCGACGTCGGGCTCGGTTCAGGCCCCGGGATGGCCTTCATCGTCAAGGGCTCGCCGGTCAAGGCCATCGCCGCCATTGCGGGGCCGCCGCTGATCTTCGCGCTCGTCGTGCGCAGCGACGGTTCGGTGAAGACCATCAACGATCTCAAGGGCCGCAAGGTCGGCATATCCACTGTCGGTTCGGCAACAAGCTGGTTGATGAACGAAGTGTCGCGGCAACATGGCTGGGGCTACACGGGATTCGACGAGGTGCCGATCGGCGACAACGCTGCCCGCCTTGCTGCTCTGAAAGCGGGCGCCATCGACGGCTGCGTGGTCGACGTAGGGTCGGCGCTCAAGTTCGCGCAGCACGGCGACGGCCGCATTCTGATGGGCTTCGGCGGCGTGGCGAAGAACTTCATCATGCATGTCATTTTCGCCACCGATAAGGCCATCGCGGCAAAGCCCGCCGACCTTCGCGCCTTCGTCAAGGGTTGGTTCGAGAGCGTCGCCTACATGCGCACGCACAAGGCGAAGTCCGTTGAAATCGCCCAGAGCGTGATGCACACCGGCGATCAGACGACGAGCGCGATCTACGATGAACTGATGCCGATGTTCACCGATAACGGCCATTTCGATCCCAAGGCGCTCGCCGTGCTGCAGCGTTCGTTCGTGCAAATGAAGATCCTTCCAAGCAAACCGGACATGAGCAAGCTTTATACCGAGGCGTTTTTGCCGAAAGGCTAAATCAGTTGCTGCGATCATGGAGTGAGCACCGTGAAACATGCGCTATCGCTATTGGCTGCTGCCACGCTCGTCCTGGCAATCTCCGCATCGCAAGGTCACGCGCAGCCGCTGCAGCCGCTGCGTGTCGGCAAGGCTGTCCCTGAAGCGTTCACATTCACGCCCCTCGACATCGGGATGCGCAAGGGCTTTTTCAAACAGAACGGTCTCGTCATTCACGAGACCGCATTCGCCGGCGACGCCAAGATGCAGCAGGCGATGGCGGCAGACAGCATCGATATCGGCATCGGATCCGGGCCGGCCCTGGCGTTCATTGTCAAGGGATCGCCAGTCAAGGGCGTCGCCGATATGGCCGGTCCGCCGCTCCTGCTCGCCATCGTGGTCCGGCCGAATGGCCCCAAGACGGTCGCCGGTCTCAAAGGCAAGAAGGTCAGCGTCTCGACCGCCGGTTCCCTCACCTATTGGCTGGTCAGCGAAACCTCGCGCCGCCAAGGCTGGGGGCCGAACGGTATCGACATCGAGCCGATGGGTGCCATGGCCGGTCAGGTCGCGGCGCTGCGGCGCGGCGATATCGACGGCGTCATTACGGATATATCAACCGCGCTCGATCTCGAAAGGAAAGGCGAGGCCCGCATTCTCGTACGTTTCAATTACCTGCAGAATTTCGTCACGCACGTCATCTTCGCGACCAACAAGCTGATCGCGAGCCGTCCCAATGCGATTCGCGGTTTTCTCAAGGGATGGTTCAAGACCATCGCTTTCATGCGCGCCAACAAGGCCGAGACTGTCGCGATAGCATCCCAGGTGGTGCAAAAGGACCCGGAGATCATCAGCCGCACCTACGACGAGGTGATGCCGATGTTTTCCGCCGACGGCAAATTCAATCCAAAGGGGCTCGCGGTTCTGGCCAAGTCTTTCGTCGAACTGCACACGCTGCCGACCGAGCCCGACATGAGCAGGCTTTATACCGAAGCCTTTCTGCCGAACGGCTCGAAATAAGCGGATCCGATCATGAAATTGGGTGGCCGCTTCAAGCCGAAGGTGTTGTGTGCGCGCGCGGCGGCTACGGCTGGCCGCCATGCATCTGCGGCCACAGCCGAGTTCTTCACCGACACGAATACGACAAAATGAGCGGGAGCGGCCTTGCAGTCTGCGTCAAAAACGTATCGCACGAGTTCGGCGAGGCGGGCGAGACGCAATATGTGCGCGCGCTAGCCGATACGTCGCTCGACGTCGTACGCGGCGAACTGCTCTGCCTGATCGGCCCGAGCGGCTGTGGCAAGAGCACGCTTCTCAACATCATTGGCGGTCTGCTTGCGCCGAGCAATGGCGCCATCGAAGTCTCGGGCCGCGCCCTGCACGGACCGATGCCGAAGGACATCTCCTTCGTGTTTCAAGAGCACGCGCTATTCCCCTGGAACACGGTGATCGAGAACATACGTCTGGGCATGCTGTTTCAGGGCGTTGGGTATGCCGAGCGCGAAAAACGCGCCAAACGCTCGCTGGAAGCGGTCGGCCTTGCCGATTTTGCCAATCATTATCCCGGCCAGCTGTCCGGCGGCATGCGCCAGCGTGCTGCGCTGGCGCGGGCGCTTTCCTTGGAGACCGGCATTCTCTTGATGGACGAGCCGTTCGGCGCGCTCGACGAGCAGACGCGCATGATCCTCGGCGAAGACCTATCGGTGCTGCTAGCAAACACGGGCAAGACGATTGTCTTCGTGACGCACAGTCTCGGCGAAGCGGTGTTTTTGGCCGATCGGGTAGCCGTGTTCTCCGCCCGTCCCGGCACAATCAAGAAAATCATCCGCATCGATGAGCCGCATCCGCGCAAGCCGAGCTTCGTCACCTCCGACAAATTCACCGCCCTGCGCAACGAGCTTTACGCGCTGCTGCACGACGAAATTCGAAAAGCGGTATCCGTGTCTGAATCGGCGCGCGCCCGCAATGGAAAAGCATGATGACGCGCCGCAAAACGCAGCAGATCGCCAGCCGCGCGGTGCAAGTCGGCTTTTTGCTTGCGCTTTTCGTTCTCTGGTACCTCGCGACCAACGTCTGGGGGGTCAATCACCTGCTGCTGCCAAATCCGATCGCGGTTTGGCACCAGTTCATTGACGTCCTTCGCAGCGGCGCCTATCTGCCCGATCTGCGGATCACCGCAACCGAATTTGCCGTCGCCTTCATCATGGCGTCGACGAGCGGCATTGCCGTCGGCTATTTTTTAAGCCGCTCGCGTTATCTGATTCGCGTCTTCGAGCCTCTGTTCGCCGGAATTTTCTCGATCCCCATCATTCTGTTCCTGCCGCTTTACGTCCTGTTATTCGGTCTCGGCATGGAATCGAAGATCGCGCTCGGCGCTACGATCAGCTTCTTTCCCATTACGCTCGCAACGATCGCCGGCTTCGGCAACGTCGACCACACGCTCGTGGTTGCCGCACGGTCGATGGGCGCTTCGGATTTTCAATTGTTTCGCTATGTCCTGCTGCCCGCGGCAATGCCAATCACTATGGGTGGCCTGCGCATCGGCTTCACTATTGCGCTTCTCTCCATCCTCGGCAGCGAGACGATCGCATCGCTCGGCGGCCTCGGCCATCACATCGTCGAACTGGCAGAGGACATGGAGATGTCGCGCATGTTCGCCTACATCGTCTTCGTCGTCATCATCGTGGCGCTGCTTAACACAGCCGTTTCCCATCTTGAAAATCGTGGAAGGCGCGGGAGATGAGGGCAACGCCGGCCACGAGTAGCGATGCCGCTCATCCCCGCGCAAGCGGCGAGAGCCGCCCGCGCGCGAACGAGGATAATCGTCGAGCGGTTCGCAAATTCTTGCTGCATCACCCCGGGGTCGTTCGCCTCGGCGTTATCATTGTTATTCTGTTGATCTGGGAAATCGCCGCGCGGTGGTTTATGGATCCGCTGTTCATCAGCCCGCCCTCGCGCATTTTCACCTCGCTAGGCTCGGTATGGGACACTAGCGGCGTGCCGGCCGCATTGCGCATTACCCTGTTCGAACTCGCCGTGGCGTTCGTGATCTCTGTCGCGGTCGGCCTCACTGTCGGCCTCGCCATCGGCCTGCAGCCTTTTGCCCGCCGCAGCCTGATGCCGATCGTGCTTTTGGTCTACGGCCTGCCGCAGATCACCATCCTGCCGCTGTTCATCCTGTTCTTCGGCATCGGGCCGGCCTCGAAAATCGCCTTCGGCGTGACCCACGGGGTCTTTCTCATCGTCATCACCGTCGTCGCCGGCGTGCAGAACCTCAAGCCGATCCTCTTGACCAGTGCGCGCTCGATGGGCGCGAGCCGCTGGCAAATCTTGCGCTATGTGATTTTTCCACACATGATCCCGAGCTTCTTCGCCGGCATGCGGCTTGGCATGAGCGGCGTCCTGCTCGGCGTGCTGCTCGCCGAACTCTACGTCTCGACCGCCGGCATCGGCTACTTTACCCAGATGTTCACGGAGAATTTCGATCCCACCAAGCTGTTCGGACTCATTGCCATGGTCGCCGCCATGGCCATCGTGCTCAATGAAATCGTACGCCGGGCCGAGAACCGGTTCAGCCGCTGGCGCTAAATTTAGTAGGGTTGAGCGGGGCGAATCCCACTGTCACCCGTTGATGGGTTTCGCTGACGCTTGACCTATCCCGCAGCGAGATAATCCATGCCCGATACACAAAAAGACGATCCGGCCTTCCTCTACTTCCCGACAAACTACCGCTGGTCGATGGGCCTGCTCATCTGCCTTGGCGGCGCGCCGTGGACCGGCGTCGAGATCGACGAGGTCAACCGCGTCGGTCGCGCACTTCTCGACAAAGTCGGAGACGATGCGGCGTGGTTCGAGGAATGGAGCCGCATGGGCGACAAGATCGCGACGCGCGGGCGCGATGCCGAGCGCGCGGGGCACAAGCTCACCGCCGCGTCGTGCTTCATGCGCGCATCGCGCTATTTCCAGACCGGAGAACGCTTCGTTCATCCTCGGTCGCAACGCAGCATGGACATTTATGCGAAGTCGGTGAGTCTGTTTAAGGAAGCTGCGGCGATCATTCGCCATCCGCGGATCGAACCGGTGGAAATACCGTACGAGGACACGAGGCTGCCGGGACTACTGGTCCATCCCGATCCGGAGGCTGCCCGGAAAAAGCCGGCGCCGGCCATGGTCTTCTTCGACGGTTTCGATGTCACCAAGGAGCTGCAATACGGTACGGCATTCCCGACCTTGCCGCACGCGGCGTCGGCTGCTTGATCGTTGACGGACCGGGTAATGGCGAGAGCGTGCGTTTCCGCAATCTGCCGCTCATTGCCGAAACCGAGCGCTACGCCACCCCGGTCTATGAATATCTCGCAGCCCGCGGCGAATTCGACCCGAAACGCATCGGCGTGATGGCCTTGAGCCTCGGCGGCTACTATGCGCCGCGCGCCGCCTCGCTGGAGCGGCGCTTCGCCTGCTGCGTCGCGTGGGGCGCGCAATGGGACTACCACGAGATCTGGGCGCGGCGGCTTGAATCGCTCGACTCCGGCAAAGTGCTCTCGCTTTCGGTGCCGCCCGAGCACCTGCAATGGGTACTTGGCGCATCCGATCGCGCATCGGCGCTGAAGATACTTGAAGGCTTCCGGCTCGATGGCATCGTGCAGAAGATGACCTGTCCGTTCCTGCTCCTGCACGGCGAGGGCGACGAGCAGATACCGCTATCGATCGCCGAGAAGCTCTACGACGCGGTCGGCTCCAGACAAAAGGCGCTCAAGGTGTTCACGCGCGAGGAAGGCGGCTTCCATCATTGTCAGGTGGACGATCCGACGATCGCCGTGCATTATATGTGGGACTGGATCGCCGACGTGCTCAATGCCGGAATGTGATCCCGCCCATGGCCAAAACCGCGACCAAAGTCAGACGCGACACGAAGGGCGCGCGCAAGCCGACGGCAAAAAAGTCAACGGCAAGAAAGACAACGAACGTCGCGGCTAAAGGTCCGCTATATCTGACTGAAGATGACGTGTGCCGGCTCGTGACTGTCAAGGACGCGATCGCGACGCTTGAGTTTCTGTTCGAGACGTGGGTTCAGCCCTCGACCGTTAACCTGCCGCGGCAGCGCGCGCTGATCGGCAGCGGCGCGTTCAACCTCATGGGGGCGGCCTGGGGTGCTTCGGAAATTTTCGGGCTGAAGGCCTATTATGGTGCGCCCGGCGGACGCTTTCACGTGCTGCTTTACTCGTCGCGCGATGGCAGGCTGAAGGCCATGATCGAGGCCGACCATCTCGGTCGCATCCGCACTGGAGCGGCCAGCGGACTGGCGACAAATCTGCTTGCCAATCCGGACGCACGCATCCTCGCCGTGATCGGCGCCGGCCGCCAGGCCTACACCCAGGTGGCGGCAGTCTGCGCGGTACGCAAAATCGATACTGTGCGCGTTTTCGCCCGTACACCGAAGCATCGCGAAGACTTCGCCAAAGAAATCGAGCGCAGACTGCGCGTTGCGGCGGCGCCGGCGCTGTCCGCCGAGGCCGCGGTAAGCGATGCGGACGTCGTGGTCACGATCACCAAGTCCGCCGAGCCGGTGCTGCGCGCCAACTGGCTCAAATCGGGCGTCCACGTCAATGTGGCGGGCGCCAATGCCGCGTCGCGACGCGAGGTCGATGCCGAGACCGTGTTGCGCGCGACCGTGCGCGCGACCGATCACGTGGCGCAGGCGCAAATAGAAGCCGGCGAATATCGGGACCTTGTCGCCGCCGGTCGTTTGAAATGGCAGGACATCGTCGAACTCGGCGACATTTTGAATAAGACAATCCCCGGCCGCTGCGGGCTCGCCGACATCACCGTGTTCAAGTCGCTCGGCATCGCGCTCGAGGACATCGCCTTGGCCGATCTGATTTGGCGCCGCGCCACCGAGCCCGGCGCCGGCAAGCGGATGGCGTGAATGTCATTCTGCGACGCCTGGAAGCCGAGCGAGCGCTCATCGCCACCGTCATAGCCGCTTCTCATGCCATCGCCGATTTCGGCCGATGGCCGCTGACCTCGGCGGCCGCATCGGGATGCAGTATCCAGCCGTAGAACAGGCTCGCCAGTGCGAATATTGCGGCGCCGGCGAATGCTATCTTGAAATCAAAGATGCCGAGCGTGGCTGCGCCGTGCCACGCTAGCGACAAGTGCAGCAACGCCGCCACCGCGGCAATACCGAAGCCCCGGCTGAGTTGCTGCGTCATGCTGGCGATCGACGTCGCCGTGCTCATCAGCGGCTTCTGCACGTCCGCATAGGTCATCGCTTGCGTGGCGGTATATTGCAGCGACAGGAAAAAGCCGACCACAAGCAACAGCGCGAAGATGATGTATCTCGACATCCCCGCGGTGAAGAACGCGCACATCGCAATGGATGCGGCGCTGATGAGACCGTTGAACAGGATCACGTTGCGGAAGCCCAGCCAACGAATGATCGGGCGCGCCGTGATCTTCATCGACAGCGATCCGGCCGCGGTGGCGAAAGTGATGCTGCCGGAGGCAAACGCGGACAGGCCGAACACGACCTGCAGCAGCAGCGGCAGCAAGAACACCAGCGTTCCGGCACCGGCTCGAAACAGCGAGCCGCCGTAAATGGCCGCCTGGAACGTGGGAATGCGGAACACCGACAGGTCGAGCAGGGGGTGCTCGGCGCGCCGCAGGTGCCGGATCGATAGCGCGCCCAGCGCGAAGCCGGTCACCAACAAGCCGGCGGCCTCCTCGGCTCCGCCACGGCCATGGCCAATCGCCTCGATGCCGTACATCACACAGAACGCCGCAGCGCCGGTGAGCACGAAGCCGAGCCAATCGAGCGGCCGCTTGGTCTCCTGCTTGGGATTGTCGAAGAACAGCGTCACCAGCAGCATGCCGACAAGGCCGAGCGGCACGTTGACGAAAAAAATCCAGCGCCAGGAAAAATAAGTAGTGATGAAACCGCCGATCGGCGGTCCAAGAACCGGACCGAGCTGCGCCGGCACTTGCAGATAGGCCATCGTCGCGATCAGCGCCGTCTTTTCCAGGCTGCGGAACAGCACCAGTCGCCCGACCGGAACCATCATCGCGCCGCCGAGCCCCTGCAGCACCCGCGCCGCCGTCAACTCGATCACATTGCCCGACAGGCCACACAGGATGGACCCGAGCGTAAACAGCCCGATCGCGGTGCGAAAAACCACGCGACCGCCGAACCGCTCCGCCGCCCAGCCGCTGACCGGAACGAAGATCGCAACGCTCAACAGGTAGGCGGTGATGGCTAGACTTAGTCTCACCGGATCGGCATGTAGCGATTCCGCCATCTGCGGCAGGGCGGTGGTGATCACCGTCGAGTCGAGCTGCTGCATGACGATCGCCGAGCCGACGATCATCGCGACGACTTTGGGCTTGGCCTCAGGGGACATCGTGCGACCGGAACCGTGTTGCGGCGGAGCTATAGCATTCCGCCGCGCCGGCTTGGTACCTGTACGAAGTCCGAGCTGCCCTGACAGACGCGACGGTTACGCCGCGAGCAGTTTTTGCACCTCGTTGACCAGCTCCCGCAGGTGGATCGGCTTTGACAGCACCTTGGCGTGCTTGGGTGCGCTTGAATCGGAATTGAGCGCGACGGCCGCAAATCCGGTGATGAACATAATCTTGATGTCGGGATCGAGTTCGGCGGCGCGACGGGCAAGCTCGATGCCGTCCATTTCCGGCATCACGATATCGGTCAGCAGCAGCTCGAACGGTTCCTCCCGCAGCCGCTGGTAGGCGGATAGCCCGTTATCGTAGGAGATCACTTCGAAACCGGCGTTCTGCAGCGCCTTGACCAGGAACCGCCGCATGTCGGTATCGTCTTCCGCGAGCAGGATTTTGGGCATGATTGTTCCGATCCGGCAGACGCCGGCCCCCTTGATTCCATAAGCCGGACGCCGGGTAAATATGAGGTGAAAGGCGCGGTTAATGGCCGTGCCAAAGGCGTCCGGTCCGAAACGCCAGGCAAACAAGCCTGGGCAAGACGTAAAGTCTATGGACAACTGTCTCCGGCACGCGTTAGGAACGAGTGTCGGGTTGCCACGATTGGAATTCCCGCCGAGCGTCATGTCGGAAAGCCAGGACGAGTTCGCCCCCCCTTTCGAAGCCATCGAGCCGGCGCAATGCCGGGGGCCGGTCCTGTTTAATTCGCCGCACAGCGGACGCGTCTATCCGCGTTCGTTTCTGCTTACCTCGCGGCTCGATCTGCCGACTCTGCGCCGTTCCGAAGATTCCTTTGTCGACGATTTGATCGCCGGATTGGTGGCGCGCGGCCATCCGATCATGCAGGCCTACTTTCCGCGCTGCTATGTCGACGTCAACCGCGAACCCTATGAGCTTGACCCGCGCATGTTTGACGGCCGGCTCCCTTCCTTCGCCAATACCCGCTCCATGCGGGTTGCCGGCGGGCTCGGCACCGTGGCGCGCGTTGTCGGCGATGCGCAGGAAATCTATGATCAGCGCATCTCGGTCAGTGAGGCGCTTCGGCGGATCGACAGCCTCTATAAGCCCTACCATCGCGCGCTGCGGCGGCTGTTCATGCGGCTGCACCGCGATTTCGGTGCTGCCATTCTGGTGGACTGCCACTCCATGCCCTCGACGACCGGCGGCCGGGACGAGCGGCCGCGCGCGGATCTCGTGATCGGCGACCGCTACGGCACGAGTTGCGTTGGCCTGGTCGCTGAAACCATCGAACAGACGCTGCGCGACTTCGGCTATGTGGTCAGCCGCAATAAACCTTATGCGGGCGGTTTCATCACCGAACACTACGGCAATCCGGCGGCCGGGCTGCACGCCATTCAGCTCGAGATCAACCGGGCTCTCTACATGGACGAGCGCCGCTACGAACGCTCCGAATCATTCGAACGGCTCGCCGGCGAACTGGCGGTTTTGGCCGACCGGCTCGCGGACATTCCGCTGGAGGAATTGCGGCCTTACCGGGCCGCCGCTGAGTGACCGGACCGGCGCTAAAGCGCGGCGAAGTCTGACAATGTCCGGAAAGAAAAAGGGCCGCTCACATTTCTGGAGCGGCCCAAGTCTAGGGAGGAAACGCCCAAGGAGGGCGACGGTAACGGGAGAGAGCCTCTCGCTACCGCACTGCAGCAATATACACCGCGACGCACAAAAAGCAAGTGTTGCTGACCTATTTCTTTACGCTTTCCCGGCCTTTTTCCTTGCGCATTGCGCAGACCTGATCTTCCGAACACGGACGGCCCGCCGCTTTGATGTCGAATAATGCCCCAGAACCAAATCACTAGAGGTTCAGCGTGTGACATGCCCAAGAACGTGGCAATCCTTCGACACGCCCCATTGAATTTGCCAGGCCGTCCTCCTTGGCCTCGCCGCGCCAAAAGGCAAAATTGCTGGCGGTAACGCTCTCCCCTACTCGATACGCCGAGGCTGATTCCCATGACTGCCATCGACTTCGCGGCCTTCGTGGATGAACTTGCTGCCGTCTCCGGCGAGACCATTCGGCCGTTCTTCCGCACGGCCTTATCGGTCGAGAACAAAAGCCATTCCGGCGGATTTGACCCGGTCACCGCCGCCGACCGCGCCGCCGAAGCAGCGATGCGGGCTCTGATCAAAAAGACCTTCCCGGCCCACGGCGTTATCGGGGAGGAATTTCCCGCCGAGCATCCAGACGCCGAGTATGTCTGGATTCTGGATCCGATCGACGGCACAAAATCCTTCATCTGCGGGATGCCCATATGGGGCACACTGATTGCGCTGACCCGGGGTGGCGAGCCGATATACGGGATGATGCACCAGCCCTTTACGCGCGAACACTTCTCGGGCGACGGCTCCGGCGCGCGCTATCGCGGCCCGGCGGGCGACCGTGCCTTGCAAACGCGCCCCTGTGCGACGCTCCGTGACGCAATCATGCTCACCACCAGTCCACTCCTGATGAAAGAGGCCGACCGGCAATCTTTTGGGCGCGTCGAACAGACTGTGCGGCTGTCTCGTTATGGTGGAGATTGCTACGCTTATTGCGTGCTTGCGGCTGGGCATGCCGATCTCATTATCGAAACCGAACTCAAACCGCACGACGTGCTGGCGCTGATTCCGATCATTGAAGGCGCCGGCGGCATCATGACCACCTGGGAGAACGGTCGGCCACACAACGGCGGCCGGATCATCGCCGCCGGTGATCGCCGCGTGCATGCGCAAGCGATTGAATTGTTGAACGCGGATGGCGCTCAATAAGAGCCCATTCCGGGCACGAAGGCATCGAACGCCGCCCAGAACTGGGCGCGAAGTCGATCCTGCTCCATCAGCAACTCGTGCTTGGCGCCGATAACAACCAGATGGGAGCCGGTGCGAAGTTGGCTTGCGAACTCTTCGATCGCCGCGTTCGACACGACGACGTCCAGACCCGCGGACACGATAAGGATCGGCTGGCGGATACGCGATGCGTAGCCGCGCTCTCGGATGGCGCGCATGGCGCGAAACGCGGCGTCGGCCCACGCCACGGTAGGGCGCCCAAGCTCGAGGGATGGCTCTGCCTCGAGAACAGCGGCATTGCGTGCGTACCGCACTGGATCGGAGGTGAGAATATTGCCGGCAAAAGGTCGCGTCTCCATGACAACCGCAGCGCCTCCGGGAACGTAGCTCGAACCGAATCCGGCAAGGCGCAGAGCGCGCACGATCGTCGCCGCGGTCGGCGAGGCGCTGGCGCCGGCAAGGCCGATGAGAGGAGCGGTCAGCACTACACGGTCGAACCAGCGGTGGCCGCGGTGAGCGGCGCGGATGAGCACGGTTCCTCCCGTGGAGTGGCCGATGGCAAAGAGCGGCGGCGGGCAATCCGGCAGCACGATCTCGCGCATGAAAGTCTCGAGGTCGGCGTCGTATTCGGAGAAGTCGCGCACGAATCCCTTGTGACGGTCTTTCAGCCCGCGATCGGAAAGCCCCTGGCCGCGCCAATCGAGCGTCGCGACTGCGAACCCGCGCGCGCGCAAGTCGCGTACTGTCTCGAAATATTTCTCGATCCACTCGCCGCGGCCTTGAAAGATGCACACGGTACCGCGGCGTCCCGCGGGGGGCTGCCAGCGCGCAAATCGCAGCGACACGCCGTCCGGAGTTTTCAAGCAGCCCGCAATGAAGTTGTCCGGCACCGGATTAGCGGGAATTGAGACGAGCCTCGCCTGCATGGATTGGGCCGCCGTGGGCTGGCCTTCGCCGGCTGTTGCTCCCCCCTTGAGTGACTCAGGTTCCCGGGCTTTTGTGTCTGGCACTGACGTCATTTTTGAACCGCCCTAGAGGCGTCCCATAGCAAAACAAGGCGTTGCAAATCTTGCGTGCCCAGCGCCCCCTACCCATATCACGTTTGCGCAGGCCCTTGGTGGCTGCGCACATACGGCCGGGCCCATCCGGGCAGGCTATCCGCATGTCGCTTCAGAAGGAGGATATGCCATGCGAACTTTCGATCTAGCCCCACTTTATCGCTCCACCGTCGGCTTCGACCGGTTGTTCTCGTTGCTCGACCAGGGCAGCGATGGCGCCGTTCCCGGTTATCCGCCATACAATATCGAGCGAACCGGCGAGAACGCTTACCGCGTGTCGGTGGCGGTTGCCGGCTTTAACGAGCCGGAACTTTCGGTCGTAGCCAAAGAGAACACCCTCACCGTCCGCGGCGAGAAAAATGCCAAGGAAGACGAGAAGCGCGGTGAGGTGCTTTATCAAGGCATCGCGGCGCGCACTTTTGAGCGCGTGTTCCAGCTCGCCGATTTCGTCCAGGTGAAGGGCGCGAGCCTTGAAAACGGACTCCTGCATATCGATCTGGTGCGCGAGATTCCCGAGGCCAAAAAGCCGCACACCATCGCTATCAACGGCAAGTCGATCGAACATCAGCAGCAGGCTGCGTAGGCCATCTCTGGCTCATGCAGATTCAAAACTAAGGGAAGCGCCCCGCGTGGGGCGCTTCTGATTCATTCGCGGTGCTGCAAACCGCGCGACCGGAATTAATCATCAAGCGGAACGGCGGACGGCGTTTTGCTGGGCGGGGCGGCGGGGGCAGGAGCGACGGCACCAGGGTTCGGGTTCGCCGCGGCGAGTGGCTGATCGGCCCCTTGCGCCTTTCCAGTCTTCTGCGATTTCTGAGACGCCACCATTGCGGGGCGGGGACGGGGTAATGGCGGAACAATCGAACGAGCGGGCGCTGTCGGCCGACTCATTTTTGGCCGCGAGTCCGGCATAGCCAATTGGGGCGACGAGGCCGAACCGTCTGGAGCTAAATCACCGGGCAGTGCGCCGTAGCCGGCCGGCTCATCGTAGGGCGGCGCCCCATAAGGCGGTGGCCCGTATAGTGGCGGAAGCTCATAGGGAGGCGGCGCGTACGGCGGCGGACCAGAAGGCGGCGGACCGTAGGGCGACATCATCCCATATGAATCGGCATCCGCCGGCACGATGCGGGTGGCATCGCGAATAGCCCCAGTACGTGCGTCAAATACGACACGCATCAGGACGCCGCGAAAATCCGTGGCACGCAGCACGTAGATCGTGCCGTTACGCAGCGGCAGCGCCAAGGGGGCGAAGCCAGCGGCTCGCGCAGTGCGCAGGATTTCGTACGAAGATACAAATCCGGTCACCGGCCTCACCTGCGGGCTCAGGCGTGCGGGCGCTGGATTTGGCGCAGCTGGCGGCGTTTGAGCGCGCACGGGGGGACCCACCATAAAGGACAAAGCCGTCACCATCACCAGAGGCAAGACGCCAGCCACCGCTATGCTCACCCTCGCACTCATGCGCCGTCCCCCCATCGTGCGCCTTGCCGCAATGGCAATGCGAACCGGGCCGAAGGGTCACGCCGAATTAGGGCGGCGCTTTGACGCCGCAAAGAAATTTTCGCACAGCCGCACGAAACGGTCGATGTCCTCGCCCTGGGTGGCGAACGAGGTGACAAGCCGCGCCAGAACGTGATCGGGCGGAAGCGTCAGACCTTCACTCGGACGGACGTAATAGGTGGCGCCCGCGGATCTTAGCTTCACGTCGAGGGCTTGCGGCAAAGCCACGAACACGAGATTGGCTTCGACGGGCCAGACCGGCGGGACGCCCAATGCGGCAAGCTCACGGCTCAGCCTGTCCGCCATGGCATTGGCGTGGCGCGCGGCGGTGAGCCAGAGATCGTCGGTAAGATAGGCGGCGACTTGTGCCGCAAGGAAACGGTGCTTCGATAAAAGATGGCCGCCGCGCTTGCGCCGCTCGGCGAAGAATTTCGCGCACGCCGGATCGAAGATCACGACTGCTTCCGCCGCCAGCGCACCGCCTTTTGTGGCGCCGAACGACAGGATGTCGATACCGGATCGCCACGTCATTTGCGCCGGCGTCGCGTTGAGGCGAACGAGTGCATTGGCAAAACGCGCGCCGTCCATATGCACGGCAAGAGCGCGCTCTGTGGCCACGTCGCAAAGCGCGCCGATCTCCTCGATCCGATAAATGGTGCCAGCTTCGCTCGCCTGCGTGATCGACAATGCGGAAGCGACCATCTGGTGAGGCGAGTGGTCGCCATAAACGGCAAGTGCTAATCGCAGCCCGTCTAGAGCGATCTTGCCGCCGCGGCCGGGAATACCCACAAGCTTGAAGCCGCCGCCAAAGAACTCGGGCGCGCCGCACTCGTCGGTGGCGATGTGGGAATCAACATGACAAAATACGACGCCCCAGGGCGGCGCGATGTGCGCAAGCGCGAGTGCGTTCGCCGCGGTCCCGGTGGGCAAAAGAAAGACGGCCAATTCGTGCTCGAATATTTCCGATAGGCGCCGCTCGACGGCAGAGGTCCAATCGTCGTTGCCGTAACCGCGCGCATATCCCTCGTTAGCCTTGACGATGGCATCGAGGATGGCCGGCAATATGGGTGCGGTGTTGTCGCTGGCAAAATTCACGTCGGGTGACCTCAATTAAAGCTTCCGCGCGCGTTTCTGCGAAATTTGATTGTCCGCGCGATTTGGAACTTCCGCTGCGGGCGACCGTTCCAGAGATGATCCTTTCCTCCTGACTGGTCGGAACTGTGCGCGTTCCGCCGAGGGTTTTAGCCATGTCGCAAACTGTCGGTGATTTTCTCGTCGAGCGTTTGCACGCCTGGGGCGTGCGCAAGATGTTCGGCTATCCGGGCGACGGAATCAACGGCGTGTTCGGCGCGCTCAATCGCGCCAAGGGCAAGATCGAATTCATTCAGGCCCGGCACGAGGAAATGGCGGCGTTCATGGCCTCGGCCTACGCCAAGTTTACCGGCGAACTCGGCGTCTGCATCGCCACGTCCGGCCCCGGCGCTTCGCATCTCATTACCGGACTTTACGACGCTCGTCTCGATCATATGCCGGTGCTCGCCATTGCCGGCCAGCAAGCGCGTACCGCGATCGGCGGCCACTATCAGCAGGAAGTCGATCTGCCGAGCCTGTTCAAGGACGTCGCCGGCGCCTTTGTCGAACAGGCCTCGGCGCCCGCTCAGGTCCGCCATCTCATCGATCGCGCGATCAGGACCGCGCTCGGCGAGCGGCGTGTCACGGCGATCATCCTGCCCAACGATCTGCAGGAAATGCCCTATGAGGAGCCGGCCCGCAAACACGGCACGGTGCATTCCGGCGTCGGCTTCTCAAAACCGAAGACCGCGCCCTACGAGGCCGACTTGCAGCGGGCAGCCGACGTGCTCAACAGCGGCCGGAAGGTCGCAATGCTGATCGGAGCCGGGGCGCTGCATGCGACCGACGAAGCGATCGCGATCGCCGACAAGCTGCAAGCCGGCGTCGCCAAGGCGCTCCTCGGCAAGGCGGCGCTGCCCGACGACCTGCCATGGGTCACCGGCTCAATCGGGCTTCTCGGTACCAAACCGAGCTACGAGTTGATGATGGAGTGCGATACGCTGCTCATGGTCGGCTCAGGCTTTCCCTATTCGGAGTTTTTGCCGAAGGAGGGTCAGGCACGCGGCGTGCAGATCGACATCGCTCCCGACATGCTGTCGCTACGCTATCCGATGGAGGTCAATCTGGTCGGCGACGCAGCCGAGACGTTGCGCGCGCTGCTGCCGCTCTTGAAGTCGCGGCAAGGCGACGGCGCCTGGCGGAGGACCATCGAGAACAACGTCAAGGAATGGTGGAAGACCCTGGAAGATCGAGGGATGGTTCCAGCCAGCCCGGTCAATCCGCAGCGCGTGACGTGGGAGCTATCCCCGCGCCTACCGGACAACGTCATCGTCACCAGCGATTCCGGTTCTTGCGCCAACTGGTATGCCCGCGATCTAAAAATGCGGCGCGGCATGATGGCCTCGCTGTCCGGCGGACTCGCTTCGATGGGCGCCGCGGTACCTTACGCCATCGCGGCAAAATTCGCACATCCCGACCGCCCGGTCGTGGCCCTGGTCGGCGATGGCGCCATGCAGATGAACAACATGGCGGAACTGATCACCGTCAACAAATATTGGCGGCAATGGTCGGACCATCGCTGGGTCTGCTGCGTGTTCAACAATGAGGATTTGAATCAGGTCACCTGGGAACAGCGGGTGATGGAGGGCAACCCCAAGTTCAATGCCTCGCAACAGATACCCAATGTCCCGTACCACAAATTCGCAGAGCTCATCGGCTTGAAAGGCATTTACGTCGACCAGCCGGACGCGCTGGGCGCGGCATGGGAGCAGGCGCTGGCCGCAGATCGGCCGGTGGTGCTCGAGGTCAAGACGGATCCGGAAGTTCCTCCACTGCCGGCGCATATCAGCTTCCAGCAAGCCAAGCATCTCACCGAGGCGCTGGGCAAGGGCGATCCGCACGAGCGTAGCGTGATCAAGGAGACGGCGCAGCAAGTCTTGGCCTCGATCATCCCCGGGAAGTGAAAGTGACTCGTTCGAACAGCGGCGGCGCTCCAATTACGGCGCTGCACGCAGCTGCTTATCGTATCCCCACCGATAGCCCGGAAGCGGACGGCACCTATGCCTGGGACGCGACCACACTGGTGGTAGTGAACGTCGAAACCGGCGATCAATCCGGGGTCGGCTACACCTACGCAGATGCGGCAGTTGTGCCATTGATCGAAGGAATTCTGCGCAAAGCGACCGCCGGACACGACAGTTTCGACATTCCGGGCGCATGGCTCGCCATGCAAAAGAGCGTGCGCAATCTCGGCCGCTCCGGGCTTGCCGCGTGCGCGATTTCGGCGGTCGACGCGGCGCTCTGGGATCTGAAAGCTCGCACGCTCGACCTCCCGTTGGCAGGCTTGCTGGGCCGCTGCCGCGACCGAGTGCCGATTTACGGCAGCGGCGGATTCACCTCTTATTCCGATGAGCAATTGCGGGCGCAACTGTCCGGTTGGGTCGAGCGCGACGGCTGCCGCTTCGTCAAAATGAAGGTCGGCAGTGAGCCGGCGCGCGACCCCGAGCGGATCGCGCAAGCGAAAATGGCTATCGGAGGCCGTCAACTATTTGTCGATGCCAACGGCGCGTTTTCGGTCAAACAAGCGCTGGATTTCGCGCGAGCCTGCCCAGAGGCTAACGTCCGCTGGTTCGAAGAGCCCGTGACTTCCGACGACTTATCCGGTTTGCGCTTGATGCGCGAGCGCGCTCCTGACTCGATGGAAATCGCGGCCGGCGAATACATCTATACCGTCGACGACGCGCGCCGACTGCTCGAAGCCGATGCGGTCGACGTGCTGCAGGCGGACGCCACGCGCTGCGGCGGGATCACCGGATTCCTCCAGATCGGCGCGCTGTGCGAGGCGCATCACATCGATCTCTCGGCGCATTGCGCGCCGGCGATGCACCGCCATGCTGGTTGCGCGGTATCGCGGCTGCGCCACCTCGAATGGTTTCACGACCACGTGCGCATCGAGCAGATGCTGTTCGACGGCGCGCCGTCGGCGCAGGACGGTGCGATCGAACCGGATCTCGGCCGGCCCGGTCACGGCATCGAATTCAAACGCAAGGATGCCGAACGCTTCCGCATCGACGGAGCGGCACAATGAGAAGGGCCGATCCGGCGCTTAACCTTGTCGTCAATCTGGCGCTGGCCGGCGCGGGTTTCGCCATGCTGGTACGGCCCAGGCACATTTCGGCGGTCGCCCATTCCCCGCTCCTGCCCGCCACCTTTCGGCTGACGCGCTGGGTTGCGTGCACCCTAGGGCACCGGGTCGCGGCATCCCGACCGGTCGAGCGAGCGCCAAGACTGCCGCGTCTGATAGCGCGTCTCGCGCCCTCGTCGACGGTGACGTAAGCGGCCGGTCGGCGCCTCAATGGCAGCGCCGCCCTGCTCTCATTTTCCGTGCTCGCGGACAGTGCGATCGAGCACTATCGCGGCTCATTCCGAAATAGGGCCATGTACACGCCGCTGACGGTCGCGGCGCTGACGCTAGGTGCCAGCTTGTTTGGTATGGCCGACAAGCGCGCCGCACGGCATCCGCTGCGCGACACGATCTACGCCGCCGCCGCCGCAACCGGCCTCGCCGGGTTCGGCTTTCACGCCCACAACATCCTCAAGCGTCCGGGCGGGTTGTCGTGGCTGAACTTGTTTTACTCCGCACTGATCGGAGCGCCGGTGGCCATGACGCTGGCGGGATTGCTGGGCCGCGGCGCCGAGAAGGTGCGCGACACGCCCTTTCTGCACCGCCCGAAAGTGTTCGGCTTCCCGGCCGGTCGAATCCTGGCGGCAGTCAGCGCGGCGGGCCTTGCCGGCACCGTCGGCGAAGCGGGCCTTCGTCACTTCCGCGGCGCCTTCCATAACCCCGTAATGGCCGCGCCCGTGAGCGTGCCTCCGGTCGCGGCGGCACTGCTTGCGGCGGCGGCGGCATTGCCATCTGGGGCAACGCGTCACCTTGCGCGCCGATTGCTGCAACTCACGGCATTTCTCGGATTTGGCGGCGTCGGTTTCCATGCCTACGGCGTTTCACGCAACATGGGCGGCTGGCGCAATTGGTCCCAGAATGTTCTCAACGGTCCGCCATTACCCGCACCGCCAAGCTTCACTGGCCTGTCGCTGGCCGGCCTTGCTGCACTTTCCCTGATGGAGAACGCTGGCGATGGCTGATCGCTACCCCGGTTACGACGTGCTCAATAAGCGCAACTCGGTGTCGTGGAACGATCAGACCCGCACCGTGATCGACCAGCGCATGGCTATCGATCCGCAACAGCATCAATTTTTCACTGATGCTGAATGGTCAACCATCCGCGCCGTCTGCGACCGCATTGTGCCGCAGCCGGCGGAGCGGATGCATCCGGCGCCCTTGGCGGCGATGGTCGACGAAAAGCTGCACAGCAACAGCGGCGATGGATACCGCGATGCGCGCTTGCCGCCGATGGGCGAAGCCTGGCGGCGCGGCCTCGCCGCGATTGATTCCGAGGCCAAGTCACGTTACGGCCGCCGCTTTCACGAGCTTTCCGCACTGCTGCAAGACGATCTGCTCAAAGCCGTGCAGGAGGGCTCGGTAAATGAAAGGACATGGCGCGGGCTGCCGGCGAAGCTATTCTTCAAAAAGCGGCTGCTGCACGATGTCGTCAGCGCCTATTACGCACATCCGGCGGCGTGGAACGAAATCGGCTTTGGCGGCCCGGCAAGCCCGCGCGGCTACGTGCGCATGAATTTCGACCGGCGCGACCCATGGGAAGCCGCCGAGGCAAAACCCGGGCGGGAGAGGATCGCGCGCGCGGAGAATACCCGTGTCGGATGACGCCCGTGAAGCTCCACGAGCGATTAACGGACGCGCGCCGGACGTCTTCCATGTCGGCGGCTGGGTCCCGATGCGCCAACATGATGACGACGAGACCGTGGATTTCGCCATTGTGGGCACCGGCGCGGGCGGCGGCACGCTCGCCTGCAAGCTGGTCGAGTACGGCTTCTCCGTGGTGGCGCTTGATGCCGGGCCTTACTGGCGGCCGCTCGAGGATTTCGCGTCAGACGAGCATCATCAGGCCAAACTCTATTGGACCGACGAGCGCGTCGTCGACGGCGATAATCCGCTGCAACTCGGCTCAAACAATTCCGGCCAGTCAGTCGGCGGTTCGACCGTGCATTTTGCCATGGTGTCGCTGCGCTTCCGTCCCGAATGGTTCAAGAGCCGGACCAAGCTCGGTTACGGCGCCGACTGGCCGCTCGATTGGCGCGAGATGTGGACGTACTACTCCGAGGTCGAGGAGACGCTGAAGATTTCGGGGCCCATCAAGTATCCGTGGGGACCCAAGCGGCCGCGCTACCCATACCGGCCACACGAGTTGAACGCCGCAGCTTTGGTGTTGGCGGAGGGAGCCGAGGCGCTCGGCATCGCCTGGTCGCCGACGCCGCTGGCAACGGTGTCGGCGCCGCGCGGACAATCGCCGCCGTGCGTCTATCGCGGCATGTGCGTGATCGGCTGCTCGACCAACGCCAAGCAGAGCATCCTGATCTCGCGGCTGCCGCGCGCGCTCAACGCCGGCGCCGAAATTCGCGACCTTGCCATGGTCGGGCGCATCGAGCACGACCATTCCGGTCGCGTCACCGGCGTGCACTATCATCGCCTGGGCCATTGGCATTTTCAGAAGGCGCGGAACGTGGTGGTCGCCGGCTATTCGATCGAGACACCGCGGCTTTTGCTCAACTCGGCAACAAGCCGCTATCCCGACGGGCTCGCCAACTCCTCGGGCCTGGTGGGCAAGAACCTGATGGTGCAGGCGAACCAGGCGGTGTGGGGAATCATGGAGCGGGAAATCCGCTCCTACAAGGGTCCCCCCTCGCTCTCCATCACCGAGCACTGGAACTACACCGATACCGGCAAGGACTTTTTCGGCGGCTATGCCTACATGAGTCAGGGGGCCGCTGCCGATCGTGTGGTCCGGCACGCAGTCAAGCAAGCGCGGCCTCTGGGGCCAGCGTTTGATCGACGAGATGGAGCGTTACAATCATCAGGTCGGGCTGAAGATCGTCGGCGAATGCATGCCGCAAGAGCGCAATCGCGTGACGCTCGCCAACGAACGCGACCAATATGGACTGCCGGTGGCGCGCGTCACCTACTCCTATTGCGAAAACGACAAGCGTCTGATCGCCCATTCGCTTGCCTTCATGCGGCAAGCCCTTGATGCCGCCGGAGGGACCGAAATCTGGGACGAGACCGACGACACCTGCCACCTGAACGGCACCGCGCGCATGGGGGACGATCCGAAAACAAGCGTCGTCAACGCCGATTGCCGCTCGTGGGATGTTCCGAATTTATGGATATGCGATGGCTCGGTATTTCCGACCGTCGGCGGCGTCAATCCGTCGCTGACCATTCAGGCCGTCGCCTGCCGCACCGCCGACCGCATCAAGGCTCTGGCAGCGCGCGGGGAGCTCTAGCGACTGTGATTATCCGCGAAGGCGGATGATCCAGTCATCACGGCCGTCTGAGCCCTTGTCTTGGATTTGTGAATACTGGGCGCCCGCCCTGCTGAGCACGACATAGCCTTATCGCCCACGCGGGATAGCGCGGAGCGCGGCTCCGAGAACAAAGAACAGGAGCGCGCCGGCGCACACGACTCCCACGCGTGCCACTTCAGCCGGCACCATCGGCGCCCGCGAAGACGCCTCGGCGCTGAACGACCCGCGCGTGCGGTGCAATGGCGTGACCGGCTGATCGAGATTGTCGCGGCGCTCTGCGGTGGCGAGCGCCTTGGTTTGCTGGCCGCCGACAGCCTTCCTGGCGAGATAACGATCCAGCAATCCGGGCAGCACGGTGTTGCCGACGATCAGCATGATCGTCGGTATGCCGAGCCAGTATTCCCGCCACGAACCGTGCGACGCGCGAAGCACCGCGTCGGCGACGACTTCGGGCTCGATCGGCCTGCCCATCGGCCGCGGCGTATGGCGCAAATGCACCCGTGCCCAATCGAATTGCGGCGTATTGACCGCCGGCAGGTCGACCATTGTAACCCTGATGCCCGAGCGTTCGTTGATCAGTTCGGTGCGTAGCGAGTCGGTGAAGCCGCGGATGGCATGCTTGGCGCCGCAATACGCCGATTGCAGCGGAATGCCGCGATAGGCCAGCGCCGAGCCGATCTGAATGATGCAACCCTGGCGGCGCGGCCGCATCGATTTCAGCGCCGCCATCGTGCCATGCACGAAGCCGAGATAGGTGACTTCGGTCACCCGGCGAAACTCCTGAGGCGTGATGTCGGCAACCGTGGAGAACACGGTTTCCATTGCGTCGTTCACCCAGACGTCGATGGGGCCCAATTGCCGCTCGAAACATTGAGCGGCGGCGAAGATCGCATCCGGGTCAGACACGTCCGCGGGCGCGACCGCGACCTCCACATTGCGGCCCTGCAGTTCGTCCCGCAAGGCATTGAGCGCTTCGGCGTCGCGCGCGATCAGCCCAAGCCGATCACCGGCCTGTGCGAAACGGTTGGCAATGGCGCGCCCCACGCCCGCGGTGGCCCCGGTTATGACGACGGTCCGGCTGTTCCCACGGGTGTCATGTGAAGGACGAGGCGACATGGGCAATCTCCGGTACGGCAAAACGGGAAAGACCTGAAGCGAGAACCTGCCCCAACGGACGCAGTTCCCGCACCGCGCTGTCACGCCGCGAGGCAGGGGCGGTGAAAGGCGAGGGTTAGGTGGAACCGCCTGCCGTTTCGGTCGGTTGAGTCGGGGTTGAGTCGAGGTTCTCAGGTTTGGAGTGGATCCGGTGGCCCCGCGTGCGTACTGGAAAGGCTATCTGAAGCTTTCGCTTGTTTCCTGCCCGATCTTGTTGTTTCCGGCAACGTCAGGGCGGGAGAAGATCAGTTTTCATCAGCTCAACCGCAAGACCGGCAACCGAGTCCGGTATCGCAAGGTCGACGCGGAGACCGGCAAGAATGTCGAGGCAGCCGACATCGTCCAAGGCTATGAATTCAGCAAGGGCGAATACACCGTGCCGGAGCCGGAGGAACTCGAGGCCGTGGCCTTGGAGAGCAGGCGCACGATCGAGATCGAAGAATTCGTACCCAAGAGCGAAATCGACGAGCTGTATCTCGCCGATCCCTATTACGTCGTTCCCGACGGCGAGGTCGGGCAGCAGGCCTTCGCGGTCATACGCGAGGCGATCCGCAAAGAGGGCATGGTGGCGATCGGAAAAGTCGTGTTCACATCCCGCGAGCACATCATCGCGCTGGAGCCGCGCGACAAGGGACTGATGGGCGTGACGCTGCGCTATCCGTATGAGGTCCGCCAATCAGGCGAATATTTCGACGACATAGACGACGAGAAAGTCCCGAAGGACATGCTCGATCTGGCCGCTCATATCGTTGAGACAAAGCGAGGCCGATTTCAGCCGGACAAATTCGCGGATGAGTACGAGGATGCCTTGAAGGAGCTATTGCGCAGGAAACAAAAGGGCGAAAAAATCGAGCAGCCGAAGGAGCATGCGCCCTCCAACGTGATCAATCTGATGGATGCATTGCGGAAGAGCGTTCAAGGCGGCGGCGCCGCACGCAAGGCCAACACCAAAGCGAGCCACCGCACTCCGGCGAAGCGCCGCGGCGCGGGCGGACATCGGCGCAAGGCCGGCTGACGCTCCGGAATCTAACCAGCGCTTTTGTTTCTTCCGTGGCGAGGCGCTTTTTTCCCGCGGCCGAGCTTTATGATTTGCGCGCTTGAACCAGCACTCTTTCGCAACGCGGCGCGAAGATCGACGGGTCGGCCGTGCTTTTTCAGGAGGTCGGCAAACGCTTCGTCGGCCAATTCCTGGAACGTCGTCATGCGATCATGCGCCAACAAATCCAGTGCCGTCCAACTTTCATCATCGATCTGCACGCGTTTTCCCGGCATGACGGGTCCTCGCTGAAGCGTCTATGCGGCCAGCGGATCATTCTTCGCCGCCGCGATCAAGGCCCGCAAGGCCTCGCCTATGGCGTATTCCCTCACTGCTTTGCGACCGACGCAGCCATAATCCTTCTCGACTGCCGCGGTGCGACCATCGCGGCGCGCGGTCGCAATGCAGACGCGGCCCACCGGGTTTCCGTCCGGGTCGGGTTCAGGGCCCGCCACGCCGGTGATCGCAGCGCTGAGGTCGGCCCGCGAATGTCGTAACGCGCCATCGGCCATGGCCCCCGCGCGACCTCGATGCACACCGCTCCCCTCGACCGCAACAGACCGGACGGCACGTCGAGAGCGTAGGCTTTGTGCTCCTTGGTGTATGCGATAAAGCCGCCGTGAAAGTGCTCGCCGGCCCGGGAGCATCGGAGAGCACCTGTCCCATCAGCCCTGCGGTACAGGACTCCGCAACCACGACCTTCAGACGCCTCGCGTGGAGCAGTCGCATCAGCTCTTCGGCGGCAGCGGCAAGAGAAGATCGCGGATTCGGGTCAGCCGACGAAATGCTGTTGGAGCGTACGTCTCGCGGCATCGTGCGATTATTTCTTTTTAGGCACCCGCTTGCCCTTTTTTCGCGCTTTGGACAGGCCGATCGCGATTGCTTGCTTGCGGCTCTTCACCTTGCCGCCTTTTCCGCCGCGGCCGCTCTTAGCGGTGCCGCGCTTATAGCGGCGCATCTCGCTTTCAACGTCCTTGCTTGCCCCACGGGAATACTTGCGTTTCCTTTTTTTCGCCATCGCGAAGTCCTCCTGGCAAAATGCAATTTCAAAACATCCGGGCGGTGCAGCCTTAAAGAACGCCCGACGCGTTATTCGCCGCCGCGACGCACTCTCCTTACGGGTCGGCACCTCATGGCCCGATCAAATAACCGTTAGGTTGTTGGCGAGTTCCCAACCCGTGCGTGGCTGAAACACAGGTGCGAATTAACGACCCGCCACCCGAGCCGACGCTCTTGCGTCCGGGATCGTTTTACAGCGCCTGCGAATGCAGAGGTTGAGCGATGATTCCGACGCCGCGGCAGTTTCCGTTTGCAGATGAGAACACGTCAAAGCTCCACCCGGCGGGAACTGGCGCCCCCACGGCTCCATTGATAATCTGATCCTTTGTGCTTGCGAGCCTTGAATGAATCTGCCGCTGCACCCGCCGTTCAGTCCGATGGAAGCGCTTTCGGTGGACACCATACCGACTGGCGTTCAATGGGAATACGAACCGAAGTGGGATGGCTTTCGCTGCCTCGCTTTTCGCGACGGCGGCAAGGTTGAGCTGCAATCCGAATCGGGGCGCGCGATGACGCGGTACTTTCCAGAACTGGTCATGGCGATTGCGAATCTCGAAGCAGAGCAATTCGTACTCGATGGGGAAATCGTCGTCCCGGCGGACGGCGCTTTTTCATTCGATGCCTTGTTGCAGCGCATCCATCCGGCGGCGAGTCGCGTGCGCAGGCTGGCGGCGGAGACGCCGGCGCTGTTCATCGCGTTCGATCTCCTGGTGCGCGCGGACGGGCGCTCGATCGTCGGCGAGACGTTGCAGCGACGCCGCAAGGCGCTGGAGCAATTTTTGCAGAATATTGCCGCGATGATGCCGATCGGGTTCCCTTGTCGCCAGCCACGGCGAACCTTGGCGAAGCCAAACAATGGCTCACGCAGGTCGGCACGGCTCTCGACGGAGTGATCGCCAAGCGCCGCGACCTGGGTTACCAATCCGGCGAGCGGACTGGTATGCAGAAGATCAAGAACTATCGTAGCGCCGACTGCGTGGTCGGCGGATTTCGATACAATGAGGGCAAGCCATTGGTCGGCTCGCTACTGCTCGGCCTATACGATCGCGGCGGACTGTCGCACCATGTGGGCTTCACATCCACGCTCAAGGAGCAGACCAAACCGGCGCTCACAAAACAGCTCAAGCCGCTGATCGCGCCGCCCGGATTCTCCGGCAACGCCCCAGGCGGTCCGAGCCGGTGGTCCAACAAGCGGTCAGCGCAATGGGTGCCGCTTCGGCCGAAATTGGTGGTCGAGGTTTGCTACGACCACTTTACCGGCGAACGCTTCCGTCACGGCACCAGGTTGCTGCGCTGGTGGCCCGACAAGGCGCCGCGCCAATGCACGCTTGAACAGGGTCAAGCAGAAGAAAGCAAATCTGATGGAACTGCTGAAGTAAGGCAGCGGCAAAAGTTTTGCCCTTTCAATTCCTGAACTTCAAAGCAGCCGTCCCGCCGGTCCCACACCGCTTGCCGCGTTGTTGGGCCAAGGTCTCCATCGAACATAAACCGTTGCATGGGGGGAACCGGCCTCAATTCGTCCCGGTTAACAAACGAATTCAGCGGAGTAGCGGGCATGAGAGGTTCTCGCAGCCCTATCGGGACAGACGAGTTTGCCGCACAGGCGGAAGAGACCGCGGCGCATGAACGGACCATTCAATCGCGCATCGACGGTAGGAGAAAAACCGGCGGTGCCGGCGACGGTAAGGGAGCGATGCAGGCCGGGGTTCGCGAGTATCGGGCGCCGCCGCGTTCCCGCCGCAACACATGGCTAAGCTCGGTTCCGAGGCTGCTCTTGACCTTGCACCCATGTACGATGCTCCCGCCTACAAGGGCTCGGAGAAGCTTCGCGACAAGTCGCTCTCATTGCAGGCGCGGATTCTGGCATCGGCCGGGCCGTCGCGGTCTTGTTCGCGCGGGAAGGCGCCGACATCGCGGCGTGTTACCTCAACGAGCACCAAGACGCCGAGATCACCAAACGTGCCGTGGAGAAGGAGGGGCGGTCTTGCCTCCTGATCTCCGGCGATGTCGCCAACCCCGAATTCTGCAAGGAGGCGGTCGATCGCACGCTGCTGCGCTTCGGGAATATCGACATTTTGGTAAATAACGCCGCGTTTCAGGAACACGTCGACAATTTCGAGGATCTCACCGAAGACCATTTCGACCGGACGATCAAAACCAATCTCTACGGCTATTTCCACATGGCCAAGGCAGCGGTGCCGCACATGAAAGCGGGCAGTTCAATCGTCATGACCGGCTCGGTAACCGGCCTCCTCGGCAACAAGCAACTGCTTGACTATTCGATGACAAAGGGTGGTATCCCACGCCTTCGCTCGCTCTCTATCCTCGCACTTGGTGGACCGCGGTATCCGCGTCAACGTGGTGGCGCCGGGTCCGGTTTGGACACCGCTCAATCCCGCCGACCGCCCGGCCGAAGCGCTCTCCAATTTCGGTGGCGAGACCCCGATGGGACGGCCGGCGCAACCGGAGGAGATCGCGCCGGCTTACGTCTTTCTCGCGGCGCCGACTTGCGCCAGTTACATCACCGGCGAAATCCTGCCGATCGTCGGCGGCTATTCGGGAGCTTGACGGCGCTGGCGTCACCGCGCCGAATCACGGGCAGGGTGTGGATCGGCACATCCGGCTGGACTTATGACAGCTGGCGTGGTGCGTTCTATCCAGAGAATATTCCGAAGCGGGCGTGGTTGTCCTATTACGCCGCACACTTCGCGACCGCCGAAATCAACAGCGGCTTTTATCGAACTCCCTCGCTCGAGGCCGTGACTTCATGGCGCGACAACACACCCGATGATTTTCTGTTTGCCTGGAAAGCTTCGAAATTCATCACACATTGGAAGCGCCTTACGGAAAAGTGCGAAAACTCGATTGCGCTAATGCAGACCCGGCTCAAGGCGCTCGCGCCGAAGGTCGCGGTGGTGCTGTTTCAACTGCCGCCGCAATTCTCCAGGAACGAGGAACGGCTCAGTTCATTCCTGGGAATGCTGCCCCGGCGCCGGCGTTATGCCTTCGAATTCAGACATAAGAGCTGGTACGCCGACACGGTTCTGGAAATTCTCCATCGCCATAACGTCGCACTCTGCCTTTCGGACCACGCCGAGGCGCCGACACCCTGGGAAGTCACGGCCCAACACGTTTATGTTCGCGGCCATGGTCCGTCCGGGCGCTATCGCGACTCCTATTCGCCCGGAACATTGCGCCGTTGGTCCGATATCATCGCCGCCTGGAACGGCCAGAAACGCGACGTGTTCGTCTATTTCGACAACGATCAAAAAGCCGCAGCGCCGGCCGACGCCATGCGGTTGATGGATCTCCTCGACCGATGATGCGGCAGGTCGCGGCGACATCCTCGACGAGCGCGGAACCAACCTGACGCCATCGCCGTTCGCTCATAGCGAATGAGGATGATCCGGTGTTCGATCAGCAAAGGAACGTAGCCGCGACCGCCGAGCCAGAGCAATCGGCGGCCGCCGCTGGCTTGCGGTACGTTTCCGACGCGACGCCGGGCATCCGCAGGCGCAAATCAGGACATGGATTCCGATACGTCCTGCCAGATGGCTCCCGGCTCGTCGATCCCAGCGTACTCAAGCGCGTCCGCGCGCTGGCTGTACCGCCAGCATGGAAAGACGTGTGGCTTTGCCCGCGGGCCAACGGACACCTCCAAGCCACCGGCCGCGACTCCAAAGGCCGCAAGCAATACCGCTACCATCCCCGATTTCGTGAGGTGCGGGACACCAGCAAATACGAGCACGTCGTCGCCTTTGCGGACGCTTTACCATTCATTCGAGCCACGGTCCGTGAGCATATGGCGCTCCCCGGGCTGCCGCGCGAAAAGGTCGTGGCAACCGTCGTGTATCTGTTGGACAAGACATTGATCCGCGTCGGCAACGACGATTGCGCCAAGCAGAACAAGAGCTACGGCCTGACGACCCTGAAGAACCGTCACGCGGAAGTCGAAGGCTCCGAAGTGCGGTTTCATTTTATCGGCAAGAGCGGCAAGCAATGGTCGGCGCAGATCAAGGACCTCCGGGTCGCAAAAATCCTCAGGGCATGCCAGGATTTGCCAGGCCAGGAGCTGCTGCAATATCGGGCGGAGGACGGGAGCAGCCAACATGTCAGCTCCAGTGAAGTGAACGCATATCTTCGTGAAGTCACCGGCAAGGATGTTACGGCGAAGGATTTTCGTACCTGGGCAGGCACCGTGCTCGCCGCCATTGCGCTACGCGAGGCGGGAAATCTCGACGGCGCGGCAAAGTCGAAGAAACGGCTGCGCGCGGCAATCGAACGGGTCGCGGCGCAACTCGGCAATACGCCGGCGATTTGCCGCAAATGCTACATTCATCCCGAAGTTCTCAATTCCCACCTACAAGGCACATTGGAGCGCGACCTCGCCACGTACTCTGAAAATCCCATGCCCGAGAAGCTTGCCGAAATGGCACCCGAGGAAACCGCCGTGTTGACGCTGCTTCGCGCCCGGTTGAAGGCGACAGCCAAAGAGGCAAATGGCAGTGAGAGGCTCCGCGAACTGCTCGCAGCACCGCCCACGCGCCAAAAGCGATCCCTCAGGTCAGCGGTGAAGACGGCGAGACATCAATCGAACGAGCTTCACGCCGCGAGCTGACATCGCGAACATCGTCCGCGCGCGATCCGTCACGCAGCGCCGCGTTCTATCCGTACCGGAATTGATTTCGCTGCCGGCACCTTGCTGCGGTCCGCATGATGCCACAGTGGAATAAGCGGATTGCATTCCGGGTAATAGCCGGCGCAACAGCCCTCCGGAATGTCGTAGGGCGTGACACGAAAGCCTTTCACCGCGCGATGCACGCCATCGTCCGCCGCGCACACGAGCGTGATCTCATCGGCTTCCTGCAGGCCAAGTCGGTCGATGTCGTTGCGATGCATGAGGACGACCATGCGTGTGCCATGCACGCCGCGGAAGCGGTCGTCCAGGCTGTAAATCGTCGTGTTGAACTGACCGTTCGAACGCAACGTGATGAGCTGCAGAATATCGCGCTGCTCCGCCGGAGTGTCGATGTCCGTCGCGAGACTCTCAGGCTTTATGAAGTTGGCCTTCCCGGTTTCCGTGTTCCATTTGCGGTGACGCGCACTGAGCGGGCGATGAAATCCACCGGGCTGCCACAGGCGCGCATTGAAGTCGTGAAAGATGTCTGGATAGGTCGCTGCGATGGCGTCGCGAATTTTGCCGTAATCGCCCACCCACTCGTCCCAGGGGACGCGCGGGTTTGGCGCGAGCGTCGCTTTCGCCAGCTCGGCGATGATTTTGGTTTCGGAAAGCAGATGCGGGCTTGCCGGCTTGGCCTGGCCACGCGAGCCATGCATGCAGCCCGTGGAGTCCTCCATCGATACGGCCTGCGGGCCGCTCGCCTGCTCGTCGATTTCGATCCGGCCCAGGCAGGGAAGAATGTAGGAGATTTCGCCGTGGACAAGGGCGCTTCGATTGAGCTTGGTCAGGATCTGCACTGTCATCCGCAATCTTCGCCATGCCGGATACATTTGCCCGTGATCGGGGATGGCACGAACGAAATTGCCGCCAAGCATGAAAAATGCTTTTACATCACCTTTCAGGATGCCTTCGCAGGCCTCGATCGTGTTGCGGCCCTTTTCCTTGGGAATCTCAAAGCCGAAAAGCTGTTTGATTTTGTCCGCCGGCACCTTGTCGGGTTTCTCGGTAATACCGACGGTGCGCTGCCCTTGAACGTTCGAGTGCCCGCGCACCGGACAAATTCCCGCGCCCGGCCTGCCGATATTGCCGCGTAACAACGCCAAATTGACGATCATCTGCACGGTCTCGACGCCTTTCTTGTGCTGCGTCAGCCCCATGCCGTAAATGAAAATCACGCTGGGGCAGCGCACACAGACCAGCGCCGCCGCTTCCATGGCGCCGCGCGTGAGGCCTGAGCGGCGCTCGAGACGTTCCCACGGGCAGGCTTTGGCCGCTTTCTCGAAATCAGCCAGCCCATGGGTGTGCTCGGCGATAAATGCGCGATCAATCACGCCCGGCCGGCCTTTGCCGACCTGCTCTTCATCGATGGCGAACAGGGCCTTGGCGATGCCATACATCGCCGCGGTATCACCGCCGGGCTTGACCTGATGATATTGTGAGCTGATTCGCGTCGAGGATCCGCTCAACATTTCGATCGGCGATTGCGGATTGGCAAACCGTTCAAGCCCGCGTTCGCGCAACGGATTGAAGGTGACGATCGGAACGCCGCGCTGACTCGCCTCCTGCAGCTGGTGCAGCATCCGCGGACTCGAGGTTCCGACATTTTGTCCGAAGAAAAAGATACCCTGGGTCTGGTAAAAATCCTCCAGCGTGCAGGTGCCGACCGGCACGCCAATGCTTTCCGGTAGCGCCACCGAGGTGCTTTCGTGACACATATTGGAGCTGTCCGGCAGATTGTTGTTGCCGTACATCCGCGCGAACAGACCGTAGATGAAACACGTCTCCAGCGAAGCACGGCCTGAGGCGTAGAACACGACGCCCTTCGGATCGAGCGCTTTGAGTTCGCTACCGATGTCGCGAAAAGCTTGTTGCCATTCGACCGGCACGTATTTGTCGCCAGCCGCTTCCCAACGCATTGGATGTGTAAGCCGGCCGGCCGCTTCCAGCTCATGATCCGACCATGTTTCCAGTTCGGTTGCAGTATGCTTGGCAAAGAACTCCGGCGTGACCCGCTTACTGGTCAGCTCCCAAGTAGTCGCCTTGGCGCCTTCCTCGCAGAACTCGAAGACGCGCGGCGGATCAGGCTTGGCCCAGGCGCAGCTTACGCACATGAAGCCGCCGGTCTTGTTCTGATTCAACAACACACGGCTGCCGCTCACCGGAATGTGCTGGCGGGTGAGACTCTTCGCCAGCGACTGCACCGAGCCCCAGCCACCGGCGGGGGCGTTGTATGGTTTGATCTTGGCGTGCCGTCCCATCGGCAGACTCCTCATGATTGCTTTGCATTGACGGCATCTTCGCTCTCGGACGCCGTGTAGATCAGATGCCCCCCGATTCGATCGAGCGTGATGAGAGTCAAGGCGGCGGCTTGCGCGGTGCGGATGGCCAGCGCCGTCGGCGCAGAGATCGCGACCAGGGCTGGAATACCCGCGGCAGCGGCTTTCTGCACCATTTCGTAGGAGCAACGGCTGGTGATCAGGCAAAAACCATCGCCGAAATCCAGCTCTGCCCGAAGTGCGGCACCCACGAGTTTGTCCAGCGCACTGTGGCGTCCAACGTCTTCGCGGATTAGAACCAGCTCACCGTCGAGCGCCACCCAAGCCGCCGCGTGAGCGCCGTGAGTGCGCGCGCCCAACGGCTGCAATCCGCGCAGCCGTGCCAGAGCCACCTGCAATGCCGCCTGATCGAGCGGCGGCGCCGCGCGTGCGCGCGCAGCCGGAACGAATGCGATGTCGTCCAAATCCTCTACGCCGCAGATGCCGCAACTCGTGCGGCCGTGTAATGCTCGAACGCGACGGCGCGCCAGGAAACGATGCAACGCCTCGGCATTAAGTGAGATCGCGACTTCGATTCCGTCGTCACGTGGCGTTGTCTCGATCGCGCGCAGATCGCGGACACCGCGCGCGACGCCCTCGGCAATGGAAAACCCGACGGCGAAATCTTCCAGATCGCGCGGAGTCCCCATCATCACAGCATGAGAAAAATCATTGTATTTGATCGCCAGCGGCGTTTCTTCGGCGACATCAAGGCCGCATGGATTGGACCCTTGCGCATTGCGGTGCAGTGCATTGACCGAACGCCAAGCTGGCGCCGTCGCAACTTCGGAAAATTCCTGACTCAACTCCGTCGTCGCTTCAAAGAAACGGTGAGCATTCCCCGGCTCCATTCACACAACCTCATTTTGCTCTTTGGCAGCGCCGCGAGCGTCTGGTTGAAAAATTAAAGTGCGCCCTGATTGGGCCGCTCGGGCGGCAGTTGCGGTCAAGGCTTCGCCAGCAGTGGCAGCGCCCCACATATTGCGGCGAAATGATCATTGGAAACTCTCTGTTCCTGAAAAACGAGCGCTCCATCGCGAAGCGCCCACAGCTCTCGGCAGCTTCGCGGACGCAAACTCAAATTTCGTGCCCGCGCGGCCTAACTTCCGCTACGGACGAGCGCCTTGCCGCGTTGCTGACTTCAGGCAAAGTCTTCATCCGCGGCAATCTCACGGCGCAAGCCTTACGGCGCGCCGCCGATCGGCAGGACCGTTCGGCCCCAGCAACTGTTCACCACAAGCGCCATCCCCGTCAGGTAGGCAAAAAAGGCAGAGCCGCACAGAAACCAGCCGCCAATATCGCCGACCACGAAATGGCTGATGGGTGCCGTGTCGAAAATGGCTGCAACACCCGTCAGTATGTATCCGACGCAGAGAAGACCCAACGTGATCACGAGTCCGGCGTTGGTCGGCAATGCCGCGATCGTCAGTGCCAGTGCGATGAACCCGAACGACAGCAGCACAAAGCCTTGCAGCACGAGAGGATCGCCGGTGGTCGTCAAGATGCCGCGCGCTGCTAGCGCGAGAAACGCTGCGGTCACGACATTGAATGCGCCGAACGAGCAAAATGCCGTCGCGGCCAGCACATTGGCGCGACGAAAGGCGAACAGACCGGCGATGAACTGGGCCAATCCTGCAAAAATAAGCAGGACGGGTATGGTCGCTGTCAGGGCGCTCGCCGGAAAAGCTCCGGCGAACACCGTTCCAACAATCCAGGTACCCGTGGCGAATGCCCAGAGACCAAGAGGTGCGGGGTCGGCAACGGTCGCGGATGCCCGCGCCTCCAAGGTCTCGATCTCTTCGCCCGGCAGACGCGAGACGACGGGACCGGACCTTGTCCAGAGCTCCTGTCTCAATATGTCTGCGATATCAGCCATTGAAGCACCTTTTGTGGATTTCCGATTACCGGGCATGAACCGATGCCGGCGCGGACTGCTGGGCTTTTCCTTCGGACGCGACCGGACCGTGCACCGGCAGCTGCAACACGGTTGCACGCTGTCCCGCGCGCAGATGGGTCAGCAGCACCACCCGCCCGTCGGGAAACTCGACCGAGTCGTGGTGAGTATTCGGCCGATCCATATTGATCTGGCGGAAGCGGCCGAGCTTCTGACCCGTGTTCCAGCGGCTTTTCTTGAAGAACAGAGTCTGCAACAGTGCATAATGACGCTGCACCTCCTGCTCGAACGCAATTTCGGTACCGGGCAGCAGGCACACCGCCACGTCGGGCTCTCCAACCGCGGCGAATCCCCGAGTCAGCGTGTTGCGAAAATCGGTGGTGATCAGTCTATCCCCGACTTTGGCGGGCCGGGAGGCGACCCCATGGAGGCTATAATCGCACATGATAGAATGCTCCTTTGCTAGTGTGTGATCTGTAGTAGCAAACGTGACAGCCGCTCTTAGTTTCAAAGCAATTGTACGGAAGCGTGCATTACAGCCGTGCTCGATTGTGGGAGACGACGACACGGTCGGCGCCAAGCAATGCCGATGTGGGTGCCGGGCTACGCTTCGTCCTTCATAGGCCGAGCAGCCGGCGCCGCTCCCGTTTGAAGATGCGATAACAATCGCAGGAAAGCGCTTCGAGCTTCGCGGAATCGGCGATTTCCACCAGCCGCCGCGAAGTGCGGATCGCGCCACGTGCCTCGAAGCCATTTAGGCATTCCGAAATGGTGGCGCGTCTGACACCGATCAGACGTGCCAGGGCTTGGTGCGGCATCGCGATTAATGCGGATTCCAGTCCATCTCGCGCGACCAGCAACCAGCGCGCGAGCCGTTCCCGCACGGAATGCTGCGCATTACAGGCCCCGAATTGACTGCTCTGCAGCAAAACGAGCTGGGTGTATTTGAATAGAAGCTGTCGAACAGGCTCGCTTTGATCGAGGACGTGGTGAAATGCCGAAGTAGGAATCCGCAAGGCGGTCCCGCCGATCTGAACGACGCGGCGGAGCGGCGTCTGACTGTCGCCCAGCAGCACCGGGACGCTCGTCGTACCTTCCGATCCGACCAGCCAAGCTTCGACCCAATCATTGTCACCGACCTTCGCCATGACCGAGACCAAGCCGTTTTCGACGAAATAGACGTACTCTACCGGCAGATTTCTGTGGTGCAGGATTTGCCGCGGCGCCAGCTCGATGCGCTGGCACATTGCGATCAGGCGTCCGAGCTCGCGTTCGGGAAGCAGAGCAAGAAACCGGCTCTCCGTCCCGCGGTAGAGTCCCGGACCGCCGTTGGTTCTTGCCTGCTGTTGCCCCGCAACCGTCTCGATTTCCATGCGAGATTTCCCAGTGGGAAGCTGGCGCTCTGACAAGCTTGTGGAAAACGCCGTACGATGTGTCGTCGTTCCCACTTCTCGCCACGCCCGTTGGCTGGCGGCGCGCGGCAAAACCGCCTAGATTTTTGGCCTGCCATCCATTTCCGCCAACCTCGGTCGTCCCTTGCCCGATTCCCTCACAACCCTATCGAACCCGCAGCAGGTGTGGCCGGTCTCGGAGCCGGCTCTGCGCGCCCGGCCGACACCAATCCGCACGGCGACATCTTTGGGGGCTGGCTCCTGTGCCAGATGGACCTCGCCGGCTCGACGTTTGCGACGCGGCAGGCCAACGGCAGGGTAGTGACCGTGGCCATCGCGGGTATGGTGTTTCATCGTCCCGTGCTGGTCGGGGACGAAGTCACCTGCTTTTGCAACGTCGAAAAGATTGGGCGCACGTCGATCACGGTAAAAATCGAGAGCTGGGCCCGAAGGCGAACAGCTATCGAGCCGATCAAGGTCACCGAGGGTGTTTTCACCTACGTCCGCGTTGACGGCACAGGCCGCCCGCAGACGATTGCGGCCGCCGGCACCTCCTGAGACGAATCATTTTGGCCCTATTCGGCCAATACGTGCGCGGGCACGGTCGGCGGGCCGGTCGCCCCAATTCGGCCGGCAAGCCGGAGAATGGTCTGGCGAACCGCCCCTTTCTCGCCTCTCCGCCAGGGGACGTCAGAAAGGTCGAAAACAGGGGTAAGTGGTAACATTTAGGGCGCATACGCTGTAGTGTTCGCAACGAAGGGCTGATTCCGCCCCCAGCCAGTGAAGAGGAACCCGATGCCCTCAACATTCCGGCGGGATTGGATCACTAGGCCTATTTTTCGTTTGGCCCAGCGCGCACTGCCGCGCCTGTCCGCCACCGAGCGCGAGGCCATCGAGGCCGGCGACGTGTGGTGGGACGCGGAGCTGTTCACCGGCAACCCCGATTGGAACAGACTGTTGGCCTGCGCACCCGCGCGGTTGTCAAGCGAGGAGCAGCAATTCCTTTCAGGCCCGGTCGAAGAGCTGTGCCGGATGATCGACGACTGGAAAATCAATTGGCAGTGGCACGATCTTCCTCCGGACGTCTGGGATTTTTTGAAGGCGAAGCAATTCTTCGCCATGATTATTCCGAAGCAATATGGCGGCCTGGGCTTCTCGGCGTTTGCGCATTCCGAAGTCATCCGCAAATTGTCGACGCGCTCGATCGCCGTTGCCTGCACCGCCATGGTGCCGAACTCACTCGGCCCCGGCGAGTTGTTGCTGCAATTCGGCACCAGGCAACAACAGGACTACTGGCTGCCCCGGCTCGCGCGCGGCGAAGAGATCCCCTGCTTCGGACTCACCAGCCCGGAAGCCGGCTCCGATGCAGCGTCAATGATCGATACCGGCGTGGTCTGCCGCGGCCAATTTGAGGGCCAAGAAGTCCTCGGTATCCGGCTCAATTGGCACAAGCGTTATATCACGCTCGGTCCGATCGCGACGGTGCTCGGGCTTGCCTTCAAGCTTCGCGATCCGGATCATCTGATCGGCGACCGTGACGACATCGGCATCACACTCGCCTTGGTACCCACGCACCTGCCGGGCATCAGTATCGGCCGGCGCCATCTGCCGGCAATGCATGTCTTTCAGAACGGACCGAATTGGGGACGCGACGTCTTCATCCCGATGGACAACGTCATCGGCGGCGTCGAACAGGCCGGCAAAGGCTGGAAGATGCTGATGAGCGCGCTCGCCGCGGGACGCGGCATTTCGCTGCCGTCGCTGTCGGCGGCGGGCGCGGCCTACGCCGCCCACGTCACCGGCGCTTATGCCCGCATCCGCGAGCAATTCCACGTTTCGATCGCGAACTTCGAGGCCATTCAAGAACGCCTCGGCCGCATGGCAGCGACTGCTTATCTGCTTGATGCGGCGCGCCGGATGACCTGCGCGGCGCTTGACGACGGCCATCATCCGGCGGTCGTCACCGCCATTATGAAAGCGCAAGCAACCGAGCGTATGCGCATTTGCGTCAACGACGCGATGGACGTGCATGGCGGCAAGGCCATTATCGAGGGGCCGCTTAATTATCTTGGCAGTCTTTATCGCGGCGTGCCGATCGCGATCACGGTGGAGGGTGCCAACATCGTCACTCGCGCGCTCATCCAGTTCGGTCAGGGCGCGATCCGCTGCCATCCGTATCTGCTGAAAGAGATGATGGCGCTGGAGGATGCCGACCGCGCCCGCGGCCTTGATGCCTTCGATCAATCATTCTGGGGCCACGTCAAACACAGCCTCGCGAACGCGGCGCGCGCCTTCGGCCGTGCCTGGACCGGCGGCGTTTTCGCCCCGGCGCCGGACGCGGGCGCGGCAAGCAGATTCTATCGGCAGCTCAGCCGCCACGCGGCGGCGTTCGCGCTGGCCGTCGATTTGTCGCTGTTGACTGTCGGTGGTAGCCTTAAGCGCAAGGAGATGCTGTCGGCGCGCTTCGGCGACATCTTGTCGGAGCTGTATCTGTCCAGCGCGGCGCTCAAGCGATGGAATGACGAAGGCCGGCAGGAGGATGATCTGCCACTGCTCGAATGGTGCATGGAATCGAGCTTTGCCACCATCGAGACCCGTTTCGACGAGATTTTCGCCAATTTCCCGCTTCGACCGGTGGGATGGCTGCTGCGGTTTTTCATCCTGCCATTTGGCCGCAACCGCCGCGGCCCTTCCGATCCCACGACAGAGAAGTGTGCCGCCGTCGTCACCAATTCATCGACCGCGCGCGACCGCCTCACGGTCGATCTGTTCCATCCTCTCGAGACGGAACGCGGGCACGGGCTTGCGCTGCTTGAACATGCGTTCGCCATGATCGTCGCCGTGCAGCCGATCCGCGACCGCATGCATGCCACGCGCGTTCGCGACATCGATCAAGCCGTGAAGCAGGGCACGATCAATGAGGCAGAGGCTGGACAATTGAAAGAAGCCCATGACGCTGTCGCCGCAGCCATCGCGGTGGACGATTTCTCGCCGGAGGAACTGACAGCCCGCGGCGCAGCCCAAGAAGGAGATGTGTCATCGCAAGCGACACCTCGCAGCCTACTGCAACTGAGCTCGGACCAAGCGGCGGAAATGGCGCGGCTGGCGGGACATCAAGCACCGCAGGCGCCGCAACCAACAACAGAAGCGGCGGAGTAGGACCGCGGCCCGTCTATATTGTCGACGGCAGCCGCACGCCCTTCATCAAGGCCCGCGGCCGGCCGGGTCCATTCACCCCGGTCGATCTCGCGGTACAGTGCGGACGGCCGCTGTTGCTCCGGCAGCCGTTTCCACCCGAGGCTTTCGATCAGGTGATCCTGGGCTGCGTCAACGTCATCGCCGACGAGATGAATCCCGCACGCGTCGCTGCGCTCCGCCTCGGCATGGGTGAAGCGATGACAGCATTCACAGTGCAGATCAATTGCGGTTCCGGGATGCAGTCGATCGATACCGCCTATCGTTACATCCAGGACGGCGTATCGGATCTCGTCCTCGCGGGCGGCGCCGAATCGCTGAGCCATGCGCCGCTGGTATTCAACCGCCGCGCTGTCAATTGGTACGCGCGCATGTTCGGGGCGCGCAATTTTGGTGCCAGGCTTTCCGCACTGCTCAGCTTGCGCCCAGCCTTCCTTAAGCCGGTGATCGGGCTCGAGCGCGGGCTCACGGATCCGATTACCAATCTGAACATGGGACAAACTGCCGAACTTGTCGGCCATCTCTTTCACATCACCCGGCGGCAGGCCGACGAATATGCGGCGGAGAGCCAGCGGCGGCTCGCCACCGCGCAGAAGAGTGGATACCTCGCCAGTGAGATCGAACCCGCCTTCGCCCGCGACGGCAAGGTTTTCGACTATGACGACGGCGTGCGTCCCGACAGCACCGCCGATACGCTGGCAAAGCTCAAGCCCGCTTTCGAACGGCCATGGGGCAAGGTGACGCCCGGCAATAGCTCGCAAATCACCGACGGTGCTTCATGGGTAATCCTCGCCTCCGCGGACGCGGTCGCCGAATACAAGCTCGTGCCCAAGGCCGTGATTGTCGACAGTGAATGGTCCGCGCTCGATCCTTCGGTCATGGGTCTCGGCCCGGTCTATTGCTCGACCGCGATTCTCAAGCGCCATCAGCTCACGCTCGGCGATATCGAACTTTGGGAGCTGAACGAAGCGTTCGCCGCGCAGGTTCTCGGCTGCCTCGCCGCCTGGGAAGATGCCGAATTCTGCCGCGACGCGCTCGGACTTCCCGGGGCGGCCGCGCGCATTCCGCACGAGCGGCTCAATGTCGACGGCGGTGCGATCGGCGTCGGCCATCCGGTCGGCGCCAGCGGCAACCGCATCGTGCTGCACCTGGTCAATGCCATGAAACGGCTCGGCAAGAAGCGCGGCATTGCCACCGAATGTATCGGCGGTGGACAAGGCGGCGCGATGCTGATCGAAGCGATTTAACGGGGCGCGCATGAGAAACTCGCAAATCCCCGCGCCCGCAATGGCCGTTCTCGGCAAGCGCAATCTCGAACTGGGCCCGTTCGCGAGCGATGAAGCACCGCAGGATGGCGAAGCTTTTGCCCATTGGCGTCTCCGCACTGACGAAGATGGCATCGTCTGGCTGCTGTTCGACAAGAAGGACGCAAGCGTCAACACGCTGTCGGAGGACGTGCTGACCGAGCTCAACGCGACCCTCGGAAAACTCGAACAAAATCCGCCACGCGGTGTCGTCATCCGATCTGCAAAGCTGGGCGGCTTCATCGCCGGCGCCGACATCTCTCAGTTTCGCGGCATCACTGACGTGGCGCAGATTGAAGCGCAGATCGCGCGCGGCCATGCCGTGCTGGACCGTCTCGACCGCCTGCCCTCTACCACCATCGCCGTCATCCACGGTTATTGCCTGGGCGGCGGCCTCGAAGTGGCGTTGGCCTGCGACTACCGCATTGCGGTTGAGGATTCGAATTTCGGCTTCCCGGAGGTGTTGCTCGGGCTCCATCCGGGGCTTGGCGGCACGGTCCGGCTGCCGCGGCTGATCAATCCAACCCAGGCCATGACCATGATGCTGACTGGGCGCAACGAACGCGCCCGGCGGGCGCGAAAGTTCGGGTTGGTGGACGCCGTCACTCAAGAGCGCCACGTGCGGGCAGCCGTGCGCTCCGCCGTCAGCGGCCAGATGGCCAAGGGCAAGCAGAGGTTCCTTGGCTCCATGCTCAATCTGAAGCCGGCGCGTCAGATGTTGGCGCAGCGCATGGCGAGCGAAGCGGCCAAACGGGCACCACGCGCGCATTATCCGGCGCCCTATGCGTTGATCGACCTCTGGGTCGAGCATGGCGGTAACGCCGACGCCATGCAGAAGGCGGAGATCGCGTCGTTCGGAAAACTTCTGGTCGGCGAAAGCGCGCAAAACCTCGTGCGCGTATTCTTCCTGCGCGACAATATGAAAAATTTGGCCGGCGGCAAATGGGACGGACGCCGCGTCCATGTGATCGGCGTCGGCACCATGGGCGGCGATATTGCCGCTTGGTGCGCCTGGCAGGGATTTACCGTTACGCTCGGCGATACCAACCGGAGTGCGATCGGCGGCGCTGTCAGGCGTGCCGCGGAGCTTTACCAGAAAATCGCCCGCGGCGACCGCGGCCGCGTGCGCGACGCCCTCGATCGGCTCGTTCCCGATCTCAAGGGTGATGGCGTGGTCAGCGCCGACCTTATCATCGAGGCGGTGCCGGAAAGTCTCGAACTCAAGCGCAAGATCTTTGCCGGCATCGAGCCGAAGATGAAGCCTGACGCGATCCTCGCTAGCAACACGTCGAGCATCCCGCTCGAACAGTTGCGGGAGGGACTACCGCGGCCGGAGCGGTTCGTCGGGATCCATTTCTTCAATCCCGTTTCGCGCATGCAGCTCGTGGAGGTCGTGAGCCACGACCGGGTCGCGCCGGAGGTACTGGCCGCCTCGAACGCCTTCTTGGGCCGCATCGACCGTCTGCCGGCGCCGGTCAAGAGCGCTCCCGGATTTCTGGTCAATCGCGCGCTGACCCCTTATCTGCTCGAAGCTCTGATCATGCTGGATGCCGGCATGAAAAAGGAGATCATCGACAAAGCGGCGGTGGATTTCGGCATGCCAATGGGGCCTATCGAATTGGCCGACGAGGTCGGGCTCGACATCTGCCTGCACGTGGCCGAAATGCTGCGCGTAAGTCTGAACCGCGACCTGCCCGATGCCCCGCAATGGCTGAAGGATAAGGTCGCCAAGGGCGAACTCGGCAAGAAGAGTGGGAAAGGTCTCTACCAGTGGAAGGACGGCCACGCCGTCAAGTCTCACGAAGACGCCGTTCCGCCGCCTGAAACGGCCGACCGTATGATTCTGCCCATGCTCGACGCCTGCATGACATGCCTGCGCGAGGGCATTGTCGCGGACGAGCAGATCCTCGACGGTGCGATGATTTTCGCCACTGGCTTCGCTCCGTTCCGCGGCGGCCCCATGCACTATGCGCGCACGCGCGGTTTCGCCGACATACGAGATAAGCTCCAGCGTTTCGCAGAACAATATGGACCGCGCTTCCAGCCCGATCCGGGCTGGAACAGCATGCAATGATTCGTTCAGCCGCGGGCGCGCAGCCGCGTATCTTCACCGAGCCGGCGCGACTCGTCGATGCGATTGTCGAGAAACTCGGCAAGACCATCGTGCTCGCCTTGCCGCTCGGCCTCGGCAAGGCCAACCATATCGCCAACGCGCTCTATGCCAAGGCCGCCGACGACCCTTCGATCCGGCTCACCATTTTTACCGGACTGACGCTGGAGGCGCCACGCGCCAGGAACGAACTGGAGCGGCGCTTTTTCGCTCCGGTCGCAAAGCGCGCGTTCGGCGGCTACCCAGGGCTCGACTACGCGACAGCGATCCGCGCCGGCAAGGTGCCGTCCAATATCGAAATCAACGAATTTTTCCTAGTTGCCGGACGGTGGCTTTCGTCGCCTTATGCGCAACAGCATTATATTTCCGCCAATTATACCCACGCCCTTTCGGCAGTGCTCGATCGGGGCGTCAATGTCGTTGCTCAGTTGGTCGCGTCCCGCGCCGACGATGCGTCACATCCGTACAGTTTGAGCTGCAATCCCGATCTCACGCTCGATCTCTTGCGGCTGCGTCGCGGTGGCCGCGTCGATTTTCTGTTCGCAGGTCAGACCAATTCGGAGCTGCCGTTCATGCCAGGCGATGCGGCGATCGGAGCGACCGAGTTCGATTTCATGCTCGACAGCCCGCTAACCGATTTCCCGCTGTTTGCGCCGCCGCGCGCGCCGGTATCCCTCACCGACTATGCGGCGGGATTGCACGCGGCGAGCCTCGTGCCCGATGGTGGCACGCTGCAGATCGGCATCGGCTCACTCGGCGACGCCGTGGTACAGGCGCTGATCCTTCGCCATCGCCACAGCGACGCCTTCTGCAAATTGCTCGCCGACATGGGCTATGATCATCTGCACGACGACGCGGTTCACACCGAGCCCTTCGACGTTGGCCTCTACGGCTGCACGGAAATGTTCGTTGAGGGCATGCTCGATCTTTATCGCGCCGGCGTCCTCAAGCGCGAGGTCAACGGAGCCGTGCTGCACGCCGGGTTTTTTCTCGGCTCGCACGCGTTCAATCGCAGCTTGCGCGAATTGCCGCCGGCCGAGCTGAAGAAATTCGGCATGACCGCGATCTCCTATGTCAACGAACTCTACCACGGTGAAGATGCCAAGCGGCATGCCCGCGTGAAGGCCCGGTTTCTCAACGACGCGATGATGGCGACGCTTTTGGGCGACGTGATCTCCGACGGTCTCGACGACGGCCGCATCGTCAGCGGCGTCGGAGGGCAATACAATTTCGTGGCTCAGGGCTTCGCGCTCGATGGCGCCCGTTCTGCGATCATTCTACACGCGACACACAGCGCCCGCGGAAAAGCACAGTCCAACATTCTCTGGCGCTATGCGCACACGACCATTCCGCGACACTTGCGCGACATCGTCGTCACCGAATACGGCATTGCCGACATTCGAGGCAAAACCGACCGCGAGGTTATCTCGGCGATGCTGGCGATTACAGATTCGCGTTTTCAGGAAGAATTGCTGCGGCAAGCCAAGGGCGCCGGCAAGATCGAACGCTCATTCACCCTGCCGCCGAAAGCACGCGACAACACGCCTGAATCGATTGAGCGGGTACTGCGCCCGGCCGCCGAAGCCGGCCTACTGCCGCGATTCCCTTTCGGCACCGATTTCACCAACGTAGAGCAGCGGCTGATCCCGGCGCTGGAAAAACTGAAAGAGGCTTCGCCTTTACAGCTCGCCGCACTGCTCATGCACGGCCTCTTCTCGAGTTCGGCGAAGGAGACCGATTGCCTCGCCCACCTGAACTTAGCGGAGCCAAAGAGCCTGTCCGATCGGCTCTACGCTGCGCTGGTCCGCGGAGTGCTGACGCGCAAGTAATCTCATCGGCCTTCTTGCCGGCATCGAGTCCGCATGAAACATTGACACCATGATCCGCGCCGGCATCGTTGGACTGGGCCGCTGGGGGCGTTCACTCGTCACCTCCGTGGCCGGCAAGAGCGACGATATCCGGTTTGTATCCGCCGCGACGCGCACGCGCGCCAGCGCGGCGGGTTTTTGCCGCGCGAACGACATTGCGCTTGTCGACAGCTATGAGGACATGCTTCGCCAGCCCGAGATCGAGGCCGTGGTCCTGGCGACGCCCCATAGTCTGCATGAGACGCAGGCGCTGGCGGCACTCGCGGCCGGCAAGCATGTCTTCGTTGAAAAGCCGCTGACGCTGAACCTGAAAAGCGCCCGTCGTCTTGCCGATACCGCAAGTCGCGGCGGCCTCGTCTTGGCTGTCGGCTTCAACCGCCGCTTCCATCCGAGCGTTTGCGAGCTTCGTGCCCGCGTGCAGGACGGCCGTCTCGGCAAAATCGTGGCCATGGTGGCGCAACATACGACTTCGACCGCCCAATTCATCCCGCTGGACAATTGGCGCGCCGCACCTGAGGAAGCGCCGGGCGGCGCATTCACCGCCACCGGGATGCACGCGCTCGACCACATGATTGAGCTTGGCGGACGCGTGCGCGATGTCCGCAGCGCGACGGCACGCCATTATCCGGGCAGCGCTGACGATACGACGACAGTCATGCTGCAGTTCGAAAGCGGCGCGTCGGGCCTGATCTTCTCCTCGGTGGCGACCGCAACCAGTTTTGAATTCACACTGTACGGGACAAGTGGCCTCGGCGAGATTTCTCGGCCGGACCTGTCGCGATTGCGCTTCGTGCCAGCCTCGACGGAAGCGCCGACCGGGCCGGTTCAGGCACCGCCCGATGAGATTTTGCAGTTTTCCGGCGCCAACACTCTGCTCGCTGAACTGAACGCGTTCGCGCGCTCGGCGAGTGAGCAAGCGGCCTATCTTATACCGGCCGATGAGGTGCTACACGGCATGGCCGTATTCGACGCCATCGTACGATCCGCACAGAGCGGGATCATCGTCGCCGTTGCAGAGTGAAGTGGCCGCCCCCCTTTCGTCGTTTTCAAAAAAATGTGGGGCTCAAACAAAAATCTGGTGCCCCGATCCGAAATTCGCGGGCGAGCGTCGGAATCGAAAGAGACCGGCAAGCCGTTGATCTCCTTTGGCTTTGTTCAGACGTTGGCATAACAAATCCCGCGCAAATAAAGATGCGGACTTCCGAACCGCAACGCTAAAGCCGATTCTCAGCTCGTTAAGGCTCGCCACGCCACGGTCATATTCGGCGCGGCATGCCCTTGCACAATCCGGCGGTTGCGGCTAGATAGGTCCGATCGAGTTTTCGGCCGAATGACCACGCAGCGACGATAACCGCGCCTGACTGACAATCCTTCACCAAAATCTCGAGCTAACCGAACCGGGCAACTTCGCGCGGTTCATATCGACGTGTCTATGAGGAGATGTCTCCCGTGAACAACGGAACAGTGAAGTGGTTCAACACGCAGAAGGGCTACGGGTTCATTCAGCCCGAGGGCGGTGGCAAGGACGTGTTCGTCCACATCAGCGCCGTCGAGCGCGCAGGCCTGCGCGAACTTCGGGAAGGTCAGCGCGTGTCATTTGAGATCGTGACGGACCGCAAGACCGGCAAGTCCGCGGCCGAAAATCTAAAGACCGTCGGCTGAAGCTCCAGCCGCGGTCGAATTGGCGACCGCGCAAGAATGCCGGTAGCCCGGATTGCGGATGCGCAATCCGGGATATGTGGTTTGCACCATCCTCATCGGAGACTTACCCGCCCGTAGTCAGCCCGGGCAACGAAACGCCGCACAGTTGCACAATCAGAAAGACGTTGAGGAACAGCACCGCCGCGGTGCCGATCAACGCTGCAGCTTGAGTGACCCGGCCATTGACGAACTCGCCCATGATGTCGGCGCGCGCGGTGAAAATCAAAAGTGAAATCATTGGCAACGGAAGCGCGATCGAAAGCACAACCTGGCTGATGACGAGAGCATTGGTGGCGTTGACGCCGATCGCAACCACCACAAAGGCCGGCACCATGGTGACGAGGCGGCGGACCCAGATTGGAATGCGAAAGCCAACGAAGCCTTGCATAATCATCTGGCCGGCCATGGTACCGACGGTCGATGAGGAAACACCCGACACCACCAACGAAATCAGAAAAATGGCAGCAGCAGCCGTGCCGAGGAGCGGCGTCAAGATGTGATAAGCGGTTTCAATTTCAGCCACCTCTGGATGGCCAGCGTGGAAAGCTGCGGAGGCCATTATCACCATCGCCATGTTGACAAGGCCGGCGACCACGAGTGCGATGACAACTTCCCGGTTGGAGAATCGCAGCACCTTGCGGCGCTCGGCATCGTCGCGCACCGGCATGCGCGCCTGCGTCAGACCCGAATGCAGATAAACGGCGTGGGGCATAACGGTCGCGCCGATGATTCCGACCGCGAGCAGCAGCGCCTCGGAATCGACGATCTCGGGCTTGAAGGTGTGAAGCAAGGTTGACGGCCAATCGACCGGCGCGATGAACATTTCCGCGAGATAACAAAGACCGATCAGGCAAACCATCGCGCCGATGATCAACTCCAGTGGCCGGAAGCCTGATCTGTCGAACATCAACAGGCCGTACGTGATAAGCGCAGTGATGACCATGCCGGTCAGAAGCGGCATCCGGAACAGCAATGCGAGGCCGATGGCACCGCCGAGAAATTCGGCGAGATCGGTGGCCATGGCGGCAATCTCGCTACCCACCCACATGGACAAGACGACCGGACGCGAAAATTTTTCGCGGCACATCTCCGCCAGATTACGGCCGGTGACGATGCCGAGTTTGGCGGACAGCGCCTGAAACAGCATCGCGACCAGATTGGCGAGCAGCACCACCCACAACAGCCCATAGCCGTATCTGGCTCCGGCCTGGATGTTGGTCGCGAAGTTCCCCGGATCCATGTAGGCGATCGACGCAATGACCGCCGGGCCGGCGAACACCAACGGCGCGCGCCAGCCGCGGCGTTCACCCGCAAGCACCGCGCGCGCGGCGGCGACCGTCCGATCCGTCAGGGTGTCCGGCGGAACGCCTGAACGCGACGCCGGCGAACCGTCATCCGGGGACGCGCGAAACATGGCATGCAGCACTATGCGCAAAATGTAGCATTGGTTGCCACATAGACAACCCCCGCGCCGTAGTCAACGGCCGAAGATGTAACCTGAGCTACACTTTGACACTTCGAACGGAATATGGTCTCGGCTCGCTATGGCACGGCACCCCTCCGCACCGGATTCGGATCGTCTCGACCGTCAACCGGCCAAGGGCAAGCTCCCCTCTGAAGGCACACAGGCCCGCCGCTTCGGCAAGACACGCACGGCTCAATCCACCGCCTTGCTCGAGGATTATGCCGAGCTGATCGCCGATCTACTGGCGGGCGAGGGCGAGGCACGGCCGACCGACATCGCCCGGCGGCTCGGCGTTTCGCACGCCACGGCGATCAAGACCATCGCGCGCCTCAAGCGGGCGGGCCTCGCCACGTCGCGCCCTTATCGGGGTGTCTTCCTGACGGAGAAAGGCCATGCGCTGGCCGAGCGCGTGCGCCTGCGCCATCGGCTCGTCGTTGACCTTCTGGGCGCGCTTGGCGTTCCAACCGAAGCCGCCGAAGCCGATGCCGAAGGCATCGAACACTACGTCTCCGAGGCAACGCTCAAGGCGTTTGCCCACTTCCTGAAGTCGCGAGAGTGATCATCCGGCAACCGTTCGAAGCACGGACATGACAAACGCTAAACTGCATGCGCTGTCAGTGCATCGACGATATGATCGACGATCTCCTCGATCATCACCTTGTCGTCACCCTCGCCCATGACGCGGATGACCGGTTCGGTGCCCGATGGCCGCACCAAAAGCCGGCCGTGGCCATTGAGCCGCTTTTGCGCGCTCTGGATGGCCGAGCGCACCTTGGCATGCTGCAGCGGCTTGCCGGTCTTGTAGCGCACATTCTTGAGGACCTGCGGGAGAGCATCAAAGCGGTGGCAGACCTGCGACACCGGCCGGCCCTGCTTCTGCACCACCGCGAGTACCTGCAACGCAGCGACGAAGCCGTCGCCGGTAGTGGTGAAATCGGACAGGATGATATGGCCGGATTGTTCTCCGCCGACATTGTAGCCTTGATCGAGCATGTGCTCGAGCACGTACCGGTCGCCGACCGGCGTGCGAACGAGTTCGAGTCCGATCGAGCGCAGATGCCGCTCAAGACCGAGATTCGACATGACCGTAGCGACGACGCCCGGCTTGGCCAAGCGGCCGTCATCCCGCCAACTCTCCGCAATGACGGCGAGCACCTGATCGCCATCGACGACGTGTCCGTGTTCGTCGGCAATGATGACTCGATCGGCGTCACCATCCAGCGCGATGCCGATATCCGCGCGCATCTCACGCACTTTGCGGCAAAACGCTTCCGGCGCGGTGGAACCGCAATCGTGATTGATATTGAAGCCGTCCGGCTCCACGCCCATTGATACGACATCGGCGCCCAGCTCCCAGAGAGCGGCGGGCGCCACCCGATAGGCAGCGCCATTGGCGCAGTCGATGACGATGCGCAACCCTTCGAGCGAGAGATTGCGCGGCAGCGTGCGCTTGGCGAACTCGATGTAGCGGTCATGAACGCCGTCAATGCGCTTGGCGCGTCCGAGATCGCGGCTGCCGGCAAGCTTCTTAGTGATATCGGAATCGACGAGCTTCTCGATCTCACGTTCGGACTCGTCGGACAGCTTGTATCCATCCGGACCGAACAGCTTGATGCCATTGTCGTCAAACGGATTGTGCGAGGCCGAGATCATCACGCCGAGATCAGCGCGCATCGAGCGCGTGAGCATGGCGACCGAAGGGGTTGGCATCGGACCGAGGAGCAGCACATCCATGCCCACGGAGGTGAAGCCCGCCACCAAGGCCGTCTCGATCATGTAGCCGGACAGCCTGGTATCCTTCCCAATAACCACCCGGTGCCGGTATTCGCCGCGCCGGAAAACCAGTCCCGTGGCCTGACCGACCTTGAGCGCAAGTTCCGGCGTGATCACGCCGTTCGCGCGGCCGCGAATGCCGTCGGTGCCGAAATACTTACGAACCATTTCCGGGTGCCCCGCCACCTACCTATCCCGCAAGATATAAGCCCTTGCGGTCTCGGCCGCTTCAAAAATGATGCAGCAATCTTACCGCCGTGAGCAACGCTTCGTTCACTATAGACGAAGGAAACGCCCCGAGCGTCAACATTATGCCGGTGGTCAGACCCGGATTTGGCGAGGGGGCCTAGTCTAGGGGCGGTGCTTGTCTCGCGCGCTCGGTGGTGGCTGCGTGACGGCAACCGGGTCCGACCCCGGGAAGGTGCCCTCCAGGCCTGAATCGAGCGCCTCGTCAAGCGCCTTCTTCCGCTCGGCCTCCTGACCCTTGCGGTCACGCCTACCCGCTTCATCGTCCAAATCCGAATCGTTGCGCCTGGACCCCCACTCTACGCCGCTATGCCGTCGGTCAATCATTGCCTTACATCCTGAGCGAACACGGAACCCCTGAGAGAGCACGGAGCGGGCCGCAACGCCTCGTCTCGCAACGGAACCACCGACGTCAACATCAACGATCGGTGCGCCACCTCGTTCCGCGTCCGTCCAAAGGGGCCGACCAAGCGGCTTTGTGGTATCAAGCGAGCGGGAAGACCGGGGGAAGCGTCACATGAAGGCTATGACCTGCATCGAGGACCTGCGGCAGACCGCCCGCCGCAAGGTCCCACGGGCATTCTTCGAGTATGCTGAGGGTGGCTCGTATGCGGAGCAGACGCTACGCGCCAACCGTGCCGACCTTGAACGTATCAAGCTCCGCCAGCGGATCTTGGTCGATGTCGACAACCGCAGCACCCGCGCCACCATTTTGGGTGAGCCGGCCTCCCTGCCGCTGGCGCTGGCGCCGATCGGGCTCTGCGGCATGCAACGCGGGGATGGGGAGATCCTGGCCTGCCGCGCCGCTCATGCGGCAGGGATACCGTTCACTCTCTCCACCATGTCGATCTGTTCCATCGAGGATGTTGCGGCATCAGTGAACAAACCGTTTTGGTTTCAGCTCTACGTGATGAAGGATCGCGGTTTCATCCGCGCGCTGATCGAACGGGCGAAAGCCGCCAAATGCAGCGCGCTGGTGCTCACCGTCGACCTGCAGATTCTCGGTCAACGTCATCGCGACATCAAGAATGGCATGACCGTGCCGCCCGAACTGCGGCTGGGTAACGTGGTCGATATCGCAACCAAACCGGCGTGGGCATTGAGTGTGCTGCGCGGCAAGCGCAAGACCTTCGGCAACATCGCCGGCCACCTCAAGGGAATGGAAGGCGTTAGCGTCCTGTCGCAATGGATCTCGGGCCAGTTCGACCCGGCGCTGAGCTGGAAGGACGTCGACTGGATCGCCGGATTATGGAATGGCAAGCTCATTCTCAAGGGCATCCTCGACGTCGAGGACGCGCGCATGGCGGCAAAGTCTGGCGCCGCGGCGCTGGTCGTATCCAATCACGGCGGCCGCCAGCTCGACGGTGCGCCGTCATCGATTTCCACATTACCAAAAATCGCCGATGCGGTTGGATCGGATATCGAGGTCCTGTTCGACGGCGGCATCCGTTCCGGTCAGGATCTTTTCCGTGCACTCGCGCTTGGCGCGCGCGCTTGTCTGTCCGGCCGCGCGTATATTTATGGTCTCGGCGCCGGGGGACAGGCTGGCGTCGCCCGCGCGATCGAAATCATTCGCAACGAACTCGATGTCACAATGGCGCTCGCGGGCGTCAAGCAGGTCGGCGAGATCAATCAGGACACTATTACCGCAGTATGACGTTTCGTTATTGACGCATTGCAGCCTCGGGGCATGGTCTATTGTCGGGGATACAATGGTGATATTGTCGCATGCGTCACTTGGTCAGTGTCCAGTCATAAGAGAGGATCTCAATGAAGACGCTTATTGCAGCTGTCGTTA
>JBOHIU010000078.1:0-6413 GCA_050725855.1 Xanthobacteraceae bacterium | reverse complement strand
TGGCGTTCACCAGTACGTTGTGCGGTGCCAACTCGTGCGACAGCGCCTTGGTCATCGCCATGCCGGCCGCGCGCGATATCGAAGTCGGCATGCTGTTAGGCCGCGGCGCTTTGGCTCCGATGTTGAGCACGTTGATGATGCGACCCCAGCGTCGCTCCTTCATCTGCGGCGCGACCAGCCGGATCAACCGGACCGCAGCGAACAGCTTTAGTTCGAGATCGTCGCCCAGGATCTCGTCGGTTACCTTCTCAAAGGCCATCGCCCGTGACGTTCCCGCATTGTTGACGACAAACTCGACTTTATCGAACGCCCTCATTACTTGGTCATAGGCACGCTGGATGCCGGCCGCCTTACTGACGTCGGCCTGAATTCCGATGACGCGAGTCTGGGTCGACTTCCTGATAGCTGCGACCGCTTCGTTGAGCGGCTGTTCAGTGCGCGCGACGATAGCGACATCGGCGCCCGAAGCCGCCAACCGCGTTGCCACCACAAAGCCGATCCCCTTGCTCCCTCCAGTAACGATGGCAGTCCGTCCCGAAAGATCGATTTTTATGGCGTTCTCCCAAACTCAAGCATCCACAGCTCTCCATTCGAGAACGAGCCTTGATGCACCTCAACGCTGTTCATAGAACGCGGCGTAATAATCACCTTTCGGTATTCCAAGCTCAGTAAGCTGTTGGCAAGCGAACCACGCTTCCCCTATGGTCACCGCAATAAGTACCGCCCGAAGGAGAAGCCCAAATGTCATATTCGTTGTACGACGCGGCTGTAAGGTGAAGAGTCGATCGGCGGCTTCTTGCAGGCTGTCGGCGATCGCTCGGTGCGTGAGCCGCCATTTTTGAATGAAGGCCTGGCGCCGCTTCTCGATCTCCTCGCGCGTTGCTGGGTAGATCATGTCGTTGTAGTCGGCCGAGATTTCGTCATGCAGGCGTTCGGGCGCATGCGCCAGCAAATTACGGTGCGCACGCCGGTCCCCTGCTGATGCCACGAATTCTTTTTTATCGTCGGCACTTTGTTACGTCGCTGGTGTGAAATTCGTGAAACTACGCAGCGTTCTCGGCCGATGCTGAAGATCGCCTGAAGCGGTATTATTGATGCTGCTCGTATGGCGTTGAATGAATCGAACAAAGAACCCTTACCAAGCTTGCGCGCCGTTTTATTTCCCGGACACCGACCGAGCCTATTCAGAGGCACGACGATGACGAGGTTGCCGCGACCGGCGCGGCAATTCGCGCACTCGGGCTTTGCAAACCGGCGATGGTACACCGGGGCGGTAGTGGACTATTAAGGACGGTCGGCGCCCGGCCCAATCGATGAAGACAGGACACTCGGCGCGGGTCACCGAACGAAAATCGCGCGCGAAGATAAGGTTGGAAAGAGTTAAAGGTGCGGGGATGCCTGCCAAAGACAAAAGCAACACTCGGGACGGTGCGGCGCTTGGGGGCGATTGCGGCGCAGTCGCTGCGCCGGCAAAGGTCGTTCCTCCGTGCAGGTCGAGCGTGAGCGCCACCGAGGCAACTGCTGCCGCGCGCATCCGCGTGCGCGGTCTTGCCAAGCGCTACGGCACCTTCGAAGTATTCCGCGACATCGAGTTCGACGTTGGGCAGCGCGAGGTGGTCACCATCGTCGGCGCGTCTGGCTGCGGCAAGACCACTTTGCTGCGCTGCCTTGACGGGCTCCTGCCTGCCGACGGCGGCGAGATCTGGGTCGACGCGCAACGCCTCGTCGCGCCAATCGCCGGAGTGGCGATGGTGTTCCAGCATTTCGGATTGTTTCCGTGGAAGACCGTGTACGATAATGTCGCCTACGGCCTGCGCATGGCTGGAGCATCGCGCGAGGAGATCGCTCGGCGCGTGCCGCACTTCATCGCGCTGGTCGGACTGGCCGGGTTCGAGCAGGCGTATCCCTACCAGATGTCGGGCGGGATGCAGCAGCGCTGCGGACTGGCCCGCGCGCTGGCGATCGACCCGGCGGTGCTGCTGATGGATGAGCCGTTCGCCGCAGTGGACGCGCAGACGCGGGAAATCCTGCAGTTCGAGCTGCTGCGCATCTGGGAAGGCAAGCCGACCTCGATGATATTCGTCACGCATTCGATCGAGGAAGCGGTGCTCATGGGCGACCGCGTGTTCGTGCTCAAGGGCAGACCGAGCCGCGTTGCTGAAACAGTCGCCATCGATCTGCCGCGGCCACGCACGCCCGCGACGCTGCGCCAGGCGCGTTTCGCCGAACTGCGCGAGCGGGTGTGGGGCACGCTGATGAGCGAGGCGCGGCAGGCCGAATTTCAACTCAGCGGCGAATGAGAGTGCATCCGCTGGCCGGAACAAATCCGAAAGTCAATGGAGAGACGGCAATGATCAGAAAACTGACCACCCTTGCAGCCTGCGCCATTACCGTTTGCGCCGCTCTCGCGCTGGCGGTCATCGCCCCTGCGCACGCACAAAGCAAAAAACTGGTCCTGGCCCTGCCCGGCATCCCGCCGATCTTCGCAACGGTGAACGCGTACGTCGCGCAGCAGCAAGGCTTCTTCAAGAAATACGGCGCCGATGTTGAACTGCGCCCGTTTGACAACGGCACGGCGGCCGCGCGCGCCGTCGTCGCCGGGGACGTTGGCCTCTCCCTGTCGCCGACGCCGCCTGTCATCAATCAGGTCTCCAATGCCGGGGTCCCCTTGGTCGCCATCTTCGGCTTCAACAATCCAGACTGGATTCTGGCCACCACGAAGCCCGGCGAGACCTGCAAGGACTTGGCCGGGCAATCGGTCGGCGTCGATTCGATCGGCGGCGCGCGATCGGTGGCGCTGCGATCCATGCTGATCGGCTGTCCCGGAGTGAAGATCGGCCAGGTCAATCAGATCGCCCTTGGCTCCAACACCGCACCGGCCATGATCGCCGGACAACTGTCGTACGGCGTGTTGCATCTGGACGATGTCGCCGTGATCGAGGCGCAGGGGAAAAAGGTCTACACGCTTCTGAGTATGAAGAAGACCAATCCGACAACCCATTATCTGCTCTATGTCGCGCGCCGCGACAAACTCGCCGCCAACCGCGAAGTCTATGTGCGCACCATCGCCGCCCTGATTGCAGCGAACCGGTTCATGCAGAAGCCGAAGAATGCGGAAGCGGTCGGTCACGCTGCCACGATCACCGGTCACAGCGTCGCCATCAGCGAGGCGGCGTTGAAGGAGTTTCTCGCCATTGACTTCTGGGCAACCAACAACGACGGCATGGACCGAAAGAAGATCGAGGCGGTCGCCGCCCTGATGAAGAAGATCGGCGCCATCAAGCCTGACAAACAACCGGTGACATACGACAAGCTGGTCGATCCGAGCATCTGGAAGGATGCCAATGCGATGGTCGGCAAATGACGTCGACAAGTAATACCAACTTGCATAAATCCTGACTCGTCATTCCGGGGCGCTGGCTTGCCCGCGAGTCCGGAATCCAGAGTCACTTTCGGTGGTCATGGATTCCGGCGAGCCTCGCTTCGCTCGGCTTCCGGAATGCCGAATTGGAAGCTTGGTATAAGTTCGACACGGCCCGGGCTTCATTGGTTGCCGGGGAGACTGGATCGATGAACCGATGGTGACTGAGGGCGATCCCAGTGCGGCGGACACTCCCTCCGCAGCGGCAACGGGCGGCGAATCTGCGGCGACCGACCGGCACGATCACCGCTCATCCGGTTCTGCCGGGATGCGAAAGACCGCCGCGTCGGCGATCATTCATCTCGGCCGCCATCTGCCATTCGTGCTCAGCCTGGTGGCAGGCCTCGCCGTCTGGGAAGCAGTCGGCCGGGCGTCCAGTCCGGCATTTCTGGTTCCGTTCTCCACCACAATGGAGCGGCTGTGGGAGCTGTTGGTCGGCGGCACTTTGGTCCCCCAGACACTCGACTCGGCCGGCTTATTTGCGACCGGATTTTTGCTTTCAGTCGCCGTCGGCGTTGCGGCCGGTCTCGTGCTTGCCCGCGTTGCGGTGCTGCGCGTGGCGCTCGAGCCATACATCATGATTCTCTATGCGACTCCGTTGGTGGCGCTGATTCCCTTCATCCTGTCGCTGATGGGCTTCGGATTCATTCCGAAAGTTCTGGTCGTCTTTCTGTTCGGCGTCTTTCCCGTTCTCTACAACACGCTCGAAGGCGCACGCAGCATCAAGCCCGAGATGATCGAAGTCGCGCGCTCTTTTCGCTCCGACGAGCGGGCGCTGTGGCGCGACGTGATGCTGCCTTATTCCTTACCGTTCGCGATGACCGGCATCAGGCTCGCCATCGGCCGCTGCCTGGTCGGCATGGTGGCGGCGGAATTCTTTCTGTCCTCGAACGGCCTCGGCCAGCTCATCATGAGCGCATCGCAGAATTTCGACACCGGCGGTCTGTTCGCTGCCATCACGGTCATTTGCCTAATCGGCGTCGGTCTCATGCGGCTCGGGCTTGCGCTCGAGGACCGTTTTGCGCATTGGCGGAAGTAGCGAGATGGCCGATTCCACGGTGTCGACCGGTCCCGCCGCCGGTTTCGGCGGAAAGGTGCGTTCACCCAGCGCGTTGGTCGCGCGCCTAGTTGCCGGCGCGATCATTCTTTGCGCCTGGGAAATCGTCGTGCGGACCTCGGCGCCCGCCTTCGTCGCCAAGCCCAGCATGATTTTGATCGCAATTCCGCGCGTGCTGGTCGATCCCGCCTTTCTCGCCGCTGCCGGCGCCACTCTTGCTGGCGTCGTGGAAGGATTGGCGATCGCGCTCGTAGGCGGCACGATCATCGGGCTTGCCATCGGCCGCAGCAGCCTGATCGACCGTACGCTGCGCCTCTACGTCAACGTCTTCTATGCGATGCCGATGCTGGTCGTCGTGCCGCTGTTCGCGCTATGGTTCGGCTACACTGGAGCGGCACGGCTGGTCACCGTGATCTTCGCTTCAGTGTTTTCCATCATCGTCAACGTCGCCGACGGCGCGCGGGCCGTGCCGCAGGAATACGTTGAGGTGGCGCGGTCCTTCCGCTCGGCGCCGCTGCGCACGCTGTTCGACGTGGTGCTGCCGGCGGCGACGCCTTATCTACTCGCCGGGCTGCGGCTGGCCGCCGGCCGGGCATTGATCGGAGCGGTGGTCGCCGAATTCATCACCGCCGTCAGCGGCATCGGCTATTTCATCCTTTACAACTCTCGCACGTATCACGAGAACGAAGCGTTCGTCGGCGTGCTGGTGCTGGCCGCCTTCGGGGTCGGTTTCGAGAGTCTGGTCGGCTGGTGCACGCGCCGTTTCCTGCCCTGGTATCGGCGCGAGCTGCGCGGCGCATGACACGGAGAGCCGGCAACGCAACTCAAGCCCGCATCGTTTCAGCCGATCGACGGCCTCACGTCGACCCTTCGGGCTTTGGCACGAATCTGAGCGCCACGCCATTCATGACGTATAAATGGTCAACTTTGAGAATGTTGATTCCGCTACTGAAACAGACGGCTCCAGCGGAGTCTGAATCACCTGTTGGGTGCAAAACGTGTGATCGAATACGCGGTTGGCTTGAGCAAAACCCTCCTCAACATCGCTATGGCGCAGTCGGGAATCGAGTGCGACTATCTTCGCCAGTCACGACACTCTGTACACACCGCCGACAGCTCCGGCGGCGCTCGACAAATCCTCGGGATCGAGCAGCGCGATAGCTTCCATGAGCGAGCGAGGTTCGCAAATCTCGAAAGGGTTCATGGCTGAATCTCCAGAAATGGCTCAGCTGCTCGCAAATCCTGCGCGACCTGCCTTTTTCTTTTGCATGTCGAGACAATCCGTCGCAGCTGCCGCTTTGATGTGAAAAGGAAATTTCAGCTGGTCCCAAGTATGCGCAGTATTGGCATTAAGCGGGCGCAGTATTAAGTCAATTTGGTTCTCAGCAAAAGGTGGGGGCGATAACATTCGGAGGCGGCCAATGGCTATCTTCCGTGTTTTGGAGTATCCCGTATTCTGTCCGGAAGAGATAGAAATCCTGACAACGGCCTATGAAGAAGCCCTGCGGGCGCTTGACCTGCGGGGCGGCGATAATTCGATAACGCGTCTTGTGGCTCAAAAGATCATAAATCTTGCACAAACGGACGAGTTAGATTCGCTGCGCTTGAGCACGCGAGCGATCGCAGAGTTTGGAATTGCAAACGCGGCTTGACTGGATTATCGGCCCTCTTCAGCTGAATGCCGATTGCGTGCGGAACCACAGTGGCTGGGACCTCGCTCTTGGACCACGCTTGCTTGGACGCAATGTTTCAACGCAAAGGTCTTGGAGGATTGTCTTGGAGGATCATTAAGCTGTCCTTTGGCAACGTCAGGGGCCCATGAATCCGATACGTCGTGATTGATTTAGAAAGAGAAATTACTGGTGAAATTAATTACTGGTGAAATTGCGATCGCGGCGCCGTGCTCTGCTACTGAGCCGCGAGGGTTCAAAGCCG
>JBOHIU010000077.1:0-5338 GCA_050725855.1 Xanthobacteraceae bacterium | reverse complement strand
GAGCGGCTGCGCCGCCCTCGGCCGGCGCCGCAGCGGCGGTTGCCGCGGCGGCAGCAGCCGCAGCGGCGGCTTCCGCGGCCGCCTTCAGTTCTTCCGCATAGCCTGACGGCGGCACGACAGTGACCAGCGTGATATCTCTTGCCGAGACCACGCGCACCCCTTCCGGCAGCGCAATGTTGCTCAAATGCCTGGAGTGGTTGATTTCCAGACCACCGACGTCGACCTCGATGGCGGTCGGAATGGCGTCGGCGCGGCAGCGCACCTCGATCGAATGCGTGACGATGCTGACGGTGCCGCCACGCTTGACGCCGGGGGACTGGTCGGCATTCTTGACATGTATCGGGATGTTGACCCGGATTGTCGCGCCCTCACCCAAACGCATGAAATCGACGTGCAGCGGAATATCGCGCACCGCATCGAGCTGGAAGTCCCGCGGAATGACGCGGTGCTTGGCGCCGTCGACCTCGACTTCGTGGACGGTGGTCAGGAAGTGCCCGGCATAGATGCGATGGTGCAGTTCGTCATAATCGAGCGAGATCGGCAGCGGCGGCTTGCCATCGCCGTAGATAATGCCCGGCACGCGGCCGGCGCGACGCTCCGCCCGGGCGGCCCCCTTGCCGGCCCGCGGTCGCGCTACGGCCTTGATATGATTAACGGTCGCCATGATGTGATCCTGTCTTAAACCTGTCTCTGTTGAGAGGAATTCCGCGGGCAGCCTCCAGGGGTGGGGCCGCGGTCGCGGCTTCTATAGCCACGCGGGACGTGAAAAACAAGGAAGGCCGGGTGACCCCTCGGTGACCCCTTAGGCCGTGCCGGAGTCCTGACCGACTGCCGTAGAGGAAGTGCCGGCCCCGGGTGCCGTTTGAGCAGCCTTCCCCAGCGCGGCTTCAAGCGCCGATACGCGAACCTTGAGGGCTTCGTTCTCCTCGCGCGCCATGCGCGCCATGTCCTTGACCGCCTCGAAATCGTCGCGGCGGACGAGGTCGAGTTCGCGCAGAACACGCTCCGCTTGGCTGCGGAACAGGGTCTCGAACTCGCGCCGGACCCCTTGCGCGGCACCGGCCGCATCGTTCATCAAACGGGCAACTTCGTCGAAGAAACGATTCGTCGTTTGCACCATGGCCGGCTCCGCAACGTTCCGCCTCCGAAGGCAGGATCGGGTGAGTGCTTGCTAAGTGTGGAGACAATGGCGATGGTGCGCGGCGCCCGCAAGGGGCGGTGCCGCGCAGGCGGTTGCAGGGCGTGGGGGCGGCAACATAATCGGAGTGCATCGCGCTCCGGAGGAAGATCCAGCCGATGCTCGTTCTGCCGCTGCTGCCGTATCCCGCCATCAATCCAGTGCTGGTCCACCTCGGTCCGCTTGCCATTCGCTGGTACGCGCTCGCCTATATCGTGGGCATTCTGGCGGGCTGGATCTATGCGCGCCGGATCATTGCGTCGGAGCGTCTATGGGGCGGCCCGGCGCCGCTCACCGCAATCGATTTCGACGACTTCGTTATTTGGATCACGCTGGGCATCATTCTCGGCGGCCGCATTGGTTACATTCTTTTCTATAACCTGCCGCTGTTTGCCGCTCACCCGTTGCAGATATTCGAACTGTGGACCGGCGGCATGTCGTTTCACGGCGGCTTCCTTGGCTGCATGGTCGCCATCATCGCCTTCGCCTTGAAGCGGAAAATTCCCGTGTTCTCGCTGGGCGACATCACCACCGCCGTTGCGCCGATCGGTCTGTTTCTCGGCCGGATCGCCAATTTCATCAACGACGAATTGTGGGGCCGGCCGACGGACGTGCCCTGGGCCATGATCTTTCCGACCGGCGGTCCGATTCCGCGTCATCCCAGTCAGCTCTATGAGGCGGCGCTCGAAGGTATTCTGCTGTTCATCGTCCTCAACGTGCTGGTACGATACGGCGCCCTGAAGCGGCCGGGCGTCGTGACCGGAAGCTTTGCGGTTGGCTACGGAATCGCGCGCATAACCTGCGAATTCTTTCGTGAGCCGGATCCGCAGCTTGGTTTTCTTTGGGGCGGACTGACCATGGGAATGCTGCTCTGCATTCCACTAGCGTTGGCCGGCATCGGCATACTCATTTACGCGTTGCGCCGCGAACCGAAGCCCAAAGATGGCTGACCCAGACTCTTCCCTCGAACGCGAAATCCGGCGCTTGATCCGGATCGCCGGGCCAATGCCCGTCGCCGAGTACATGCGGCTCTGCCTGACCCACCCGCAGTACGGCTACTACGTCAAAGGCGACCCCCTTGGCGCCGGCGGCGATTTCATCACCGCGCCCGAGATCAGCCAGATGTTCGGCGAATTGGTCGGGCTGTGGCTTGCTTCGGTATGGCAACGCCTTGGCTCGCCGGAGAACATGCGTCTGATCGAACTCGGGCCCGGGCGCGGAACGATGCTGCTGGACGCGCTACGCGCGGCCAAAATCGTACCGGGCTTCCTGGCGGCCATCGTGCTGCATCTGGTCGAAATCAGCCCCGCGCTGCAGAAAATGCAGGAACAGCGGCTGGCACCTCTCGGGCTACCTACCCTTTGGCACCCGACGCTTGACGACGTTCCGACGGGCCCTTGCCTGATCGTCGGCAATGAATTCATCGACGCGCTGCCGGTTCACCAAGCCGTCAAACAGCCCGATGGCTGGCATGAGCGCGTCGTGCTTGCCGACGACGACAAGCTCACCATCGGCATCGCGCGCGATCCCCTTCCGCATTTCGAGGCGACGCTGCCGCGCGGATTGCGGCTATCGCCCGTGGGTTCCATCTACGAGTGGCGGCCGGACAGCATCGGGCTCGAAATCGGACGGCGCGTGCGAACGGACGGCGCGGCATTGATCGTCGATTACGGGCACGCCTGGTACGGATTGGGCGAGACGTTGCAGGCCGTTTCGGCACATGCCTTCACCGACCCGATGCGCTCTCCAGGCGAAGCCGATCTTACGGCGCATGTCGATTTCGAGGCGCTGGCGCAGAGCGCCGAGAGCATGGGAGCCCGTGTCCATGGACCCGTCGCGCAACGCGACTGGCTACGCCGCCTCGGCATCGACCAACGATCGACGGCACTGAAAGCCCACGCGCCCTACGGCAAGGCTATCGAAGTCGATCAGGCGCTCTCACGCTTGACCGCGAGTGGCGCCAAAGGCATGGGCGATTTGTGCAAAGCGATTGCCTTTGCCGACCCGAGGCTTGGTGAGCTTCACGGATTTGAAGCGTCATGATGATCAAGGCCGATGTACTGGCACTTCCGGGCATCCGCCACGCCTTCTTCACCCGCGAAGGCGGCATTTCATCAGGCTGCTATGCGAGCCTCAACGGCGGCGTCGGTTCGGCCGACGACAAGGCGCATGTTGGCGAGAACCGTGCGCGGATGGCCGCCGCGCTTGCGGTCGAGCCCGACCGCTTTCTTACCGCTTATCAGATCCACTCCCCGCACGTCGTTATCGCCGAAACACCATGGACAGCCGAGGCGCGCCCGCGCGCCGACGGGATCGTCACGCGCATGCCGGCGCTTGCGATCGGCGTGAGCACGGCCGATTGCGGCCCCGTCTTGTTCGCCGAACCGCAAGCGCGCATCGTCGGCGTGGCCCACGCTGGCTGGCGCGGCGCGCTGGCAGGGATCGTGGAGGCAACCATCGCCGCGATGGAGCGCCTCGGCGCCGTGCGCGAACGGATCATAGCCGCGCTTGGGCCGATGATCCGGCAGCCCAATTATGAGGTCGGCGCCGACCTCATCGGTCGCTTTGCCGCCGAAGACCCCGAGAGCACGACATTTTTTGCTCCCGCACCGCGCGCGGGGCATGCCCTTTTCGACCTGAGCGGCTATGTGACCGCGCGGCTACGGCGGACTGGCATCCGCCACATCGAGGATATCGGCCTGTGCACCTACGGCGATCCGAGCCTTTTCTATAGCTATCGCCGCTCGACGCATTGCGCCGAGCACGATTACGGCCGGCATATCAACGCAATCGTGCTGACGGACGAGTAGCGAAGAGCGAGTACCGACAGAGCGGTCATGCAGAATTTATTGGTCCTGCCTTATTCCCCATTCACCCTACGAGAAGTCCCTGGAATTGCAGCGATTAATCCCAGGGACAATGCCCGGAATCATGTTGCCAGCCTGTGAGACGGCTTGTATCAGGACCGCGTGTGCAGGCGCGCACGGGAGCACGGAATGGCGGGCCATAATGGAGCAATGAAGCTCGTCGCCGGCAATTCCAATCCGGCGCTGGCGAGCGGCATCGGGCAGTATCTCGGCATCCCGCTGACCAAGGCGGTGGTGCGCCGCTTCGCCGACATGGAGGTGTTCGTCGAGATTCAGGAAAACGTGCGCGGCGCCGACGTTTTCGTGATCCAGTCGACGTCATTTCCGGCCAACGACCACCTGATGGAACTGCTCATCATCATCGACGCATTGCGGCGCGCCTCGGCGCGTCGCATCACCGCGGTGATCCCCTATTACGGCTACGCGCGGCAGGATCGCAAAGTTGGGCCGCGGACGCCGATTTCGGCCAAGCTTGTCGCCAATCTGATCACGCACGCTGGCGCCGACCGCGTGCTGACGCTCGATCTTCATGCCGGACAGATTCAAGGCTTCTTCGATATTCCCACCGACAATCTGTTCGCCGCTCCGGTCATGATGCGGGACATCAGGGAGCGCTTCGATCTGTCCAAGGTCATCGTCGTCTCTCCGGACGTTGGCGGGGTGGTGCGCGCACGCGGGCTTGCCAAGCGCATCGACGCTCCGCTTGCCATTATCGACAAGCGGCGCGAGCGGCCAGGCGAGTCCGAGGTCGCCAACGTCATCGGCAGGGTCGAGGGCGGCGTCTGCATCCTGGTCGACGACATCGTCGATTCCGGCGGCACTTTGATCAACGCCGCCGAGGCCTTGCTGGAAAAGGGCGCGAGCGCCGTCCACGGCTACATCACCCACGGCGTCCTGTCAGGAAAAGCGGTTGCCCGCGTCGGGGACTCTCATCTGCAGGAACTGGTGATCACGGATTCGATCGAGGCGAGCATAGCCGTGACCGAATCCAAAAACATCCGGGTCCTGTCCATTGCCACGCTGATCGGCGAGGCCATCAGCCGAACCGCAGCCGAGGAATCGGTTTCCAGCCTGTTCGATTGATCGGCGTTGCCGAGCGGCACCGCCGCCCCGCGTCGATCTTCTCTGAGTCGAACTGTCGCAGGCCCGCTCCCCGCATCAGTTGTGGATGGAGTCAAGTGCAGCATTGTGCCGCGCCGGCAAATCACTTCATGACTGCCGGCGTCTTAGTGTGGCGGTTCAGAAGTCCGCGTCATTCTTACGGCGAGGCTCGTTATGCGGACTTCTGAATCGG
>JBOHIU010000076.1:0-13022 GCA_050725855.1 Xanthobacteraceae bacterium | reverse complement strand
ATCCAGTTTTGGCTCCGGCGTATTTCTCCGGGTTGCTTGCTGCCGCCACGCACGCAACGCATCAATCGCTTATGGGCCTCGTTCAAGAGCCGCAGCGAGAGTGGCAGACCACGTTTCGACGCGAGCTGGCCACGCGCGTAGGCAAGCGCATCGAGGTAGTTTGTCACCTCTTCGACATCGGCGTTTGGTTGGCGCTGGTCCTCGGCTTCGAAAGCGAGAAGGTCAACGAGCGATGCTTGCGTGCCCTCGATCTGAGACGAGATCACCGCCTCCTTGCGCACGAAGGCGTAGATGAACCAGTCGAGCGAAGTCACCATCTCGCCCGCCAGATCGAGTCGGACAAGCGCCTGCTCCGCTTGCCCGAGGCGATGTTCGAGCTTGCCGTCAATGACGAGCGTCGGCCGTGCGGGCGGCAGATCGAGGGGAACGAAGACATCGACCTTTTCGCCGCCTGCGGTCACGCGTTCGTATCGGCCTGTTGTGCGCTTCGGCATGTCTTGGGAGCCCATCCCGGGATGACGTCGTTTAATGGCCGCATGCAAGGAACGCTCACGTCCCCTGCCGACCACACTAAGAACGAATTCTTTACTAGCTAGCGCCGTTAGTCAAGAGATCATCCTTAGCGCTTTGCCGATGCCCACTAAGGATTGGTCCTTGGGGTCGATCGTGAACCGACCAAATTGCCGAACCTGGATGGTACTGCGGGCCGGACTCGAAACCGGCTGCTGGATGGGCTTAGCGCACCGAGCCGTTACGCCGCTGCCTTCCCGTCACCATCTCGGGCCTTTGTTGGCCATGTGTCCTTCCACACCGCCGCAGCCAAGTGTCCTTATTGGATCAGATACCTTCCATCAACCTCGGTGGGCTGAGTTCGCGTGATCTGAAGAGCACAAACATGGCCAGCGCGAAGGCCTTGCGCTATAGATGCTGACGGTCTTTTTCGTCCTGGCGCAGAACGCACTCCGCGATCCGACAACGCGAAAAATTGACCGATCGTTGTCGATAGTCCTCGCAACCGCGCTGAATCGGAATCGCGCGAATTCTTCTTTGGAATCAAAAGCGAAAAATTTTGACGGCTCGATGGTCGGATTTCGACCGTTAGAAGAAATATTTTGCGCTTATAAATCAGCGGGTTACGATGTGTTGAGAGGATCGAGTGGGAGTGAGGGGTTTTGGATATTGTGGCGTAGCTTTGAGGGACACGGGATAAGTAGGAAGAGCAATTGGCGGGTTTGTTGATGAGTGTCTGGAATGATCGCACGTTCGGCCTCGGCTTCGTGCAGGGAGCCAAGCATGCGGTAACAATGTAACTTGATTTCCCGGCGGAACGGTTCCGCGAGCTGTTCGAACGCCTGGTTTGAACGCTCCGAGGCTTGTTCCTGATGCGATGGTTCCGCCGGTGTCCTTGCAGTCATGTTAGCTAGATCTCCGGTGACCTTCTTCAACCGCTTCCGATCAGGGCACCGCTTCGAGGCCCTTCCCGGAGACGATGAAGACTTTTCCCTTGGAGCTATCCGGGTTCGTAGCCACCTCAACAACCGCTGTCCCGACATCGGACGACGTCGGCGGCGAAGCCATGCTGCGAATGAAGTCAGCCGCGGATATGCCGAGATAGCGGGAATAGCCCGCGACCGCATGCTTTCCCAACTCGGTGTCGGGCATGATGCGCGGCGCAAGTGCCATGAATCGCAAGCCAAGTCCAAGCCGGTCTGATTCCTTCTGACTGTAGTTGGCGATGAACATTTGCGTGCGTTTGGCCCCCGCATACCCTCCCGAGTTCGGCGACCCTGCGAAAGCGGCACCGCTGGATATCAGAACAACCGAGGTGCCGGCAGGAAGCGGCCGTGACAGTACCGCCTTGCAGAAGTGAAATGCGATTTTGACGTCAGTCTCCCAATTGACGGCGAATTGCTCCCGTGCTTCCCCGTCGGCTCGCTCGCCTGGCGCAGGCCGAACAGTCCGATCGACCCGGCGGCCGTTGCTCGGTACCGATCCGGCCAAGTATCAAGAATATGTTTGATAGGCGGTTTGTCCAATGCCCATCACCATCTACGGCATCAAGAACTGCGAGACGATGAAGAAGGCGCGCGCCTGGCTCGACAGGCACGGCGTCGCCTATGACTTCCACGATTACAAGACGGCCGGCATCGATCGCGAACGGCTGGAGAAATGGGAAAAGAAGGTCGGCTGGGAGACCTTGCTCAATCGCGCCGGCACCACCTTCCGCAAGCTGCCGGACAGGGACAAAGCCAGGCTCGACGCCGAGAAGGCAATGGCGCTGATGCTTAAGCAGCCATCGATGATCAAACGGCCGGTGCTTGATCTCGGTGGCGGCAAGTTGCTGGTCGGCTTTCGGCCTGACCTATACGACGATGTCATTGCGTCCGGACATTGACGATCCGCGACACAAAACGAAAGCCGTAGCGATCCTCATTTTTTGCCTTTCAATCCATGCATGAAGGCCCGTTCCTCGGGCTGTAGATAAACCACTTCGGTCAGCGCCCCGATCTCTGCCGTCGTGTCGAAGTAACCGAATCGCGTTTCGTTATGGCGGCCGGATTGAACGAGTTTGAAGCCGCGAGCTTCCATGTCCTTCACGCCCCGATCGAAGTCGGCAACTTCGATGGCGTAATGATGCATTCCGCCTTGCGGATTGTGATCGAGAAACTTCGAATAGGTGCTGACGCCGGTGAGCGGCTGGATCAATTCGATCTGCGTGTCGCCGCACCAGCCGAAGGCGAGATGTTGGCTGAGCGGCGCCGGCTTGCCCAGATAGGTCTCGTCCTGGAGATTGGTCCTTTCAATGAACAGGAATTCGGGCACGCCCAGTTTTTCCTTGAAGAAGGTCATTCCTTTGTGAATATCGGGAACAATGAAACCTATTTGGAAAACCTGTTCGGCGAGTGTGCCAGTCATTTCGGCCTTCCTTTGATAATGGGTTGTACCGCCGCGATCGAGGAGTGCGACGACTTGTTGGCCGCATCATCGCCAAAAACGCCACGCGGATAAAGGGGCCGTGCCGCGGCCATTTGCTTCGGCTGCGGCGGGTCGGCGGCGGCCTTGAACGATGGGCGTATCAAGGAGTGCGGCATAAATTCGGTATTGGCTTTTTGTTTACAAAGAATCCCGAAGTCATTTTGCCGCCATCAAACGACCATTCCTCGCCACCGGACCACCACGCTTTTTCCGAAGACCTGAGGCTCTCTGCGTCCCTGTGAGGTGCTTCGTCGCCGCGTCGGGGTGTGTCGCGGGCAGGCACGTCGGGGGCGCGTTTGGAGGCTCTAATGAAATTGCGTTCGCTGGTCGGTGGCGTTGCACTCGCCGTCGGCACTATTGTCCCCCTGTGTTGCGCGAATGCGGCCGACCTGCCGCCGGCCCCGGCGCCCATGGCCCCGGCAGCGCCGGTCGCTTATGCGCCGCAAATCTACAATTGGACTGGAATCTACGTTGGCGGCCACATCGGCGGCGGTTATTCCAACTCGTCCTGGAGCGATCCGTTCGGCGCCGCGAACAACGATAATTTCTCGAGCTTGGGCTTCCTCGGCGGCGCGCAGGTTGGCGCCAACGCCCAGTTCAATCGGCTCGTGCTTGGCGTCGAAGGCGATTTCAGCTGGCTTAACTCGACGAACAGCGGCACCGATTCGATCGGCGAGGGGCTCAACAGCAACGTGCAATGGACATCGACCGTCACCGGCCGCATCGGCGCGGCGTTCAATCGACTCCTGGTCTACGGCAAGGGCGGCTTGGCGCTGGCGCAGGACCAGAGCACTCTGACCGATCTCGGCGGCAACACCGCGACCGACAGCCTCTTGCGCACCGGCTGGACCGTCGGCGCTGGTCTCGAATACGCGCTCGACGACAACTGGTCGGCGAAAATCGAATACGATTATCTGGGCTTCGGCGCGCAGAACATGAACTTCACGACGCCGCTTGAATCTGTCAGTTCGAATGCGGGCCTCAACGTCCAGGAGATCAAGGCTGGCTTGAACTTCCGCTTCGGCGGCGGCCAGTGAGGCCCGCGTACGGGAATAGCAACAGAGAGTAGCGGCAAAAAGTTGGCGTCCGCTCGCCGTCCGTTCTCGCACTCGCCATATCGCTAATTGATCTTGATCTTCGCCGCCGCGATCACCGGCTTCCAACGCGCGATGTCCGCCTCGATGCGGGCGCGGAATTGGGCCGGCGTGTCGGGGATCGGCTCCATCAATTGCGCGGAGAGCTTGTCGCGGATTGCAGGCGAGGTGATCGCCTCGGCAACCAGACGATTGATGCGCTCGACCGTCGCCGTGGAGAGACCGGCAGGTCCGATCAAGCCCATCCATGCATCGGCTTCCACGTCGATGCCGAATTCATCGAGGGTCGGTACCCCCGGCAGCAGCGGCGACCTTTTCGCGGTGCTGATGGCCAGGAGCTTGATCTTTCCGCCCTTGAGCTGCGGCGTGATCGAAATCGCCGGCAGGCAAACCATTTGGACGTCGCCGCGGATCAATGCCTGCACCGCTTGGGGCGACGAGGGGTAGGGCACGTGGACGAGCTTGGTGCCGCTCTTGATCGCGATCGCCTCCATGGCGAGCTGCGACAATGACCCGGTGCCGATCGAGCCGTAATTATATTTGCCCGGACTTTTTTTGATCAGATCGAGCAGGGCGGGAACGCTATTGACGCCGAGGTTGGCATTGACGGCGAGCGCGCTCGGCTGCGTCACCAGCATGGTGATGAGCGAAAGATCCTTGTTCGGATCGTAGGAAAGATGCGTGAACAACAGTGTGTTGATGGCGAGCGGTCCGCCGATGCTGATGCCGATCGTGGTGCCGTCCGGCACCGCCTTGGCCACCGCATCGGTGCCAGTATTGCCGCTGGCGCCAGGTTTATCTTCGACGAGGAAGGTCGCTCCGGTCTGTTGCTGGAGTCGATTGGCGATCAGCCGCGCCACCACATCGGGCGTAGATCCGGCGCCGAACGGCACGATGATACGAACCGTCTTCGGCGGCCAAGTCTGCTTTGGTGGCGAAGTCTGCGCGAAAGCGCCGGCCGTACCCAACAAGATCGCCAACGCCGCCGCGATGCACCGTTTCATGAGCCTGCCCTCCATGCTTTCCCCGATGGCAGCGGCAGACGTATCATGGCGATAAGAAACGGCGAAGCGGAGAGGTGAAATGCGCGCCACGACCCGATTGAGGAGCTTTTTCGCCTCTGGTCGCATTGCAGTCGCGCCGGGCGCGTTCGACGGGCTTTCGGCGCGTCTTGTGGCGCAGGCTGGATTCCCGGCCGTCTATGCCAGCGGCGGCGCGATTGCCCGCTCGGCGGGCGTGCCCGATCTCGGTCTGATCTCGATGAGTACAATCGTCGACCGGCTGGCCTCGATGGTCGATGTGGTCGAGGTGCCGATCATCGCCGACGCCGACACCGGTTACGGTAATGCGCTCAACGCGCAAGCTGCGGCGCGAGCCTTCGAGCGCTCCGGCGTCGCCGCTTTTCACCTCGAAGACCAGACTTTTCCAAAAAAATGCGGGCACTACGACGACAAGAACGTCGTGCCGGCGCGGGAGATGACGCAAAAGCTCAAAGCCGCGCGCGATGCGCTGCACGATCCGGATTTTATCGTCATCGCCCGCACCGACGCGCTTGCGATCGAGGGATTTAACGCGGCGATCGATCGCGCATCGGCATATATCGAGGCCGGCGCCGATATGATTTTCGTCGAGGCGCCGACATCTGAATCGGAGATCGCGGAAATAGCCAAGCGGCTGCCGGGGCTCAAGCTGATCAACATGTTTGTCGGCGGCAAGACGCCGCTGATCTCTGTGGCGCGGCTCGAAGCATTCGGCTACCACGCGGTGATCATTCCGAGCGACGCGCAGCGCGCGGCCATCAAGGTGATGCAGCGCGTGCTGGCGGCGATCGCCCGCGACGGCAGCGCTGCAATCATGGCCGACGACATGGTTTCGTTCAGGGAGCGGGACCTCATCGTTGGCACGGCAGCTTACATCGAGCGCGATAAGCGCTACGCGTCTTAAATTAGCGGCCCATTGATTCTCACATCCGCATGCGAGCGCGCCGCATCCGCGATGCGAATGGTTGAATGGACCACTGAGAAATACTCGGCATTGACAAGCGAAACCGCCTCGTCATGATCGCGGCGCAAAATGGGTCCCGTTTGCGGTAAAAAGCTTAACCTGACTTTCTCGCGGTTATCATGGGCCTTGTCTGTGAAATTCTCGGGCTGGTGATTTTTCTGGGCGCGCATGTTTTCGTCACCATGCGTGACCGGCGCGCTGCGCTCGTCAAGGCGATCGGGGAGGGGCCCTACAAGGGTCTGTTCTCGCTGATATCGCTCGTCGGCATCCTCCTGATCGGCTACGGCTTCGCGCTCTATCGCGATGCCGGCCTCATTCCGCTGTGGTCTCCGCCGGCATGGACGCGACAGATCGTCGTCGTGTTGATGTGGCCGGCAAGCATCCTGCTGGCCGCCGCCTATATACCCGGCCATATCAAGCGCGCGGTCAAGAACCCGCTGCTGATCGCGGTCAAGACCTGGGCCGTGGCGCATCTCTGCGCCAACGGCGATCTCGGCGGCATCATCCTGTTCGGATCGCTTCTGCTCTGGGCGGGCTTTGACCGCATGACGCTCAAACGACGCACCGATCCGGGCGCCCCGCCAATCCCGATTGGCGGTGCCAGGAACGACATCATTGCCGTCATCGTCGGCACCATCATTTATCTGGCGCTCGGCCTGGTGTTCCATCCGATCGTCATTGGCCTGCCGGCATTCCAGACGCCGGCGCTCGGACTTTAACATGTATCCCAGCACCAAGATCGCTCGTTGTCCGTTGATCCCCGTGAAAGCCTAGACGCGATTATTGAATTCTCAGCAAACAGACTGGATTCCCGCTGCCGCGGGAACGAGCTTCAGGGAGCTGTCTTAGATATGTCCGTGCAGAGCGAAGTGCGGCGTCTGACCGCGCCCGATATCAGTGCCCGCAAGGGCGGCGATCCGATCGTCTGCTTGACGTCGTACCACGCGCATACCGCGCGCATCGTCGACGCCTATTGCGACGTGATCCTGGTCGGCGACTCGCTGGGTATGGTGATGCACGGGCTTGAGAGCACCGTTCCTGTCACTCTCGACATGATGATTCTCCAGGCGCTGGCGGTAATGCGCGGTTCGAAGCGCGCGCTCGTGGTGGTCGATATGCCGTTCGGCTCGTATGAGGGCTCGAAGGAACAAGCGTTCGGCTCCGCCGCGCGGATCATGAAAGAAACCGGCTGCGGCGCCATCAAGGTCGAAGGCGGAACGCGCATGGCGGAGAGCATCGCGTTTCTGACCGAGCGCGGCGTGCCGGTGATGGGTCACGTTGGGCTCACCCCGCAGGCGATCAACACGATCGGCTCGTTCCGCGCCCAGGGCCGCGATGAAGCCGACTGGGCTCCGATCGAGGCCGACGCACGCGCCGTGGCGGACGCCGGCGCCTTTTCGATCGTGCTTGAAGCGATCGCCGAGCCGCTCGGTCGCCGCATCACCGAGCAGGTGCCGGTGCCGACCATCGGCATCGGCGCCAGCGCGGCTTGCGACGGCCAGATCCTCGTTCTCGAGGACATGCTCGGGCTTTCCCCGCGCGTGCCAAAATTCGTCAAGCGTTTTGGCGAACTCGGTCCCTCGATCGAGCGTGCGATCAAAGGCTATGCCGAGGAGGTGCGTGCGCGTCGTTTCCCGGGGCCCGAGCATGTCTACCCGATGCGAAAGACAAAGGCGTAATCACGCCGATCTCCTGGCGGATGTTGTCCAATCGTCGCAGGCGGCATCGTGGCGGTTTGCCTTGCTCGCGCCACATCACTAATCTAAGCGGTGCCGGATTAATGTAATCAATACAGGGGCTTCCAAGCGGGGGCTGCGTAACTGCCGGGTCCCCCCTGTATCTGTCCGCCCGGAGCCGAACGGGACGGAAGGGCATCCGGCTGGTGGTTCGGCAAGTTGGAAAGCGCTGGGATCCGGTTGCGTGGCCGATATCTTCAATGAAGTTAACGAGGAAGTCCGTCGCGAACAGCTCAAGAAGCTGTGGGAGCGGTACGGCTATCTGATCGTTGCAATGTGTTTTCTGATCGTCGCCGGTGTGGGCGGCTGGCGCGGTTACGACTATTGGCAGGGAAAGAAGGCAGGCTTAGCCGGCACCGCCTATGAGCAGGCGGTGACGCTCGCCGAAAGCGGCAAGCACAAGGAGGCCGATGCGGCATTTGCCAAAATCGCGGCCACCGGTACCGCTGGCTACCAGGTCCTGGCCAGGTTGCGCGAAGCCGCCGAGTTGGCGCAGACCGACAAAAAGGCCGCCGTCGCCGCCTACGATTCGCTTGCGGCCGACAAAAGTATGAAGCCGGTCATCCAAGACTTGGCCGCCATACGCGCAGGGTTGCTGCTGGTCGACAGTGCGCCTTATTCCGAAATGGAGAAAAGGCTAGAGCCCCTGACTGCGTCCGGCCGTCTTTTCCGCCATACGGCGCGCGAGCTCTTGGCTCTGTCGGCGTGGAAAGCCGGCAATCTGACTGTGGCGCAAAAGTGGACCGATATGATCATGGCTGACCCGGAAACGCCGGCGGCGACGCGTAATCGCGCCCAGATTCTGAGCGAGCTTATCGCCGCGAAGGGCAAGGGCTGAGCTTGATGCGCGCGCGGGGCAAGTTTGCGATTTTGCCGCTCGCCGTGGTGCTTGCCGCGGTCTCGATCCTGGCGGCATGCACCAAAGGCGGTCAGTTCGATCCGACGACCCTGCTTGATAACGACATGTTCGACAACAAAACGCCGCTTAAGGGGCAGCGGCAGCCTGTATTCCCTACCGGGGTTCCGGGGGTTACCTCGGGCATACCGGCTGACTTGTACAAGGGCTACCAGCCGCCGCCCGAGCAGGCTGCCGACAATGGCGGCGTCGCAACTTCGATCCTGCCGGCGGCCGAACAACACGCAAGTTCGGAGGCGAGAGTAGAACCCAAAGCCAAGCCCAAGGCGAAACCCAAGGAGAGGACCGCCCGGGCGCCGGCTAAAAGGCGGCGAACCGAAATCACCGTCGGGCTATCCAAGCGGCCGAAACCGACGTCGCAACAGGCCGAACAGTCCTCACCGACGGTCTGGCCGGCGCCGCCCCCGACCAATCAGGCTCAATCTTCGCAGACGGTCTGGCCAGCCCCTCCGACGACTGCCGCGGCACAGTCGTCGCAATCGATCTGGCCCGCTCCGCCGCCAACCGGCGCGCAATGATTTTTGCCTCGGCTGCCGAAAGTTAGTGGTGGCGGCCAAGCCGGTGTATTTCTTGCGACGCCGGACCTTGCGGATTGCATCATGTCTTTCATCATCGCCGTTGTCGGCCGGCCCAATGTCGGCAAATCCACCCTGTTCAATCGTCTGGTCGGGCGGCATCTTGCGCTGGTCGACGACACGCCGGGGGTGACACGCGACCGGCGCGAAGGCGAAGGCCGCCTCGGCGATCTGTCGTTCAGACTGATCGACACCGCAGGCCTCGAACATGCTTCCGGTCGTGCGCAGAACGAAAGCCTCTCGAAAAGAATGCAGGCGCAGACCGCCGCGGCCATGACGCAAGCCGATGCCATCGTCTTTCTGGTCGATGCGCGCGCGGGTGTAACGCCGGAAGATCGAAGCTTTGCCGATCTCGTGCGCAAGGCCGGCAAGCCGGCGATCCTGGTTGCCAACAAGAGCGAGGGCCGAGCCGGCGAAGCCGGCGCGTTGGAGGCCTATGCGCTTGGCCTCGGCAATCCGGTGGCGATAAGCGCCGAACACGGCGAGGGTCTTGCCGATCTTTATGACGCGCTCCGCGCCGCGCTGCCCGCGGCGACGGAAGCTCCCGACCCCGTCGCGGCCGCAGTACCCGAAGCAAAAGACAAACCGATCCGCATCGCGGTCGTCGGCCGCCCCAACACCGGCAAGTCGACCTTGATCAATCGCCTGCTTGGCGATGAACGGCTATTGACGGGACCGGAGCCGGGCATCACGCGCGACGCCATCGCGGTCGATCTCGAATGGCAGGGACAACGCTTCCGCATCCACGACACCGCCGGCTTGCGCCGCCGGTCGCGGATTACGGAAAAGCTCGAGAAGCTTTCGGTCGCGGACACGCTTGGCGCTATTCGCTTCGCCGACGTTGTGATCGTGCTGATCGACTCGCAGGCTCCGTTCGAGGAACAAGACACCCGCGTCGCCGATCTGGTGGAGCGGGAAGGCCGCGCCATCGTCATCGGTATCAACAAATGGGATTTGGTGAAGCCGCCGCCGGGTGTGCTGTCGCGGCTGCGCGAGGAAACGGACCGCTTCTTGCCGCAGATCAAGGGTGTTCCCGCGGTCGCGCTTTCCGCGCGCACCGGCGCCGGTCTCGACCGGCTCATGGCGGCGGTGATGGAGGCGTATGCGGTTTGGAACCGCCGCGTTCCGACCGCGGCGCTCAATCGCTTTCTGGCCCAGGCGGTCGCCGCCACGCCGCCGGCCGCCGCCGGCGGTCGCCGGCCGCGGCTCAATTACATGACCCAGCCAAAAGCGCGGCCGCCGACCTTCGTGATTTTTTCCTCGCGCGCCGCTGCGCTGTCGGAGACCTATCGCCGCTATCTGGTCAACGGCTTGCGCGCCGCATTTGATCTGCCGGGCACGCCGATCCGGCTGATGCTGCGCGCCAAGGCCAATCCTTACGCCAAGCGTAAGCGGCGGCACTGACGCTTTTCGTGGCTCGCTTGCGTGACGCGTCAGGCATTGCTGGTGCTCCAGGTCTGAAATGTCACGTAATCTCAAAGACGTGGATGGCCGCCTCAAGTCCGTCCATGACGAGAGTATGAGTCTAAGTCAATGTCAAGAATTGTTGGTATAATCCGCGTGGGACGTCTTTCTGTTGCAATTCTATGCGCTTCGCTAACGGCCGACCACGATCGGCTGCGAGAGCAGCCGAGATCGGCGTTCGTGGGCTGTTGGGTTCAGTTGCGTTACGGCCGCATCGGCTGGTGAACGCCCCGATTGTGGCATCCGCCAATGCGGCACGCGATCCGGCCCATCCGGTCGAACCATCGGAAAAATCAAGGTTTTGCTGGGCTCGCTGAGAAGATTCGTCCGATTGCCGAATGACGGTAACCGGCTGCGGCAGTCCGCCGCGCTTTTTTTGTACATCCATTGAAACCGTCACTCTGGCCATTCGTAGCTAAGACATTGCAAACGTCGCGCAGACGTCGGCGAAGGACAAGTCGGCATCCCGTGACAGAACAGGAGAGAGCTACCCATGACCGGAGTAAAACTATTGGCCGCCACTGCACTCGTGGCATTGGTAACCGGGCCGGTGTTTGCCGCCGATCCGATGGTTGGCGGAGCGGCCATGTATGCCAACAAAAACATCATCCAGAATGCCGTGAACTCAAAGGACCACACCACACTCGTGGCCGCAGTTAAGGCCGGCGGTTTGGTCAAGACACTGGAAGGGCGCGGGCCCTTCACCGTGTTGGCCCCCACCAACGAAGCGTTCGATGCCCTCCCGGCGGGAACCGTGCAAGATCTGCTCAAGCCCGAGAACAAGGGAAAGCTCGACAAGATTCTGACCTATCACGTCATTTCGGGTCGGTACAGCACGCGGAAACTTGACGAATTGATCAAGAAGGGCGGCGGTCAAGCGAAGCTCAAGACGGTCGACGGCGATACACTGACGTTTACCGGCAGCGGCAAGGACATCTCGGTTACCGACGACAAAGGCGACACTGCCAAAATCACTATCCCCAACGTCTTCCAGAGCAATGGGGTTATCATGGTCATCAACAAGGTGTTGATACCCGATAACGCCTGATCGCGCTGGAATTAAAAGCAGGCGGGCGGCCCAGCAGGTGGCCGCCCGGATACAGGAAACGTTGCTTTTCCCGCCGGCCAAGCACGAATCGTGTGCGGCTGGTTCCCAAGTCGACACTACGACTCATCGGAACGTCTCGAACCTGACGCATGCCGCTGAACACACGGCATTCGCGGCGCATTTTTTCGTTTCAGCAGCCCGCCATTTTCTGCGACCGTCTGCGGCACAATTATTGCGACGTATATTGACCCGTCAGCGTTTTGGAAAGTTCTTGTCTTAGCAACAACATTGTGAAGTTGCGCAACCGTGTGCACGAGCCGACGCAGGATAGGCCGACGCCGGTACACCAAGGAGCCTGAAGGCCAATGACTAAAATCAAATTGCTAGCGGCCACTGCTATCGTGGCACTGGCCGTTTCGCCAGCATTTGCCGATCCAATGGTTGGCGGCGCCGCCATGTCCGCCAACAAGAATATTGTCCAGAATGCCAGCAAATCGAAGGTCCACACGACTCTGGTTGCGGCTGTGAAGGCCGGTGGCTTGGTCAAAACGCTGGAAGGGTCCGGGCCCTTTACGGTGTTTGCGCCGACCAATAAAGCCTTCGACGCGTTGCCGGCGGGAACCGTCAAGAATCTTCTTAAGCCCGAAAACAAAAAAGAGATCGACAAGATTCTCACCTATAACGTGGTTCCGGGGCGTTACGACACGAAAACGCTCGATCAAGACATCAAGGACGGCGGCGGCATGGCGGATCTCAAGACCGTCGAGGGTGGGACGCTGACCGTTAGCGGCAGCGGCAAGGAGCTTATGGTTACCGACGCAAAAGGGGACACCGCGAAAATCACGATCCCGAACGTTTATCAAAGCAATGGCGTTATCATGGTCACCAACAAGGTGTTGATGCCGTCATAAATCGCGCGATCTCGGTCCTGGCAGGCGTTCCCGAGGCGCCTGCCTGGAAAGCAGAGGTCGAACTTTTCCACCACTTCTGGAACGAAATGCCGGCCCTCCTCATTCGTTTTTGGTGAAACTGGGGATGCTCAGAAAAGCACAGGAGTCAAAAACATGCGTCTTTTTCCGATTCTAGTAGCCGCGTCGTTTGGTTTGCTTGCCTGCATGGCGACTGCGAATGCCCAGGGGATGAATGGTGGTCAAAGTCCCAATTTGGACAACCTGGGGCATCCGAAGATGCACGCGACGCACCATTCGA
>JBOHIU010000075.1:0-11374 GCA_050725855.1 Xanthobacteraceae bacterium | reverse complement strand
AGGCCGCCGATCCCGCCGCCGATGATGACAATACGCGGTGTGCGGGGCATGCGATTTTGCTTCCTATTTACCTCTCCCCGCGCGCGGGGAGAGGTCGCGAGCGAAAGCGAGCGGGTGAGGGGGCATTCCCTGTTCTGAGCTTAGCGGCAACGGCCCCTCACCCCAACCCTCTCCCCGCACGCGGGGAGAGGGAGTCGCCATTATTCCATCAGCAGCCAACCGATCCAGAGGCGACCGAGGAGCCTTGTGCCGTCGCGAGGCCTGGCGCAAGCTTTTGAGCGTGCCGCAAGAAACGCAAACGCAAGTCGCCATCGTCGGGGGAGGACCGGTCGGGCTGGTGCTGGCGCTGTTTCTCGATTTCCACGGCGCCAAGTGCACCATCTTCAACGCCGAGCCGGAGAGCCGCTGGCATCCCAAGGGCAACGGCCAGAACGCGCGCACCATGGAGCTTTACCGCCGCCTCGGCTTTTCCGACGAGGTGCGGCGTCTCGGCCTTCCCGGCGATCATCCGTTCGACCAGGCCTATTTCACCCACCTGTCGTCGCACGAGATCTACCGCTTCCCGATGCCGAGCCGCGACCAGCGCATCGCGCTGCGGCGGCGGATGCCGGTCACCGATCAGCTTCCCGAGCCGATGTTCCACGTCAACCAGATGTATGTCGAGCGCTATCTGCTCGATCGCGTGCGCGCGCGGCCAAGCATCGATGTCCGCTTCGGCTGGCAGGTGGACTGGTTTACCCAGAACGAGACCGGCGTGCGCCTGCACGCGCGCAAGAGCGCCGGTTCGGATGAAATCGTCTGCAGCGCGGCCTACGCGGTCGCCTGCGAAGGCGGCAACGGCTTCATCAGAAAAACGCTGGGCATCGCCTATGAGGGCGACGTGCAGAAAAAGGATGCCTACTGGGCCGGGCAGTTCTTCTCCATCTACATGCGTATTCCCGAGCTCTATCGGAAATTCGTCGGGGGGCGCCGCGCCTGGATGTATTGGGCGGTCAATCCCGATCCGCATACCCGCGGCGTGATCTTCACGCTCAACGGCGCCGACGAGTTCATGATGCTGATCAAGCCGGAGCGCGGCCACGATGGCGTCGATGTCGTGAAGGTCGCCGACTGGGTGAGGCGCACGATAGGCGCCGACATCGCGGTGGATATTCTCGGCTATCACCCATGGAACGCCGGACAGGCGCTGGTCGCCGAGCGCTATCGCGCCGGGCGGATGTTCATCGCCGGCGATGCCGCGCATCTGTTCACGCCGACCGGCGGCTTCGGCATGAATACCGGTATCGACGACAGCGCGAATCTGGCCTGGAAATTGGCGGCCGTGCTGGCCGGCTGGGGCGGCCAGCGCCTGCTCGATTCCTACCAAGCCGAGCGCAAGCCGATCGGGCTGCGCAACACCGGCGCCTCGCGCAAATACGCCTCCCGCATGCACGATGCCGCCGTGCCCGAGGACATCGAGCGCGACGGTCCGGCCGGCGAGGCCGCGCGCGCGGCGGCGGCGCAGATGACCTATGTGCGCTACAATCACTTCAATCGCGCCGAGGACGTGGACGCGGTCGGCGTGCAGATCGGCGGCCGCTACGATGCTTCTCCGGTCATCGTGAGCGACGGCGCGCCGCCGCCGGATGTTTTCCCGGATACCTACGATGAATATGTGCCGAGCGGGCTTGCCGGCGGGCGGGCGCCGCATCTGTGGCTCGACGAACGGCGCGAGATGGGCTCTTCGCTCTATGATCAATTCGACCGCGGCTTTACGCTGCTGCGCTTCGATCCCGGCGCGGACGGCGCGGCGCTTGAACGCGCCGCGGCGGCGCGCGGCATGCCGCTCAAAATTCTCGACGTGGCCTTGCCGGACGGTCGCGCGCTGTATGGCCGCGTCCTCGCGCTCGTTCGCCCCGACATGTATATCGCCTGGCGCGGCGATCGTTTGCCGGAGGACCTCGACGCGCTGCTCGCCCGCGTCACCGGGTTTTGATCGCTCGCGCAATGCTGTCGCCATCGTCGCCAAAAAAGCGCATTTCACAATTCACTGTGCCGAAATCCAGCGACAGGACGCGGAGTATCGAGAATGAAGCTGTTTTTCGGCCTGGCGGTCGTGCTCGTCATGTTTGGTGGTCCGGCGCACGCGACCGATCTCGACTGCGTGAGCACGACCTTTCGCGCATTTTCGCCCGACGACAAGGTGTGCGTCAGCGTCTTCGAGGACCCGGAAGTGTCGGGCGTCGTCTGCGACATTTCGCAGGCCAGAAAAGGCGGCTGGGGCCAGCCTCTGGGCTTGAACGAAGACCCGTCCAACTTCTCGATCTCGTGCCGGCAAACCGGCCCGATCAACGCCGATCTGTCGAAGCTGCCTGAAAAGGCGGAGGTGTTCAGTCAGAAGACCAGCATCTTTTTCAAGACGACGCGCATTTATCGCCTGCTGGATAAGCCGCACCACACCATCGTTTATCTCGCCATCAGCACCAAGATTATCAACGGTTCGCCGGCGAACGCGATCTCGACCGTTCCGATCATGCCGTGGCCGCATTGAATGCAGGCCGAAGCCGGCGAGAGGTTGTTTCAAGGTTTGACGTAAATGGCGGCATACGCGCCCGTATAGGTTTCTTTCCAGCCCTCCTTGTCGACCAGGAAGTGTCTGAGCTGTTCATGCGACTTCGGCCAAAGCACCGTGTTTATCTTGTATTTTGCAAGAACCCTGTCCCACGCCGCCTCGTCGATCGTCAGTTGGTCCGGCTTCACCAGCGCGAAATAATCATGCAGCAAGGAATTCGGGTAGGCGGTCGCCGCGCGACCGTCGACAAACACGGGGATGGCGCCGCGCATCCAGAAAATCAGAATCCCGCCGTAGTTCCAATGGTTCAGCAGTCGCGCATGCGGGTAATGCGTTTCGAGATAGTGGACGTCCTGCTTTGAAAGTAAAGCCGGCAATCCAAGCGCCGGCATTCGGATGCAAACCAACGGCAGAGCGCACGCGAGAGCAATGCCGGCGAACAATAATGATTTTTCCGTTTTGAAATCGTCCGCCTGCCTGGGCAGCAGCCGGTCGAGATTGAGCGCCAACGGAATCGTCGAAAACAGAAAAAAGAAGGACATATACCTGAATTGATACAATCCCAAGAACAGGAAAAGCCACGAAAGCATTCGCGACTCTATCGGACAGGCTCTCCTGTACCGCAGTTCCAGCACGACGAATGTCAGAATATATATGATGCCGGGGATGCTCCCCGGCATGACCATATTCCGATAATACGGCCACCACTCGGTGATATACTTCTGGGAGAAATGGCCGAGTACGGTCGTCAGGGCTTCATAGATGTGCCAGCCGAGAGGGTTGATAAACGTCACGGCAAAGCAGGCGCCTCCCGCGATGCCGTAAAGTCCACAATTGGCCCAATCCCGCTTGAGCAATGCAATTCCGGCAAAAACACCAATAATACCAAGTCCAAGCAAGAACCCGCCATGCAGATTGGCCCACAAGAGCATTACTGCGGGCAGGAAAAGCACGCGTTTCGTACGTTGCAAACACTCTTTGTAGAACACGACGGAAAACACCATCGTGGCGATATTCGGCGCGGCGGCGAGATAGATATTCGGATAGGACGAAAACTCGGGATAAAGCAGACACGCAGATAGAACGGAAATGCTGACTGAAAGCGTGGAAGCGCCGCTGCCGAGGCAGGCGCGGGTCAAGTATCCGACTATGGCCGCGCCGCAAGCGACGACAAACAGGACCAGCCCGACAAAATGCGTATGTTGAAAGAGCGCACTGGCGCACACGCCCCAAAGCCACTCAAGATTAAACCATTGTCTGTCTCCCGCGGTGAATGACCATGGATCGTGGAAGGGAATGTGGCCTCGGTCCCTAATGAGGTCTCCGGCCGCGAGGTGCCATCCCAGATCGTAATGACCGACCAGGATCGATGCGTTCAGAAGGTAATACACGCACGTGGATGAAATCAGAAAGATATAGATTCCGGATCTGGAAATGGGGGAGCCGGTGGTTTTTGTGACGTTTAACTGTAATTCCGAGCGGTCCGCAGCCGGGGCGAAGGCTCCGCCCAAGCGCTGGAGGGCGTGCGACAAATTCGCGACGCCGCTCGATCGCGTGCCGGGCCGGGAGGGCGTCTTTGCCGATGCCATTTGAGGCGGTCCTCAGGGGCGATGCCGGTCCAGCCCGAAGCAGCCAATGTTCTACGCGATACCGGTGGCGATATACTGGGCGCCCAACGCGACGCGCCGCAGATAGTGTTCGATGCCTCGCGCCATTGGCGCCGCCGAAGGCAGCAGCAGAAAATAATGCGATCGCGCATCACGTATGTCCGCTTCAGCCATCAGCGCACGCGTCCGACTGGCGTGCAGCAATACGGCGTCGCGGTCGAATTCGCAGCGTGCTACCGCGAGCCTCGTCAGGGGATTGAATGGGTTATGTTCAATCAGACAGACCATGCCGCCGGGGCGAACGACGCGCCGCATCTCGCGCAGAAAGCCGCGCCATTGCGATGGCGGCACGTGATGGAGCACGCAGATCGCTATCGAAAGGTCGAAGGCGGCGCTATCGTACGGAAGGGTTTCGCCCGCATAGGCTTGGTACTCGACGCCGGGATTCCTGATTCGGGCTTGAGCGATGCTGGCCGCGGAAACGTCCGTTCCGCATATTCGGCCGAATGTTCGCCGCAGGAGCGGATGAATTTCGCCGACGCCGCAGCCAACGTCGAGCATGTTGAGATCGCGCGTCCCATGCAGGCGGGCAGCGATGAGCTCGCGGAGCGCGTCCGCCTTGGCCGCGGTGAAAAAGCTGTGTGGAAGGCGAGAAAAATCGATCGACGATTGGACAACCGAGCTGAAGTTCTTGTCGTATTTGTCAAACAGTTCGGACATGCGAATTCTTCAGTCCGCCGACGTGCTTGACAGGACACGCAGCTGCTTCGGCTCCCGCTCGAAGCCGAGCCTTTGCGACACGACGTATAACGGACGCCGCTTCACCTCGGCATGGATGCGGCCGATATAGAGGCCCATGATGCCGGTCATGAGCATGTTGATGCCGCAAAGGAACGAAATGACAATGATGGTCGACGACCACCCCTCGACGAGATGATCATGCATGAGCCAAAGAGTTACGACATAGAACCCGTACAGCACCGCGCAGGCCGACACACACAATCCAAACCAGATCGCGAGCCGCAACGGTGCATCGGAAAAGCCGAGCGCGCCGTTGACCGCCAGCCGAACCATCTTCGTCAGCGGGTACTTCGTCTCTCCCGCCAGCCGCGGCAATCGATGAAACGTCACTTCGGTTTGCCGAAAACCCAGCCACGCGATCATGCCTCTTAAGAAGCGATCTTGCTCCGGCATGCGGCGCAGCGCGTCCAAGACCTTGCGGTCTATCAGCCGAAAGTCGCCGACATCCGGCGGAATGACGACCGAGGACATTTTTTCGAGCAGCTTGTAGAACAAGCCTGCGGAGGCGCGCTTGAATGTGCTCTCGCCCGCGCGTGACAAACGGCGGGCGTAGACGACCTCGAAGCCTTCCTTCCACTTTGCGATCATCTCTCCGACGATCTCCGGCGGGTCTTGCAGATCGGCGTCCATGACGACAATCGCTTCTCCCGCGGCCGCGTCCATTCCGGCGGTGATCGCGACCTGATGACCGAAATTCCGGGACAGGCGGATATAGCGGTAGCGCGGATCATCCCGGACGAGGGATTGCAGCACAATGGAGCTGCAATCGGAGCTGCCGTCATCGACAAAGATCGTTTCGGCCGGCCCATCGAGTTGCTCCATCAACGCGCCGATGCGGCGCAACAGAATCGGAAGGATTGCCGCCTCGTTGAAGACCGGAACGACGATGCTGTAGCGAATGCCTGAAAGCTGGGCCGCCATGGCAATTACGCTCGTGGGTTCTGCCGCGCTGAACCCGGAAGGTTAGGATGCCGCGGTTAACGTGATCTTGCCGGAACAATGTCATTATTCGCCGTGTGGTCGGCCCGAAAGCAGCGCCTTTTGGCGGTGCCGATTTGGGCGACCGGAGGCGTATCGCTCCCTGAGCGCGGCCGTGTGCGCGCCGCGAAAGCGCGTCGCGTGGCGCGCGCCGGTCGCTTGACCTCCGTGCCGGGCGCGGCTTCAATCCGGCCAAGATCGAGGCGTCCAGAAGAGGGCGCGAGGAGAACCAATGACATTCCGCATCGCCGTCGTGCAGCCGATTTTGCATCCGCCGGGCGGCGGCGAGCGCAATGTCCGCCGCGGCGTCCGGGCGCTCGATCGCCGCGCCGCCAAGCAGCGCCTGCTCGGCCCGCAATGGCAGCGGCTTCACGATTTGTTCTATCCGCAGCCATTGCGCGAAGCGGCCGAGTGAGGCGTGTCTCCCCGCCCCGATCTCGGTCCGCCGCCGTATCTCGGCTACACGGCAAGCCGCGTCGACCGCGCCGCGGCGAGTCGTGCCGATGAGGCGGCGCTGACAAAATTCGCGAGCGACCCGCGCGCCGGATTCTATCTGATCGGCGGCGAACTCGTGCTGATGAAAAAGTCAGGCGACGTTCTGCAGCCGTTGTTCACGGCGGAAGAGGCACGCGCCTTCGCGGACGGTCGCGAGACCGTATTTCTCGGACTGACGGACGGAACGCCGCGCTTTGGGCTTGGCCTCGATTCCAAGGACGTCGAACTCTACAAGACGCGCGACGACCTGAAACTCACCGACCTGCGCACCATCGCGGTGCACGGTCTGGTCGATGCGCGGCATCTGCCGCCGCTCGCCGAGGCCAAGGCGTTGCTCGGCTGGCATGCGCGGCATCGCTTTTGTCCCAATTGCGGCGCGCCGACGCGCGTGGTGCAGGCCGGCTGGCGGCGCGATTGCCCGTCCTGCAAGGTGCAGCATTTTCCGCGCACCGATCCGGTTGCGATCATGCTGCCGATTTCCAGGGAGCGCTGCGTGCTCGGTCGCTCGCCGCGGTTCGCGCCGACCATGTATTCCTGCCTGGCAGGCTTCATCGAGCCGGGCGAAACGATCGAGGATGCGGTACGCCGCGAGGTGCTGGAAGAGACCGGCATCGTTTGCGGACGCGTCAAATACTTCACCTCGCAGCCATGGCCGTTCCCGATGTCACTGATGATCGGCTGCCATGCCGAGGCGCTTTCGGAGCAGATCGTCGTCGACCGCAGCGAACTCGAGGATGCGCGCTGGTTCGATCGTGAGGAGCTGGCGCTGATGCTGCTGCGCCAGCATCCGCACGGGCTGACCGCGACCTTGCCGCACGCCATCGCGCATCACATCATCCGCAGTTACATCGAGAACGGCGCCGATGTCCTGCGCTGATGCGCCGGAACGAACGCCGCGCAAAAACAAGCCGCGCGTGCTTTGCGCCGGCATCATCGTGCTCGATGAGGTATTTTGCGTCGAGGAATTTCCGCGCGCCGACGGCAAGGTGCAGGCCAAGGAATTCTTTGCCGTCAACGGCGGTTGCGCGGCCAATGCCGCGGTCGCGATCGCGCGGCTCGGCGGACAGGCCCGTCTGGCCGGTCCGATGGGCGGTCCGCCGGGCGCCGACGAGAACGGCGATCGCGTGCTCGCCGCGCTTGCCCGCGAAAAAGTCGATTGCTCCGCCTGCCAGCGTACCGCAGGCTTGGCCACCGCGTTGTCGGCCATCTTCATAAATGCGCGCGGCGATCGGATGATCGTCACCTATCGGGACGAACGCGTTGCCACGGCGGCGCCAAACGATCCGGAGACTTTGGTCGCGGCGAGCGATATTGTGCTCGCCGACAATCGTTTCCCGGATTTCGTTACGCCGATCTGCGCGGCGGCGCGCCGCCAGGGTTTGCGGGTCGTGCTCGACGCCGACCGGCCGACCTTCGAGGACGATCCGCTGTTTCGTGTTGCCTCCCATCTGATTTTTTCCTCCGAATGCCTTCGGGCAACGACCGGAATCGCCGATCTCGCCGCGGCGTTGATGCGCATCGCGGAAAAATCCGCTGCGTTCCTCGCCGTCAGCAACGGGCCCGATGACATTGTTTATTTGCGGGACGGAAAGCCGCGGCGCTTGCCGGTATTCGGCATCCGTGCGGTCGATACGCTGGCCGCGGGCGATGCCTTTCACGGTGGCTTTGCGCTCGCGCTCGCCGAGGGTCTGGGCGAAGTCGAGGCCATGCGGTTCGGCGCGGCCGTTGCCGGCCTCAAATGCACCAGGCTCGGCGGCTCCGCCGGTATGCCGGTGCGGGCCGAAGTGGATGGCTTTCTGGCCAGGCATGGCGCGTCTTTAACCACGGAAGAATGCTGAAGATTTGCGGCTTGATTTGGAATATTATTCTCGTTACTGTGGCTGCATCTGAAAAATTTGAAACAAAATTCCATGGACGCGATTGACCGAAAAATCCTTGCGGTGCTGCAGGACGACGCCGCGCTGTCAGTGGCCGAGATCGGCACCCGGGTCGGCTTATCCTCCACGCCATGCTGGAAGCGCATCCAGCGGCTGGAAGCCGACGGCGTCATTCTAAAGCGCGTCGTCCTCGTCGATCAGGACCGTATCGGGCTCGGGATCTCGGTCTTCGTGTCCATCGAGACCGGCGACCATTCGCAAGACTGGCTCGATCGTTTCGCCAAGGTGGTCGGCGCCATGCCGGAAGTCATGGAGTTCTACCGCATGGCCGGCGATGTCGATTATATGCTGCGCGTCGTGGTGGCCGATATCGCCGGTTATGACACGTTCTATAAGCGGCTCATCGCGGCGGTGCCGCTGAAGAACGTCACGTCGCGCTTCGCCATGGAGAAAATCAAATCGACGACAGCGCTACCGATTCCGTAATGGCGCGGGTCAGTGGTGCTGCGCGTTCGCGGCCGCAAGCGCCTGGCTGTTCCGCGAGGAGGTTTCGGTCATGGTCTTGGTGAAGTAGTCCGGATCGTCGCCGAGCGTGATGCGGCGCGAGCATTCCGGTGTGCAGCTGTAGGTTTCGCGTAGCGCGCCGCGGTAGACGACGACGGTCGGATCGGTCGGCCCCTGGACCTCGACAGTGTGTTCGGCCAATACGGCGCCGTCCTTGTCCAGAACGATGAAGTTGGTGGCCCCGTAACCTTTGCCGGTAATCACGGCGAGGTCGTGCGGCTGTATCGACAGGTCGGCGATGAGGGGATTGCCGACCACCACGGTCGCCGCCCGATCGGGTAGCTTGATGAGCTTGGCGCGATCGAGTTGCACGGAAACGGGCGCGGCATAAGCGGGCGGCGCGGCCACGACGGCGATCAAAAGGCCAACCGCGAGGCAGACGATCGGGCTCAGGCCCGTCCGGCCTCGCTCGCGCGGATCCATCATCGAACTACTCCGATACGCTACGCGGATCAGGCAACTGAAACTGGCGGTATGTCCGCACGGCTAATTGACTGCAAATTGGTGAATGAAGTGCAAATCCTTGCGGCGTCCGGCGCCGCGACGAGAATTGCCTGGCAATCTTGGAAAAATCTGGAAACGGCGCGCCGTTACTGCGTGAACGGATGCACGACCTGGGCGCCAAAACTTTCCGGAAAAGCGCGATCGGAAATCCCGTAATGGTCCGGGAGCTTCCCGGCCGGCATGTAAAAGGTGCCAAATATGACATCGAGAATCGGGAACGTGGCGGCGAAATTCTTCTCGCCGCCCCGGTCCGCCGGGGTGTGGTGCCACCGGTGGAACACCGGGGTCGCGATCGCGTATTTGAACGGCCCCAGCGTCCAGTCCAGATTGGCATGCACGAACGCCGAATGTGCGATGGTCAGCGGACCGATCACGAGGAAGATGTTCGGCGAGATGCCGGCGAACAGCATGATCACGTCCGCCGCGACGCTGCCGAGAAAAAGATTGATGGGATGAAAGCGCGCCGCGGAGATCCACTCCAATTCCCCGGAGGAGTGATGCACGGCATGATACTTCCAGAAGGTCTTGCCGTGGAACCCGCGGTGGGTCCAATAGAGGATGATATCCTCGCCGACCAGAAACACGATGGCTTGGGCGACAAGCGGCAACGCGGCGAGCGGCCCATGGCCGTTTTCGTAGAAGGCCACCAAACCGCCGCCGGTCGTGATGCCGAGAATGAGCGCCGCTGTCGCGACAAGCATCCCGATGCGCAGGTAACGCGTTATGACCGGGATGAACAGCCAATAGCAAAGGTCGGTCACCAGATCGCGCTTCCGCCACCACGGCCTTCCCGGATTGCATGCCCAGAACCACGTCAGGACGGTGAACACGGCCGCGAGAACGATCGAGATCGGCACGGTCCTCATGAAGGTTTCGCCGACGCTCATGACGATGGTGAGAAATAACTGATTCATGTCCGAGCCGCGTTTGGCGAAATTCCGTCCAACCCGCCCTCGAAAGCCGCCGATGGCGCGGGTGCGCGTTTGGTCCGGCCCGTAGATATCGGCCAAGCGCCTTAATGGGCTGTGAATTGCGCGCCGCGTTGCGAACGAAGGGTGTGGTTATATTGCAGATATATTGATGCGAGAAAATTCGCTTTTTCGGTAAGCCCTTCCTTAATCGCCTGGCGGACATTGCGCGCGAGTTTCCGCAGCTGCGCGGAAGAATAATTTATGTCTTGTGGAGCATGGTCCCGCTCCTCAGAACCCGGTTCGCCCTTGGCGGAGCCGCGGTGCAATGGCGACGGGCAGGATATGTCTCGCAATTTGCCGGCATGGACGCGGCGCCTGGCGCGAGAAATGTTTCGCTTCGCCCGCGCGCGGGGAGGCGCGACCGCCGTCGAATTCGCCCTGATCGCACCGCCGTTTCTGGCGACTCTGATCGCGATCCTCGAAGTGACCATTTTCCTGTTCGGGCAGATGGTCATGCAAGACGCGGCCAATCAGGCGGCCCGCTATTTCATGACCGGGCAGGCGCAGAACAACAATTGGTCCGCCACCACGGTCGTGAACAAGGTCTGCCAGTCGGCCCTGTTCAATTGCAGCAATATGTTCATCGCCGTGCAAAACTACGCGTCTTTCGCCGCAGCCAATACCTCGGCTCCGGGGATGTACAGCAACGGCCAGGCTCTCGCTCAATCAGGTTATACCTACGATCCGGGGACGCCGGGCGATGTCATGGTCGTGCAGCTGGTCTACGCCTGGCCGGACGTGCTCGGGCCCCTGGGATTCAACCTCGGCAACCTGCCAAACGGCGACATCGAAATGATGGGAGTGAGCGCCTTCCGGGTGGAGCCCTATTCGGGATGACGCGCGGCCCGGCCAGGCTCTGCCGACGGTTCATGGCATCGACGCGCGGCGTTGCCGCGATTGAATTCGCGATGATCATGCCGGTTCTTTTGATCTTGTTTCTCAGCTCGTTCGATGCCGCGAGCGCCGTCGCTATTTACATGAAGGTACGGGCGGCGACATACACGCTGGCCGCCGTCACCAATCAAT
>JBOHIU010000074.1:0-45690 GCA_050725855.1 Xanthobacteraceae bacterium | reverse complement strand
GGTCTGCCAGGAGCTGGCTGCCCGGGCGGCGGACGGGACTACACCCCCGTTGGCGCTGCCATGAAGCGCGGGACCGGACTGAGCCAAGGCCGCGAGGGTTTGGCGAGAGCCGCGGTAGAGCGCCGGAAGGCGAGCGCGCTTCCTAAAAGGGAGCGCGCACCGCGACGAACGCAAAGCCAGGCGGCAACGCCTGCCGGCGCGGGCCCGCGGAATCTACCTTGCGCCTTTCGGCGCTCCGCCTCCCTCTAATAGCCGGAGGCGGATCTAAAAGAGTCGCTTTGGTGGAGGGTGGTCACCACAGCTCGCGCGCAAAAAACCGCGCCGCGAGAGCGAGATCGCCTTTTCTTCACCTCGCCCTGCACGCGGGGAGAGGTTGGATCGGCAAGCGCAGCGAGACGATCCGGCGAGGGGGGCTGACGCAACGCAGAGCCATGAGGTGGAAAATGTGCCACACCGCCCTTCACCCGGCGCGGTCGCGCTCCTGCGCGGTTTCGCCACGCGCTCGCCGCAGCGGGCCGAGGGAAGTGAGGGTCCCGAGGGCGAAAAAAATTATGCCACTCTCGTTTATGCCGCTCTCGTTAATGACGCCTGGGGAGGAAATGTATGGCCGAAGCTTTGCCGTTGACGAACAACACGCTGCCGCTGAGCGAACAAACGATCGCGGCGCGGCTCGAACGTCTGCCGAATTCGCCCTGGCACGTCACCGTCACCATCATCTTGGGCGTTGCCATCTTCTTCGACTCGTTCGATTCGCTCGCCATCGCCTATGTGCTGCCGCCGCTGATCCACGCCTGGCACATTGCGCCTGCCAAAATCGGCGGACTGATCGGCATCGCCAATCTCGGTCAGGCGCTGGGTGCCTTGACCATGGGCTGGGTCGCCGAGCGCTACGGGCGGCTGCCGGTGGCGCGGTTCGCCATCGGCCTGTTTGCCGTCGCAAGCCTCGCCTGCGCGTTCACGCACAATTACGACCAGCTCTTTATGTGCCGGTTCTTTGAAGGCATCGGGCTTGGCGGCGAGATTCCCGTGGCCTCGACCTATATCAGCGAAATCCTGCGCGCCGAACGGCGCGGCGGCCGTTTTTTGGCCTATCAGATGATCTTTCCCGCCGGTCTGTTGGGAGCAGGCATCGGCGGCGCGATCATGGTGCCGCGCTTCGGCTGGCAGTCGATGTTCATTCTCGGCGCGGTGCCGGCCTTTGTCGCCCTGTTCGCGCAGCGCTATTGCCCGGAGTCGCCGCGCTGGCTGGCCTCGAAAGGCCGGCTGTCGGAGGCGGACGCTATCGTCAACAAGATCGAGCGCATCGTGTCGCGCAACGGGGCCAAGCCGCTGCCGCCGGTGCCCGATCTCGCCGTGCGTCCGCTCGGCAACGAGACCCGCTGGCAGGAACTGTTCCAGGGCCGCTATCTGTCGCGAACTCTCCTGGTCTGGATCCTATGGGCGAGCGCGTACATCATCACCTACGGCTTGGCCGGATGGATCCCCACGCTTTACCGCGAGGTCTATCACCTGCCGCTGCAACAGGCGCTCGATTATTCGATCGTCGGGCCCGCCGGCAATCTGATCGGCTCGATCATCTGCGCGTTCATGATCGACTGGACCGGCCGCCGCTACTGGTTCACCGCCGCGTTCTTTCTCACCGCGGCGTCGCTCGTGGAACTGTGGGCGTTCGGCTCCACCACCGCCTTTCGCATGCTGATCGGCTACGGCTTCAGCCAGGTCTGGCTCGGGTCGGTCTGCATGAGCATCTTCCTCTACACCGCGGAAATCTACCCGACCCGCATGCGGGCGCTCGGCGTTAGCTGGGCGAGTTTCTGGCTGCGCTTGGCCGCAACCGTAGGGCCGCTGATCGTCGGCTTCGTGTTGCCGCGTTACGGCATCAGCGGCGTGTTCCTGACATTTTCCATTTTCGGGTTCATCGGCTGCATCGCCGCGATCTTCATGATCGAGACGCGGCAGCGCGTGCTCGAGGAAGTTTCGCCTTGAGGCACGCATGCATGCGTTGGCCTCAGATCCCATATGAGCAAAGGGCCCGGTTGTTGATTCGCCCCCCGGCACGGGACTAAGGTTCCGCAACCGATTTGTCGCCACTTCAAGCCGTTCGGAGACAACAATGAAGAAGCTGGTATTGGAAACGACCGCACCGTTTCAAGGACTGCCGGAACTGGTCGCCTACGATGAAGGTCTGTTCACCAAGGAGAGGCTCGAGATCGAATGGGCCGACCGCGAAACCGGCGTGGAAAAGAAGGTCGAGGTGAACGTGACCTCGCCCAAGGGCGTCAATCCCTTCGCCAGCCACGGCAAGCTTCTGGAGCAGGGCAAGGCCGATATGTACAACGCCTGCGAATGGGGCAATTACTGCCGCGTCCAGGACACCGACAACAACAGCCGGCAGCTCGGCCGCCGCGCCATCGTCGCCTATTCGGCCATCGTCGTGCGTCCCGACTCGCCGGTTTATACGCCGCAGCAGCTCGCCAACCGTTTGATCGGCGTGCCGTTCTATTTCGGCACCCATTACATCGCGCTGCACATGCTCGAAGGCTTCATGCCGCGCGACATGATCAAGCTGTGCCGGGCGCCGAACGGTTCGCGCTATCGCTATGACGCGATGATGAAGGGCGAGATCGAAGCCACCACGCTGACCGAACCGCATATCACGCTGGCCGAGAAAAACGGCTGCCGCGCCATCTGCTCGGCGTTCTTCCACGGCACCGAAGTGGCCTCGAACCGCGTCGACGCCGAGACCTATGCGGCGTTCAATCGCGCGGTACGCGAAGCGGTGCGCCGGATCAATGCCAACAAGAAGGCGTACATGCACTACTTCATCGACTATTACGCCAAGAAGGATCCGGAGATCGCGGCGCTCAAGGCCGAGGATTTGCGCGAGGGCCGGCTGGTGGTGTGCGATCCGGCGCCCATTCCCGCCGACGAACTGCAGCGTACCTACGATTGGCTCAAGAGCTGGGGCATGCTCGAGGAAACCGCTTCGCCGCTGCAACTCGTCAATGCGCAGGTGCAGAACTACGCGCACCAGACCGCCGCGGAGTAGCGCCATTCACTCCGTCATGCCCGGCCCTGTGCCGGGCATCCACGTCTTGTTGCCGTTCAAGTCGTGGATGGCCGGATCAAGTCCGGCCATGACGATCATGAGGATTCACTGGGATGCGCAATGGACACGCCGATGAGATCGGCACGCTGATCGAGCCCGGCCGGGTGCACCGGCGCGTCTACACCGATGCCGACCTGTTCGAGCTGGAGATGGAGCGCATCTTCGGCCGGGCGTGGCTCTATGTCGGCCACACGAGCCAGGTGCCCAATCCGGGCGACTACGTCACCACCGAACTCGGCCGCCAGCCGGTGATCATGGTGCGTCACAGCGACGGCTCGGTGCGGGTGCTGCTCAACCGCTGCAGCCATCGCGGCGCCAAGGTGGTCAACGAGCACCGCGGCCATGCCCAGCGGCTGACCTGCTGCTATCACGGCTGGTCGTTCGATACCGACGGCCGGCTGCTGAACGTTCCCGTCCCGGAAGGTTGCGGCGAAGGCTTTGACAAAACCCTGCTCGGGCTCGCGGCCGCCCCGCGTGTCGCCGACTATCGCGGGTTCGTGTTCGCCAGCCTCGCCGACAAGGGCGCGAGCTTCGAAGATCATATCGGGCCGATGAAGGGCAACATCGACGATCTGGTCGACCGTGCGCCCGACGGTCAGTTGGCGCTCGACGCCGGCGTCCACCGCTACGTCTTCAGCGGCAACTGGAAACTGCAGGTCGAGAACGTGCTCGATTCCTATCATGTGCCGTTCGGCCACGCCTCGACGGTCAACAAACAGGGCGTGCAGTTCGCGCGCCGCGAAGGCGATCAGAAGGGCGCGGCCGTGGTTGAAACCGAGAAAAAACAGACTTCCGCTTCCTGGAAGGAGCGCAAAAGCTTCATCGCCGGCAACGGCCACGGCTGGACCAGCAACACGGCGCTTGACGACGGCAAACGTTCGAGCGCGGTGTTCGACGACTATAAGCGCGCGCTGGCCGACAAGGTCGGCGCCGAGCGGGCGGCGGAAATCCTCACGCCGCGGCTGCACAATTCGCTCATCTATCCCAACATGTCGGTCATGGGCTTGAACATCCACGTGCGCGTGATCAAGCCGATTGCGGTCGACCGCACCGAGGTGAACGTCTATCCAATCCGTTTGGTCGGCGCGCCGGAGGCGATGAATTTCGCCAACATCCGCCTGCTGAATGTGACGCATTCGGCGGCCTCGTTCGTGCAGACCGACGACCTTGAATCGTTCGTCCGCGCGCAAAAGGGACTGCGAAGCCGCATGAGCGATTGGGTCGATATTTCCCGCGGACTCGGCGCCGAGGAGCCCGATCGCGCCATCAACGCCACGCGCGGGCTGGCGACCCACGAGATGGTCGTGCGCGCCCAGTACAAAGCCTGGCTCGGCTACATGCTGGAGGCGGCGTAATGGCTTTGGCGACGCGTAGACTCGCCCGCGCCGCCGGCGTCGACCGCGGCCCGTTCGAGGATTTCATCGTTGACGAGGCGCGGCTGCTTGACGAGCGGCGCTTCCGCGACTGGATGGCGCTGTTCGCCGACGATGGAACCTATTGGGTACCGGCGGTGCCAGACCAGAAAAGTCCCTTCGAGCAGGCTTCGCTGTTTTACGACGACCGCGACCTGATGACGATGCGGATCGATCGGCTCGAACATCCGCGCATTCACGTCCAGACGCCGCCGTCGCGGACCGCGCACCTTATCGGCAACGTTACCATCGAACAAAACGACGACGGGCGCCGCGAGTTCGTGATCGGCTCGACGCTGATCATGGTGGAGTACCGCGACGACGCGCAGCACCTGTTCGCCGGCCGTCAGCGCCACCGGTTGCGCCGCCATGGCGATACTTTTCGTATCGTGCAGAAACGCGTGGATCTGATAAATTGCGATGGCGCTTTCGAGGCCATGGCTGTTCCGATTTGACCTTGAATCTCCCTGCGGCGCCGGCACGCCTTTCCATAGTCCGTAGCGGTTTAAGCCGCGGCGATCAAAATCCTGCCGTGAACGCGATTGAGAAGTGTGGCATTCTAAAGCGCCGATTGGAGGGACTGATCCAGTGTGGACCATGAAAAAATTCTCGCCGATTGCGGGCCGCTCCGCAACATTCGCGACTGCGCTTGTCATGTTGTCGGCGGCGTCCGCCGCGGCGGCTCCGGGCGTGGTCAACACGACTGTCAATCTGCGGCAAGGACCGGGAACGAACACGCCGGTGATCGGCAAAATTCCCGGCGGTGCCCCCGTTAATGTCGCGGGCTGCAGCGGCGAATGGTGCCAAGTCACGTTCGCTGGAAAGGCCGGCTACGTTATTGGAACCGTTTTGAGGGCTGGCGGTCCTCCGCCCGGCGCGCCGCCGCCCGGTTACGCCCCGCCGCCGCCGGGCTATGTCGTGCCGCCTCCCTATTACGGGCCGTATTACTATTATTACGGCTACGGACCGGGGCCATATTGGGGCTGGCGTGGAGGCTGGCGTGGCGGTTGGCATGGCGGTTCGCATGGCGGCTGGGGCAGGCGCTGATCGCTGCCCAGGCGGTGCGGGCGCTGCCCGCGCCGCATCGCCTCAAGGGCTGGTTCAGGCGCGCTCTTGCCGGCTGAAATGAACCGACGTTCCGGAGGCCGCCAGACAGGCGGCGATGATCGCAAAAATGCCGCCGACGCCGGTTGCCGCGGCAATGACGCTGGCCAGGAAGGGCGGTGCCGCCTGACCCAGGCGATTGCCGGTAATGCGCAGTGACATGACCGTTCCCATCGCCGCCGCCGAAGCGAGATTGACGACGTTGGTCAGGCTGAGGGTGGTGGCGATGCCGAGCGAAAAACCCAGCACGATCATCGCTCCGTACATCGCGGCGGTGGGAATCCGAAACGCGAAGCAGGCAAAGCCTAGTCCGGCCCCGGCCATGCTGATCAGTGTCAGCGGCTGACGCGCGATCACTCGCACCACCCGGCTGTACAGCAGCCGCGAGATCAGAGAGGCGGCCGAACGCACGGTCAAGAGCGCGCCGATGGTGCGCACGTCGATGCCTTGTTCGGTGCCCAGAAGCGGCAAGTAGATCACCAGCAGGTCCTGCGATGTCACGGTCACGACGCTGGCGATCAGCACGGCGATGAGGCCGCTCTGGCGCAGTAGCGTGCGCACCGGCACCAAGTCCCGGCCTTCATCCGGCTGCATATTCTTCGGCGCCGGGCGGATGGCTGCGGCGGTGCCGAGCGAAAGGAGCGTCACGACCAGGGCGATGCCGAAAAGCTTGCCGGTTGCAGCGAAGGTGGCGGAACCGCCTTGCCAGGCGATCAAATAAGGACCGAGGCCCTGGCCTATGGCGCTCGCCACCAGATAGTTGCCGAACGCCGCATCCCGGGCGCGCGGAACGGCGCTTCGGATGCACAGCATCTGCTGGCTAGCCATGATGAGCAGATGACCGATACCGAACAAAGCCGTGAGCAGAAGGAGCGCCGTCACCGAGTCGGCGAGGAAGCAGAAGCCGGCACACGCCAGGACCAGGACGCCGGAACCGATCCATGCCGCCCGTGCATCGTGGCCGCGATCGAGAACGCGACCGAGCCGAACCGCGAGCAGTGTCGGCGGAATGGCAAACGTTGCCGCAATGACGCCGAGCCAGATGACCGGCAGATCGAGTTCGATCGCCCGATACGACGTGGTCACGCGGATGATGGCATAGATTGTCTGGATCAGGGTCGAGTGCAGCAGCGGCGGAACGAGCACGCGGTAATCGATGCCGTTTTTGCGGCCGGTGGACGCCAGAAATCTCGACCAGACATTCGACACCGTCTCGTGCCCCTCCGCAGCAGTGAAACGATCCTCTTTATCATGGCGCGGCATCAAGTCATGCCGCTGCGGAACGGGCATGCGGCATCCACCGGCACCTGGCTCCGGTGCCATTGCGCGCCGTTATCGGTGCAGGCGGGCGAAGGTTTGCGCTTGTCGAGCCCAACCAGCGTAAGGGGGACTAGCGCCGGAGAATGCGCCGAGCCAGCCGAGGCGCTTGCAATCAGCCGTGCGGCTTCCAGCGCAGGTTGATGATCTTGTTCCCGAGTTCGCGATTTACCACGGTCGCGTGTTGCCGCATGGTCAGCGAAGCGGTCTGACCGCCGCTGCGCGGACATTGCACATCGTCAAAGCGGAATCCCGAGGCGGATAATGTTCGGCCGAATTGCGATTCGGCGTTCGCCATCGAGATGGTCGCCGGAAATGGCGGCGACATGTAAATCTTATGCTCGGCATGTGAAGGGGCGAGGCAATAACGCCAATCCTCCGCAAGCGCGCTGTGTGAAGCCAAGGCCGCTAACGCCAGTGCAAGCAGCACACGCATTCGATCTAAGCTCCTCCGAGGGCGCCCTCTCGGCCGCGCCGATTCGCGCCGGCAATTTAGAGCAAAGTTCGAACGGGCGGAATCGGTTTGACGCCGCGCCCAGGGCTTGCGGCGCTTTCGTCTCGAGGCACTGCACCGAGGTGATTGACGCGTTCGCGACTGATGGGCGGGGTCAGCCGGATGTCCTAAAAACCGGCCACCATCTCCAATGTCTTGCCCGCTTGGCCGTGGCGCACGGCATCGAGTTGCTCCGGCGAATGGCGAAGCTGACCGCCCTCCTTGGCGAACTCCGGCATGACGCGCAGTTTCTCGGCCCAGGCATGGACGTACGGATGCAGCCGCGCGAATGGATAGCCGGCAAGCGAGAGCCGATGTTCGTAAATGAACCAAGCGATGTCGGGCACGCTTAAATCGTCGCCCATCAGATGCCGCTGTTTTGCCAACGCCTTATCGAGCGCGTTGAACTCGGTGCGGAATCTGAGCGCCGAGGCGCGCGCCCGCTCGTCGGTGAAACCTTCCTTCGCAGCCCGTTGCCAGAACTCGATCTGGACTTCCTTTTCGCGATCCTTGGCGCCTTGCACGGTGCCGGCGCCGTTCTTGATGTAACTGTCGAGCGCCGCATTGGGCTTCGGCGGCCCCGGCGGGGCGAATACGAACCGGAAGCTCAAGGTGCGCAGGTCGAGATGCAGATCGTCCTCGTGTTTGAGCAGTGCCGCCACTTGGTTCTCGTGACCGGCCGGGATCAGCCGCGGATGTGGAAATCTGCTTTCGAGGTGCTGGATAATGTCGTTGCTCTCGATATGCACGGCGCCGTCGTCGACTAGCACCGGGACCAGCCCGCGCGGGTTGATGCCGAGAAACCACGGCTGCATGTTCTCGTAGTTTGGCAGATCGACGGGATGCGACACCCACGGAATTTTCTTCAGATTGAGAAAGATGCGCAACTTCTGCGAACACGACGAGCCGGCGAAATGCAGGACGTGAATCCCCTTCCAGGTCAGCACCTCTCGCGTTCTGATATCGCTGTCGACAAGCTGAACCATGGCGGCCTCTGTAGCCCGGATGAGCAAGGAGAAATCCGGGGACGATCGTGAAGTTGAAACTCCGGTCCCGGATGTCGCTAGCGCTCATCCGGGCTAACAAACCAAAGACTCACAGCACCTTCTCCGCCTCTTTCCAACGCTGTGCGGCATTCGGGCTGGCGACGATATCGTCGACATTGGCGAGCTTGGTGCGATCGCGCATCAAGCCCTTGTAGAAGTCGGCCTTCGAGACCGGCGGCACGTCGGCGACAATGGTCCAGCTCTCGCCTTCATCCAGGCTCTCGAACACCTGGCCGTCGGTATCGGCCGCATGCAGCGAATAGCCGCCGTCATAAACCTCCAGGGTGAGCGCCGAAAACAGCGCGCGCTGCCCGTTGGGCAGGCCGCCAAGGAGCCGCTGCCACGTCTTGCCGGCGTCGCGGCTCCTGAAGATCTTGCCGCGGGCGCGGCCGAGCTCATACCAGTGCACCGGCCAGCCGACGCCGGCCGACATGAACAACAAATCGGGATCGTCCGGATGCAGCACGACGGCGTCGGGATAGTTGGCCTCCGCGGGCATCTTCATTCGGTAAAAGCTTTTGCCGCCGTCGTCGCTCGCCATCATGCCGACGATGCCGTTGGCGATGATGATCCGGTTCGGCCGCGCCGGATGCAGGAGGATGCGGTGGATGTCGCACTCGCGCGGGTCCGGATCGACCGGCAATTCGGTGAAGCTGCGGCCGAAATCGTCCGAGTATTGCAACGAGCCGATCTCCACTCCGGTCCACAGCCGGTTGCCGTCGATGACGATGTCCTTGATGTGGCCGATGCGCGGCGGCGGCGGAAAGGTCCAGTGCGGCACCGATTTGGCATTCCGAAACGCCGGCAGCTCGCGCCAGGTTTTTCCCCGATCCTCGCTCACGTAGAGATGCGCAGGCAAGGCGCCGGCAAACACAACCTCGCGGCCTTGCAGCCGGCCGGCGCGGGTCGACCAGAATTCGTGATGGGCAAGACCGTCGTTGACCCAGCCCCAGCTGATGCCGCCGTCCTGACTTTTTGCCATGCCAACGCCGCGGGTCGAGGCGAACAGCGTGCCGTCTTCGAGCGCCGTCACGCCGGATACGAATACGCCCTGCAGCGCCCGCTGCTTCAGCGTCCAGCCGCGCGGGCCTTTGGCCAACAGCGCAATGCCGTCGACCGTGCCGACAACCATTGTGTCGGAAGCGCTATCGGCGCGTTGAATGTTCGTTCCGCCGTTCGAAAGCAAAATCATGGCACCGCTCTCGCGTTGACGACCGAATTTTCTATCCCGGATTTCGCTTCCACTCAATCCGGACTACGGTTCCGCTTCCACCCCACATCATTCGGAAGAAACCATGGCCCGCATCGCTTATATCGAGGAAAAGGATCATCCCGAACTCGCCGAATTGATCGGCAGAGTCCGCGCCGGACGGCGCGGCACGCTGATCAATGTCTACAAGCTGTTACTGCACACGCCGCCGCTGGCCGCGAGCTGGCTCGATCTCATCTCAACGGCGCGGTTCAAGGTCGAACTTGACGGCCGGCTCCGGGAGATCGCGATCATTCGTGTCGGCTACCTCAATCGCACCGATTATGTGGTCAATCAGCACGTGCCGGAATTGTCCGTTCCGGAAGGTTTGAGCCGGGAGGAAAGCGAGGCCCTGGCCGATTGGCGGAAAAGCTCCTTTTTCAGTCCAAGGGAGCGGGCCGCGCTCGCTTATGCCGACGCCATGACCCGGGACGTCACGGTGCCGGACGACGTGTTCGACGATTTGCGGCCGCATTTCTCCGAGCGGCAAATCGCCGAACTGACCGTGCTGATCGGCATTTACAACATGCACACGCGTGTATTCACGGCGCTGCGCATCGACCCTGAGCCGCATCACCGCTGAGCTCGCGAGGCAGGTTAAGGATGCTCGTCTTCTCCGAGTTGGTGCAATGCACAATCATGGACGCTGTCGGGTTCGGCAGTGTCTCATGCGAATGCCAGAATGAAAGGACTACTCCACCTGCGGTGGACATGGCTAAAGAATCCCTAACAACAATATCAGTTTACAGAAATTCAATGCCCCTATGATCTAACTCGGTCATCGAGTCCTCGCTCGATCAAGCAATCAGAGCGCCTCAATCGTGCTCCGCGGACGGGTCAAACGGTGGTTGCCGAAATGAAATTGCAATCCATCGCGAAAGCAGCTTTGCCGTCTCGCCTGCGTATCCTGATCATCGGAACCGCACTTATTGTAAGCGCGATCGTGGGGACGAATGCCTTCGTGCTCGTGCAGCTCCATCGGAACACCTTGCGCGAAGTACAAGCCGATCTCTTGCGACAGAGTCTGACCCTGTCGCAGTTGGTGGAACGAACGTTCCAATCCGTCGACTTGGTGCTGGCGAACACGGCCGAAAAAATCGAACGTGATTCCGCGACCAACGGCGATCCAAATTTATTGGCAAGTCAAAGATATCATGCCTTTCTGAAGGAAAAGGCGTCAGGCCTGCCGCAAATCGACGTGCTGGGCATTGCCGATGCGCAGGGAATGAGGCTGAATCGTTCGCTCACTTGGCCCAATTCTTCGTTAGATCTCTCCGGACGAAAGTACTTTCAGATCCTGAAGGAAAACCCGAATCTGACATCTTTCGTCAGCGAGCCGATGCGCGGCAAGGTCCTGGGCCATTGGGTAGTCATCCTCGCCCGCCCGTTACGGACTGCCGACGGCAAATTCCTGGGCATGGTATTCGCCTCCACGGTCATGAATTATTACGAGCAATTGTTCCGCTCGACTTCTCTCGGCGACGGCTACGCGGCCACCTTGGTGCGGCAGGGCGGCGCCCTGATGGCGCGCTATCCCGTGGCCGGCACTATCGGAATGAAGGTGTCGGCTTCGGTCCTCAAGAGTCTTGGCCATGCGCGGTCGACCGTTTCCAGGTCAATCAGCCCCGTCGACGGACGAGCGTGCATCGCTGCGGCGTATCGTCTGTCGCGTTATCCTCTCGTGGTCGTCGCCACGCAGGACGATGACGCTGCATTCGCCGCTTGGCGTGCGGCCGCCATCACGATGTGCCTTATCGCGACCATCGTAATTGGGGTCATTGTCATTGCCGCATGGTTGATTGCACGTTCGTGGAGGCAGCAAGAACGGCTCAAGGCGGCGCGCGACGAAGTTATCGAGTCGGAAAAGGTTCGAGCGCTCGCTGAGACCGAACTAAAGCGCCAGCGCGAGCTTGCCGAACAGAATCTGCGCTTCAACGCCGCCGTCGAGAACATGTCGCAGGGACTGTCCATGTTCGACAACGAGAAGAGGCTCGTCGTCCACAACACGCTGTACGGCAAGATGTACAAGTTGCCCGCGGAATTGCTCAAGGCGGGGACGCCGCACGGCGACATCATTGCTCACCGCGTGCGCAGCGGCATCCTGAAAGGCGGCCGGGAAGGCGCCGCACTGCAGCAGCATCTCTCCATGCTGTCGGCGTTGCCGACCGACAAAAGGTCCACCCGAATCGACGAACGTTCGGACGGACGGCTCATTCGTGTGACACGCGAGCCGTTGCCGGACGGCGGCTGGTTCGCGACCCATGCCGATATCACGGAGCAGTATCGTGCGGAGCAGGAGCTGGACGAGACAAAGAGGTTTCTGCATTCAATCATCCAAAATGTGCCGGTGGCCGTGGTCGTGAAAGACGCCAAGACGCGTGAGATCGTCCTGGTCAACCGAGATTTCGAAGTCATGACCAAGCGCTCGGCAAGCGAGCTCCTCGGCCGAACGCTGTTCGATTTCAACAAGCCCGAGGTCGCCGAATTACTCACCAACGTGGACAGCGAGAGCCTCCGAAACAATGGCGCGGCCAATTACGGCGAATACGAAGTCGACACGTTGCGACAGGGCCTTCGCGTTCACGCCACAAAGCGGATGGTCATTCGCGACGGCCAGGGCGATGCGAAATACCTGATCGCGGTCATTGAGGACGTTACGGAACGAAAGAAAACCGAGCAGCGCATTGCCTTCATGGCGCACCACGACGCTCTGACGGGACTCGCCAACCGCAGCACCGCCGTTGAGAAGATCGAGGAGGCTGCGGCGCGCCAAAGCCAGCGAGGCAATCCATTTACCGTGCTTCTGTTGGACCTCGATCGGTTCAAATACGTCAATGACACGCTCGGACATTCGGCCGGCGACGCCTTGCTGCGGCAGACGGGATTGCGTCTCCAGGCAATCCTGCGCGAATCGGACGTCTTGGCGAGGGTCGGCGGCGACGAGTTCGCCATCATCCAGACCGGCGAGGCGAACCAGCGCGAAGCCGCGAGCCTTCTCGCGGATCGCATCGTCGCGGCATTTTCCGCGCCTTTCAATCTGGACGGCAATGAGCTCGGCATCGGCACCAGCATTGGCATTGCGCTGGCGCCGGAGCACGGAACCAGTCCCGACAGCCTCCTGAAGATGGCCGACATGGCGCTTTACAGCGCAAAATCGGCCGGTCGGAACGGCTATCGGTTCTTCGATCCGGCCATGGGCGTGGCGGCCAACACGAGGCATGCACTCGAGAACGAGCTGCGGCGCGCGATACAGCACAACGAGCTGGAACTTCACTATCAACCGATCATCGATGCCAAGACGGGCAGAATAGGCAGCGTCGAGGCGCTGGTGCGCTGGCGGCATCCGAAGAGAGGTCTGATCGCTCCTGATCAATTCATTCCGCTTGCCGAGGATACCGGCCAAATCGCCCAGATCGGGCAATGGGTCCTGCAGACCGCGTGCGCCGACGCCGCGAACTGGCCTGCCGATGTAAAGGTCGCGGTCAACCTGTCGCCGGTGCAATTTCGAAAGCCCAAAGTGTCCGATATCATCATGGAGACGCTCGAGCGATCAGGGCTGCCGCCGCAACGGTTGGAGCTTGAAATAACCGAGACGGCGCTGATTGACTCGGCGGCCGAGTGTCTCCCGGCGCTGCGCCGGTTCAAGAGCGCCGGCATCACGATCGCGCTCGATGATTTTGGCACGGGCTACTCGTCGCTCAGTCATCTGACGATATTTCCGTTCGATAAGATCAAGATCGACAAGTCTTTCACCCAGAATTTGACCAAACGCGCCGAGTGCGCCGGCATCATCGCCGCGGTCCTGACGCTTGCGCAAAATCTCGACATAGCGACCACCGCCGAGGGTGTCGAAACAGTCGAGCAATATCAATTGTTGCGGCTCGCCGGAGTGACCTCGCTGCAGGGCTACCTGTTCAAGCGGCCCTGTCCAAAGTCCGAAATCGACTTTGATGTTTGTTATGCCAAGCCGCTCCTGGGAGCGGTGGCTTAAACCTTTTTCTCATAGCAGGATGGCTATGCCACGGCGACCGGCGCCAAGGCCTCGATGTCGGTGACGACATCGATGATGGCGGGACGGCCGGAGGCGAGCGCCTGTGCCAACGCAGCGGGAAACGCCGACGCGTGTTCGACGCGAATACCGAGCGCGCCCATGTCTTCGGCGATGCGGGCGAAATTGAGCTTGCTGAAGGTCCATAATTCGCGCGCCTTCTCGGTCTGCTGGCCGCCATAGACCCGATCGAAGCCGCGCTTCGATTGATTGCCGCCACCGTTGTTGTTGACGACGGTCACGGCGGCGATGTTCCAGCGGGCCGCGGTCTCGACCTCGGCGATGTGGTACCAGAACCCGGCATCGCCGGTGAAGGTGATGACCGGGCGGTCCGGACAGGCGCACTTGGCGCCCAGGCCCGCCGGGAACGCCCAGCCGAGATGGCCGGCGCTTCGCAGGTAGCTCTGGCGCGGGCTGGTCAGATCGAACATGCCGCCCATCCACATGCCGGCATGCCCGGTATCGACCACCACGATGGCGTCGTCCGGCACATGCCGTGTGAGTTCGTGGCAAAGCCGCTCGGGCCGGATCGGCACCGCCTCGGATTCCAGCGCGGACTTGTATTTGCTCCGCCATTCGCCGCAGCTCTGCTGCGCTTCCGTAACCCAGGCCTGACGCTTCGCGGCGCTGGAGCGGTCCGCCATGTTCAGCATCGCCGCCAACGTCACCTTGGCGTCGCCGTTCACCGCCGCCTCGAACGGATAATTGCGGCCGAGGGCTTCCGGACTGATGTCGATCTGCACGGCCGGCGTGCCGATCTTGGGCACTGCCCAGAAATGCGTGGTCATGCCTCCGGTCTCGGTGCCGATGAAGCAGACGAGGTCGGCGGAATTGACCACACGGTTGGCGCTCTCGCGCGAATAGGTGCCGCAAACGCCCAGCGAAAGCGGATGATTGCCGGGGATCGAATCCTTGCCGTTGAGCGAAGTGGCAACCGGGATTTGCAGCGCCTCGGCGAGCGCGACGAGTTCGGCTCGTGCGCCCGAGGCGCGCACGCCGCCGCCGGCGATAATCACCGGCCGGGCGGATTGTTGCAGCAGCTTGAGCGCCGCGCGCACGCTCGCCTCGTCGGGAGCCGGCCGGAAAGCCGGCACGCGGGCGAATTGCGGCTCGCATAGAGGCTCCATCTCCGCCTCATCGGCGTCGATCTGTCCTTCGTTGCCGCGGAACTGCAAATGTACCGGCCCGGGCGTGCCGCTGGTGGCGACGCGAAACGCCTGCCGCACCATATCGGGAAAGCGCGCCACGTCGTCGATGGTGGCATTGAATTTGGTCACCGGCTCGAATACCGGCACATCGTCGACTTCCTGGTAGACTTGGCGAAACTTCGTCCTCGGCTCGCGCCCGCCGGTCATCGCGATCACCGGCGAATGCGCAAGCCAGGCATCGCGCAAGCCGGCGGCGAGATTGAGCGCGCCAATCACCTGAGCCATGCAGATCCCAGGCTTGCCGGAGGCGCGGGCATAGCCGTCCGCCATGTAGGCGGCGGCCTTCTCGCCGTGCACGTGCAGGCGCTTGATGCCGGTGTCGCGCCGCTCCATTTCGGCGTACGTCGTGCGCAGCACCGCCGGCACATGGAAGACGTGCGTAACGCCATAGCCCTTGAGCATGTCGGCGAGGCATTGCGCCCCTGTCATCCTGCGATTGTGTCCGGGCTGCATGATCGCTGCGCTAAGATTCGATGAGAGCAAAAAAACCGGCGACCGCCAGCGACACGCCGGGCGGATCGAGCGTGATTTGGCCGTTTGTCACAATGCGCGTGCCCACGACATCATCGTGTCCACGTGCATGATGAATGACCAGCCGTTTGTCGGGATCGATGATGAGATAATGACAGATGCTGGGAACGCGGAAATAGCCCTGCAGCTTGTCGCGCAGATCGGTGATGGCGTTGCCGGGCGACAGGACCTCGACGACGATCATTGGGTTCGGCACTTCGACGGCATCGGCGGCAATCGGATCGCCGCAATAGACAAGCAGGTCGGGCTGATAGCTGTTGCGCGCGTCGATCCGGACCGCCGCGCTGTCGAGAACAAAGCGGCACGGCACTTTCGCGCCGGCAATCGCAGTGTCGAACGCGCGCGCGGCGCGGTATTTGGTATCGCCATGAATGACGCGCTCCGGCGACATCGCCATCGGAACGCCGTCGAACAGCTCCCAGCTCTCAAGCTGTCGTTTGGCCCAAGGCAGAAACTCGTTTACCGTCATTTGTTCCTTGCGGAGTGCGACCATGACGCCTTACTAGCACAATGCCCTGTATGTGTGACAGCTAATCCTTGAACACCGCCACTGCGCGCACCGGCGAGCCGGTGCCCTCGCGCCATTTCAGCGGCAGGCAGATGAACTGAAATTCGCCTTCGCCGAGCAATGCTTCGAGATTGCACAGACTTTCCAGATGCGTGATGTCAAGTTCGAGACAGGCCTTGTGGACGAGCGAGTTGATCTTGCCTTCCGGTCCCGGCCGCATCGAATCGATGCCGAAATGCACGATGCCCTGCCGCGCCAGCCACTCGGTGGCGGCGACGTTGACGCCCGGATTGTCGCTCGCATAAGCCGCGTGCGGAAAGGTGCGGGCGTGATGGCCGGTGCACAGCAGTACCGTGCCCCTTTTCGGGATCGGCAAGCCGGCCTTGTCCACCGCGGCCTTCAGATCGTCAGGTGTGATCTCGGCGCGCGGCGCGATATGACGCAGGTCGATGCAGATGCCCTGGACGATGCAGTTTTCCAACGGATATTCGTTGATCGGCGTGGCGGTTTTGCCGAAATGACGCGGCGCGTCGATGTGGGTACCGCCATGATCGGGCATGGAGAAGAACATCACGCTGTTGCCCTGGATGTCACCCGATTCCGCGAATGCCTCTTCGTGGGTTTTCCAGACGCCGTGGATGATCGGCGGCTGCCCCGGATAGGACGGCGTGCGATGGTAGAGTTCGCGGCTTAAGTCGACGATCCGCATTGCGGAATACTCCCTTGCGCAGTCAGTTCGGCGCGAACACTATCCTCGCCGGCAGACCACGACAACGCCAGCCGGGAGCCCGTGATGAAGACCTCGACCGATCGTATTCTCACCACCCATACCGGCAGTCTGCCGCGGCCCAAGCCGCTGATCGACCTCATTCTCGCCCGCGAAAAGACCGGCGCGGTGGACGATGCGACATTCGAAGCGGCAACCGCGCAGGCGGTCGAGGACGTGGTTGCCCGGCAGGTCAGTTGCGGCATCGATGTGGCCAGCGACGGCGAGATGAGCAAGCCGTCGTACACCACCTATATCCGTCATCGCGTCGACGGCATCGCGCCCGATCCGCGCGCCGCCGAGAAAGGCGTCGACATCATGGTCGGGCGCGATCTGCTCGATCATCCCGATTTCGGCAGCAGCCGCCGCAGCTTTTCCGAGGTGGCGTTTCCCGGCTGCGTCGGTCCGCTGCGCTACAAGGACCGCTCCGCGTTCGACCGCGACATCGCGCATCTGAAAGCCGCGGCGCAAAAAGCGCAGCCGACCGAAGCGTTCATGACCGCGCCGTCGCCCGGCATACTCACCCGCTTCATCATCAATCTGCATTATCCGAACGAGGAGGCTTACGTCGCCGCCTTGGCCGACGTGATGAAGACCGAATATCGCGCCATCGTCGAGGCTGGCTTGATCCTGCAGATCGACGCGCCCGATCTCGGTTCGGCGCGCAACAATCAGTATCGCCATCTCACCGATGACGAGTTCCGCACCAAAATCGCCGAACGCAACATTGCGGCGCTCAATGCCGCGACCGAGGGCCTGCCAGCCGACCGCATGCGCCTGCATATCTGCTGGGGCAATTACGAGGGGCCGCACACCCACGATCTGCCGGTGACGAAGATCATCGACATTGCGTTCAAGGCGCGGATGCAGGCGATCAGCATCGAGGCCGCCAATCCGCGCCACGAGCACGAATGGGAAGATTTTCGCGAGATAAAAATTCCCGACGACAAGATTCTGATTCCGGGCGTGATCGATTCGACCACGAATTTCATCGAGCACCCGCGCCTGGTGGCGCAGCGTATCGGCCGCTTCGCCGACGTCATCGATCGCGAACGGCTGATCGCGGGCGTCGATTGCGGTTTCGGCACCGCGGTACGTGCCGAGCCGATGGTCGTCGACTCGATCGTCTGGGCCAAGCTGCGCGCGCTTTCCGACGGCGCGGCGCTGGCGAGCAAAAAATTGTGGGGGGCGAAAGCCGCCTAAATAGCTTTGCCTCGCGTGGACGCGGTGGCCCGATCCGCTACAATATTCAAGTCAGTCTGGCGGTGAGCGCAGAGGCATGGACCGATGAAAGTCGCAATCGTCAATCTCGGGCAGATCGTTTCCGGCGATTGGCGCGCGCCGTTCGCCGGCGGCGACACGATCGTCAGCGAGGGCGCGCGCATCAGCCTTGTCGGGACCGCCGCCGCCGCCGAGGTCGAAACCGCCGACGTGGTGATCGATGCCGGCGGCATGACGGCGATCCCGGGCCTCATCGATTCGCATGTCCACGTCACCTTCGGCGACTACACGCCGCGCCAGCGCACCGTGGGCTTTCTCGAAAGTTACGTGCACGGCGGCACCACCACCGTGATTTCGGCATCCGAGGTGCACGTGCCGGGGCGGCCGAGCGATCGGGAAGGCGTCAAGGCCTTGGCGCTCGCGGCGCAGCGCTGTTTCGCTGCTTATCGGCCAGGCGGCATGCGCGTGCTCGCCGGATCGGTGATCCTGGAACCGGGATTGAAGGCCGCTGATTTCGTTGAGCTTGTAGTCCACGGCGTGCGGCTCGCCAAGGCGGGCTTCGGCGCGGTGAAGACGGCGTACGATTACGTGCCGCTGGTGCGCGATGCCAAAGCGGCCGGGCTGATCACCACCTGCCATACCGGCGGGGCCTCCATACCGGGCTCCGGCGCGATCACCGGCGACCATCTTCTCGCCATGCAGCCCCACGTCTCGTTCCACATCAACGGCGGTCCGACGGCGATGCCGGACGCCGATTTCGAGCGCATCGTCAAGGAAAGCGAGATCGCCTTGCAGGTCTGCACCGCCGGCAACTTGCGCACGACGCTGTTATGCGCGCGCCTCGCCGCGCAGCATGATGCCTTCGACCGTTTCATCATCGGCACCGACACGCCAACTGGTTCCGGCATCATGCCGCTCGGCATGCTCTACACGATCGCGCATTGCGCGAGCTTGACCGACATGCCGGCGGAGCACTTCGTCTGCGCCGCGACCGGCAGCAATGCCCGCGTCTATGAACTCGACTCCGGATTGCTCGCGCCCGGCCATGCCGCCGACATCGTGCTGATCGATGCGCCTGACGGCGGCACGCAGGAGACCGCGCTCGCGGCTATCAAGCACGGCGACATTGCCGCCATCGGCGCCGTGGTTACGGCCGGCGTACCGCGTCTGGTCGGACGCAGCCGCAATACGCCGCCGACCACGCGCAAGGCGCGGGTCGCCCGCTCGACGGTGATGCAGGACTTTTCCGCGGCACCGCATTAGGCGCTGGCAACCGGCACGGCGGCGATCCCTTTGACCGACCGGTCTTTCTGGTTGACACTGCCGCGCCAAAGCGGCATCTGATTGCACATGAATCGTTCGCATCACGCCCGTCCTATCCGCGCACGCGCGCGCCGCTTTTCGGCGGGGGCGTGGTCGTTGCGGATGCGTTAATCCGATCCGCTATCAGACCAAGGGCCCCTGCCGGCAGCGGCGGGGCCTTTGCGTTTTCAGGCCTCCCTTGCGTGCTGCACAGCACAGGAGGAAGACATGCCGGAAGCACACGCCGCTCACCGCAAGCTCGCGGTAGAGGACCCATTCGTGGCCTTGATGGACATTACGACGAGGCCGCCCGTGGTCTTCGTCGAAGGCAGCGGCTCTTGGCTGGTCGATCAGAACGGCAACAAATATCTGGATTTCATTCAGGGCTGGGCGGTCAATTGCCTCGGCCACTGTCCGCCGGCGATCGTCGAGGCCATCAAATCGCAGGCGGATCGTCTGTTGAACTGCAGCCCCGCCTATTACAACGCGCCGATGATCCGTCTCGCCGGATTGATCGCGCGCCACAGCGGACTGCAGCGAACCTTCTTCACCAATAGCGGCGCCGAAGCGATCGAGGGCGCGATCAAGCTTGCCCGCAAATGGGGACAGATCCACCGCGGTGGCGCCTACGAGATCATCACCATGCATCGCGGCTTTCATGGCCGCACGCTGGCAGCGATGTCGGCATCCGGGAAGCCGCAATGGGAACATCTGTTTGAACCCAAGGTGCCGGGATTTTGCAAAGTTGCGCTGAACGACATCGCCCAGGTCGAGGAGGCAATTACGGCCAAGACCGTTGCCGTGATGCTGGAGCCGATTCAAGGAGAGGCAGGCGTGTTCGTCGCATCAGACTCCTTCCTGCGCGATCTGCGCAGTCTGACCAGGCGTCGCGGGATTCTTCTCATCCTCGATGAAATACAGACCGGAATCGGCCGCACCGGAAAGTTCTTCGGTTTCCAACACGCCGGCATCGAGCCGGACATCATGGCGCTGGCCAAGGGGCTTGGCGGCGGCATTCCGCTTGGCGCTCTGGTCGCGCGCGAGGATGTCTGCTGCTTCGCGCACGGAGACCAGGGCGGCACGTTCAACGGTAATGCTTTCGCCACCGCCATCGGCTGCGCGGTTATGGAAGAGATCGCCAAGCCGGGCTTCCTGACCGGCGTCACGGCGATCGGCGCGTATCTTACCGGGCGGCTGACGGAGCTGTCGCAAAAGCACAGGTGCGGTGAGGTGCGCGGGCGGGGCTTGCTGCTCGCACTCGATCTTCAGCGCGAAATCGGGCCGGAGCTAGCCGCGCAGGCATTGCAGCGCGGGCTCCTCCTCAATGCGCCGCGGACGGATACCTTGCGATTCATGCCCGCTCTCACCGTGACCGAACGGGAGATCGATCATATGATCGCGGTCTTGGACGAGGTGCTTCGGGTATTGCAGACTGAAGGTTAGGCGCTCGAAGCCGTTGGATCGTGGGATGAACGATCAGGGCATGCTTGGCGGCGATGGACGGCTGGGGCAAGCGGCGCGCCATCTGCAGGACCGCGCGCTCGATGGCTTGATCGCCGCCAGCAACGGTCTCAACAATTTTCTGGAATCGAACGCCGTCTATGTCTTGTCGGGCGTGCGGCCGATCGGCGAGAGCGCGGTCGTGCTCGACCGCGACGGACGCGCGACCTTGATCGTGACGCCAGCCTGGGACGGCGAGCGCGCCGCCGCGCTTTCTGCGACCGACGAGACCATGGCGACGGACGACCTCGCTGCCGCGCTGAAGGACATTGCCGCAAAATATCGGCTGGACTCTAACAGAACGATTTCCGTCGGACTGTCGCTGCTCGGTCAAGGCCTGGTCGACCGGATCGAATCGGCGCTCGGCGGATTGCCCAAAGCCGAAGACGAATTGGCGCGCGATCTCGCTCGCGTGCGCACGCCGGAGGAACTCAAGGCCGCGGAGCATGCCGCCTGGATCGCCGAGCGCTGCTATGAGCATCTCTTGGAATTTGCGCGCCCCGATCTGCGCGAATTCGAGCTGGCGGCCGAGCTGTATTGCTTCACCAAAGAACTTGGCGCCGAGGACAATTTCCTTCTGATGAGCGCGTCGCAACACAATCTCGCGGTCCGTGCCGCCGGCGAGCGTATTCTCGACGTCGGCGACGTCATTCTGTCCGAGATCACGCCCTGCTATCGCGGCCAATTCGCCCAGATCTGCCGGACCACGGTGATCGGCGAGCCGCGGCCGGTGCTGCGGCGGAAATATGCGATATTGCAGAACGCCATGCGCGCGGGCTTGGCGGCGGGCGGCGCCGGCACGAGCGTCGCCGGCCTGACCCGCGCCATCAATGGCGTCATGGTCAAGGCCGGTTACGGCGACTACTGCCGGCCGCCCTACATGCGGGTACGCGGCCATGGGCTGGGCATCACGTCGGACCGCCCTGGCGACATCGTCGAGGCTAACGAATGCCTGCTTGAAAGCGGCATGGTGTTCGTCATGCATCCAAATCAATATCTGCCTGAGAGCGGTTATTTGATGTGCGGGGAGCCCGTGGTGGTGACGGATCACGGCGCGCGCCCCCTGACCGCACGGGCGGCCGAACTCGACGTGATACCGGTCTGAGAGAGCAAACATGCTGACCATGCAGCCTTCGCTCACGATCGGTTCCTACACCTGGGCCCAGGACCGGCTGCCTTCCGATGAGTTCGGCCTGCGGCTCGACGAATTGCATGCGGCCATGGATCGCTACAACTGGCCGGCCGTTCTGGTCTATGGCGATGTGCGCGACCATGCGGCGCTCGCGTATGTGAGCAACTTTATTCCGCGCGTGCGCTGGGGCATGGCGTTGCTGCCGCGCTCCGGCGAGTCGCGGCTTCTCTGCGCCATGAGCACGCGCGATTTGCCGGCGATGCGTATGCTGACCTGGATATCGGACGTGCGCTCGGGCATGGGTCTCGGATTCGAAAAGGCATTCGATCCGTGGTTCGAACGCTGGCATGACCAGAGCGCGCCGGCACTTGGCACTTTCGGTTTCGACCTCATGGCGCCGGCGCTGCTCGGTGCCGTGCGCCGCGGCCTCGGACAACGCTTCACGTTGCGAAGGGCCGACGATCTCCTGCCGATTCCGCCGCGGCGCAAGCGTCCGCGCGAGCTGAGTATGATGCGCGCATCGTGCCGCCTCCTCGATACGGCGACGAAGGCCTTCGTCGACAATTGGCGGCAAAGCGGCGCGCCGGAGACGGCGGCGCTCGCTGCCGAACGGGTGGCGCGTTCGCGAGCGGCACAGGATGTGCGCACGCTCGTCAGTCTCGACGGCGGCCGCACGCTTGTCCCCTACCAGGGCCGGTTCGAGAAGCGAGCGGGCCCCCTTGTCGGCTATCTCGCCGTCAAAACGATGGGCTACTGGGCCGATGCCTTCGTCACCATCGATGCGCGACGCTTGCGAGCTTTGGCTTCGGCCGAGAACGCGCTCGATGCGCTGATCGCCGCCGTGCGGCCGGGTGTCCGTGCGGCGGAAATTTACGCCGCCGCGGTCGGAGCGCTCGCACCGCTGCCGCTTCATCCGGTGCTCGCCGGGAGCGCCGGCCACGGCATCGGCCTGTCGCTCAACGAGGAGCCCAATTTCGTTGCCGGAGCGGACGCCGAACTCGTGGACGAGGGGATCTACACGCTGCAGGTCGGCGTTGCCGACGCCACCGACGGCAACGCACTCCTGTCGGCCGTCGTGCGCAATACCGCGACAGGCGCGGAAGTTCTCAGCCGATCGCCGGCGGCTATTCCGGCTTGAAATTCATTGCGATGCCGTTGATGCAATAGCGCAAGTGCGTCGGCGGCGGACCGTCCTCGAACACATGGCCGAGGTGGCTGCCGCAGCGGCTGCAATGCACCTCGGTGCGAACCATGCCCCAGCCGCTGTCGGTCGATGTCTCGACGGCTCCCGGGGCCGGGTCGTTGAAGCTCGGCCAGCCGGTTCCGCTCTCGAATTTTCGCGTCGACGTGAACAGCGGCTGGCCGCAGCCGACGCAGGAGAACGTGCCGGATCGCTTTTCGTAATTGAGCGCGCAGCTTCCCGCACGCTCGGTGCCGTGCTCGCGCATGATGTGATACTGTTCGGGCGTCAGCAGCTTGCGCCATTCCGCCTCGGTATGCGTGACGGGATATTGCGTGGTGTCCGCGCTGGTGGTCATGATTGTACCGCCGGGTCAAAAATGATGGAACGTGACTGAAACGTAATCAATAGCAGGCAAAGCGCAACCTTGCTCCGCGTCATTCCGGGGCCGAGCAAAGCGAGGAACCGGAATCCATACTCACAAGTGGTTGAATGCTGGCTCGTTATCCACGAACCTCCTCTCAAGGAATATGGATTCCGGGTCCGCGGGCTTACGCCCGCGGCCCGGAATGACAGGCGGGAAAAGACCATGTTCGAAAAACCCGGTATCGCCGACCTGCGGCAAGCGGCGCACGCGCTCGGCATGCATCCGAGCGAGGATTATCTGCGCGCCGTCGAGGAGATCGTCGGGCCGCTGTGTCAGGCCTATGGGGCGCTCGACGCCATGCCGGACGAATTGCCGAAGGTGAAATACCCGCGCGGAACCGTCCATCGCCCGCAGGGCGACGAAAACAAATACGGCGCCTGGTATGTCAAAACCTCGATCAAGGGCCGTCCCGGCGGCAAGCTCGCGGGCCGGCGCATCGCGCTCAAGGACAATATCTGTCTTGCCGGCGTGCCGATGATGATCGGCGCCGACATTCTTGAAGGCTACGTCCCGGATGTGGACGCGACCGTGGTCGAGCGCATTCTCGACGCCGGCGGCGCGATCGCCGGCAAGGCGGTGTGCGAATATTATTGCGTGTCGGGCGGCAGCCATACCAGCTCGACCGGGCCGGTGCAGAATCCGCGCAAGCCGGGATACACCACCGGCGGCTCTTCATCGGGCAGCGCCGCCCTGGTCGCGGCTGGTGATGTCGACATGGCGATCGGCGGCGATCAGGCCGGCTCGATCCGCATTCCGGCAAGTTTTTGCGGCATTGTCGGGCTCAAGCCGACTTTCGGACTCGTGCCTTACACGGGCATCGCCCCGCTGGAGATGACGATCGACACTTGCGGGCCGATGACGGCGAATGTGCGGGACAACGCACTGCTGCTTGAGGTTATCGCCGGCCCGGACGGCATCGACTCGCGTCAACGCGGCGTCGCGGCCGCTCCTTATACCGAGGCGCTTGGCGGCGGCGTCAAAGGCCTGCGCATCGGCGTCCTGAAGGAAGGCTTCGCCCATGCCAATTCCGAACCGGACGTCGATGCGCATGTGCGCGAGGCCGCGAAGCGCTTCGCCAGCCTCGGCGCCACCATCGAGGACATATCGCTGCCAGAGCATCTCCAGGGTTTTGCGGTCTGGGCCGCGATCCGGGGCGATGCCGCCTGCGTGACGCTGCTCGAAATGAACGGTGCCGGCATCAACCACGAGGGTCTGTATCTGACCAGCCTGATGGACAAGGCGATGGCTTGGCGCAGCCGGGCCGACGACTTTGCCGACACCATCAAGATCGCCTCGATCTTGAGCAAATACACGCTCGATCGCTACGGCGGCCGCTATTACGGCAAGGCACAGAACATTCGCCGGCGGCTGCGCGCCGCCTATGATCGCGCGCTCGCCGCGCACGATCTGCTGCTGCTGCCGACCGCGCCGATGAAAGCGACTCCGATCCCGGCCCAGGACGCCGCGCCGCGGGAGATCACGCGGCGAAGCTGGGAGGCGACCCGCAACACGTGCCCGCTCAACGTCACCGGACACCCGGCCATCAGCGTGCCGTGCGGCATGGAGGACGGCCGGCCGATCGGGCTGATGCTGGTGGGGCGCCAATACGGCGAGAGCACGATCTACCGCGCCGCGGCGGCTTTCGAGCGCTCGGGCGATTGGACCACCTTCTGAGCAACCAATTTAAGCACCAAATTCTGCCTTGGCGGTGACAAGCATTCAGACTCAGCGGCCACATCACTCGTTCGCGCTTGCCATCGTCGCCATCGAACTCGGCGTGATGTTCGTCGGCGCGATCCTGCCGACGCCGCTCTATCCGCTCTACGGGCGAGAATTCGGCTTTTCCGGCGTCACGCTGACCTTGATCTATGCGGTTTATGTGCTGGGTAACGTCACGGCCTTGCTGTTCTTCGGCCGGTTGTCGGACCAGATCGGCCGCCGCAGCGTAACCCTGTCCGCGATCGGAGTCAGCGTTGCCACCACTGTGGTCTTCGCAACGGCCGCTGGCACCTCATGGCTGTTCGTCGCGCGGGCGCTGAGCGGCTTTTCCACCGGCCTGGCGTCGGGGACGGCGACGGCCTGGATTGCCGAACTGTATAGGGGCTCTCGGCGAGGAGCGGCGGCGAGAATCGCAGCGGGGGCAAACTTCTTTGGGTCCGCTACCGGGCCGCTATTGGGCGGGCTTCTTGCGCAATTCGCGTTCTGGCCGCTGCGCCTTCCGTTCTACGTCTATCTACTGCTTCTGATTTCGGTCGCCGCCGCCGTTCTGTTCGCACCGGAGACGGTGGCAAACCCGAAAGCTCTTGGCAAAGCATCGCTCAAGCCGCGGCTCGGCGTGCCGCGGAACATTTGGCTGCAGTTTATCGCGCCGGCCGTCGCCGGCTTCGCCACGTTCTCGCTGATCGGCTTCTACGGTGCGCTCATTCCGAATCTGCTGGTCGATACGTTGCATCTTCCGGCACCCGTGATTGCGGGTGCGGTTGTCTGCGAGCTGTTCGGCCTCGCCGCGGTCACGATCCTTTCGACCGGCCGGTTTTCCAGCAAGGCGACGATGCTCGCAGCCCTGGCGTTGCTGTTGCCGAGCGTATGGCTCGTCGTCGGAGCCGAAGTTTCCACGTCATTGCCGCTGTTGCTGTTCGCTGCGGCTGTCGGTGGAGTCGCCGGCGGATTAGGCTATCGCGGCAGCCTGGAAGTCATCAATGCCATCGCGCCCGCCGACCGGCGCAGCGAAGTCGTTTCCAGCTATCTCGTGGCCTGCTTCGCCGGCAATTCGCTGCCGGTGATCGGCATCGGCTTAATGGCCGCGGCGACAAGTTCGCCCATCGCCCATATCGCCTTCGCTGCAGTGATCACTGCGCTCGCCGGCGTCGCGGCGGTCACCGGCATCAAGTTCGCGCCCATGGGGCTTTAAGGAATCCAAAACGGCTTGCTGGTTTCCGCATCGACATCGCAGTTTGAGAAGCCAACGTCGCGCCGATCGCGTTCGGTCATGCTTGCAAGCGCACGACGGTCGCGTATTCGCTTGCGCCACTCGAGAACCACGGCTTTCAGCGCCGCCGAGGTGCTCCGTCGTCGGAACGCAAAACTCGTTGTTAGGCTCGCATGAGCTGCTGGAAATGACATCTGCGCCTCCTCACATGATGAGTTGAACAAAGGTTAGGCTCGGGGGAACCCGCGACGGTTCGCGTCTTCCATGCAAAAGCTAGCCAGCAGGCGCGGCGGCGTCTGTGATCCGCGACACAGTGAAAAATTGGATTGCCGCCCGCGGGCGGCGGTGGTCATACCGGCAGGCGGCACAATGAAGTCCCGCTCTTGGCCGCCGCGTTGGCGGTCATCGCGGCCTTGGCCGGTCGCAAATTTGTGTCTCCGGTCGAAAATGAAAGGGTTTAGCTGGGAAGCGGGCCCTTTTTGCAATTCCGCTGCAGCCTGTGTGTCTACGAGACTTTCGCATTGACGGGGCGAACCGTTGGCATCAAAGTCATCGCTGCAAAGGGTTCATTCTGACGGGGGTATCATGAACGTGCGGCATATCGCGAAAACCATGTCTGCTGCCGTCGTCGCCGGCGCCTGCCTTGCGCTCGCACTTCAGAGCGCCAACGCCGCCAAATATGGCAAGCATGGCGCGCGACCAGGTTCTGCCGCTTCGGCAGTGGCGCGGGGCAAATATCTCGTCACCTTCGGAAGCTGCACGGATTGCCATACGCCGGGCAGCTTCTTCGGCAAGCCGGACATGACTCGATTCCTCGGCGGATCGGATGTCGGTTTCGCAATTCCCGGGTTAGGGGTTTTCGTCGGGCCAAACTTGACGCCGGACAAGAAGACCGGGCTGGGCAACTGGACCAAACAGCAGATCGTGACGGCGTTCACGACCGGAAAAACGCCGGACGGACGCATGCTGGCGCCGGTCATGCCCTGGCATGCTTATGCAAATCTCACCAAACCTGACGCCTTGGCGATCGCCACCTATCTCAAGAGTTTACCGCCAGTGTCTCATCAGGTCGGCGGACCGTACGGCCCGACCCAGACCCCCAAGGAATTCGTCATGGTGGTCGTGCCCCCTGCCGTCTATACCAACCTGCCAAAGCCTGGCGCGCCTGCACACGCAGCGCCGTCGATGTCGGGACCCGCGGCGGCGCCCGCTGCACCCGCACCCGCACCCGCACCCGCACCCGCATCCCCATCGCCTGCGAAGTAATTTAGGCGCGGCAGAAGCGACGCAGAGCCGCCTCGGCCGCGCAGAGCTTATTTGATCGCCAGCGGGTTGGTCGGCGAGCCGACCGCGCCGGTGATCGGGATCGCGGGGGCGACGAACATGAATTCGTACACGCCGTCGGCGGCGCAATCCTCGGCGAGGTCCTTCAGATAAAAAATCTCGCCCATGGTCATGCCCATGATCGGGATGGTGATCCAGTGCCAGGGCTGGTTGATGCCGCCTTCGGTGTTGTTGGGCCGCACCTCGCAGCCCCAGGTGTCTGACGCGAGCGCCGCAAGTTTGGTCTTGGCAACGAATTCGAGCGTCTCGAAGGCGAAGCCCGGCGCGTCGCCGCCCGGATAGCCGTCCCAGCTTCCGGCTTTCAGGCAGCGCTCCATCTGGCCGGTGCGCACGATGATGTAATCGCCGCGCTTGAATTCGATCTTCTGCTTCTTCGCCGTGAGGTCGAGATCGTCGCAGGTGATGCCGTAGCCGTCATCGAGGCACTCCTTGCCGAGCGCGCGCGCCACGTCCAAAAACACGCCGCGGCCGACCATCTTGCTCTTGGTTTTCTCGATCCCGCATTTCGCCGCGCCGAACGATGACACTTCGCGGCAATCGTAGCCGTTCCACATATTGTTCTCGTAGAAGACGTGGCCGAGCCCGTCCCATTGCGTGCCGCATTGCAGCGGGATCACCACCATATCGTCGGCGGCGCGGATACCGCGCTTGTCGAGCACGCCCGAATAGGCATCGGTGCCGGTGCGCAGCATGGTGTGCAGCGGATTGATGCGGCCGAGCGCCGGGTAATTGGTCCTGCCGCCCTGCGGACCGGTATTGTCGAAGTTGAGCGCCAGCGAGATCACCTTGCCCTTTTTCACGAGCCGCGCCGCGGCGACGATGTCTTCGGGGTTCGTATAGTTGAGCGTGCCGATCTCGTCGTCGGCGCCCCATTTGCCCCAGTTCCTGTATTTCTCCGCGGCTTTGCGGAGATCGTCTCGCGTAATCTTGCGCCCGGCCATAATCTTTCCTCTTGCTGCTCTGCTGTCGATTGAGATCGTACGATGATAGCATTGCAGAAAGGGCGGCGAAGGGTGCGAAGTCTAAATCCCTCTCCCCTTGCGGGAGAGGGTGCATAGGCGGCCTTCGGCCGCCGTACTTAAGCGACGCCGACGCGTAGCGTCGGCTATGGCGGAGGCGAAGCCGAGCGAGGGTGGGTGAGGGGTCTATTTGTCCTCCACGAAGTATCACCCCTCACCCGGCTCGCATCTCGCGACGCTCGATGCTCGCCACCCTCTCCCGCAAGGGGAGAGGGAAAAGGGGCGGCGGCTCAGAGGATGACTTAATCGTGCGCATCGTCGATATCCGCGAGACCGCGATCCCGCTGAATTCCTCGCTCGCCAATTCGAGCTTCAATTTCTCCGAAATGACCACATCGGTGGTCGCGGTCCTCACCGACGTGAAGCGCGACGGCAAGCCGGTCGTTGGCTTCGCCTTCAATTCGACCGGGCGTTACGCTTGCGGCGCGCAGATGCGGGCGCGCTTCATCCCGCGCATCCTCAAGGCCGACCCAAAATCGCTGCTCGACGAGACGGGCGACAATTTCGCGCCGGAAAAAATCCTGGCTGCGATGATGCAGAACGAAAAATCCGGCGGCCACAGCGAGCGTTCGATCGGCATCGGCACCATCGAGGTGGCGGTGTGGGACGCGGTCGCCAAGATCGCCGACAAGCCGCTGCACCGCCTCCTCGCCGAGCGCTACAACGGCGGCAAGATCGCCACAAAGGTCTTCTGCTACGTCGGCGGCGGCTGGTACGCGCCCGGCAAGACCATCGCGGACTTGCAGGACGAGATGCGCCGCCACTTCGATGCCGGCTACACCATGGTGAAGATGAAAGTCGGCGGCATGTCCTTGGCCTCCGATCTCAAACGCGTTGAAGCGGTGAAATCGATTCTGCCAACGGGCGGCACGCTGGCGGTCGACGCCAATTCGAAATTCGGCCGCGACGACGCCTTCGCGTACGCGCGCGGGCTAGAACCCTACGCGCTGCGCTGGTTCGAGGAACCCTGCGATCCGCTCGACTTCGCGCTGCTGGCCGAAATCGCCGAAATCTACGACGCGCCGCTGTCGACCGGAGAGAACCTGTTCTCCACCCAGGACGTGGAAAACCTGGTGCGCTTCGGCGGGCTCACGGCGGCGCGCAACGATGTCATCCAGGTCGATCCGCCCCAGGCCTACGGCATCGTGCAGTATGCGCGCACGCTCGACATGCTGGCGCGCCACCAATGGCCGCGGCATCTGTTGTTCCCGCACGGCGGCAATCAGATGTCGCTCGCGATCGCCGCCGGTTTTGGCCTCGGCGGTGCCGAATCCTATCCGGGCGTGTTCGGCGATTTCGGCGGCTTTGCCGACGATGCCGAACTTGCCGGCGGCTATCTGAGCCTGTCGGACCGGCCGGGCATCGGCTTTGAGGGCCAGGCACGACTCTATCGCATCATGCGGGAGCTGGCGGAGCGGATGTGATCGGTCGCCGACGGCGCGCCGTCCCGCCGCAGCCGGTCAGATTTCAAGTCTGTCGCAGCGTACCGAGATATTGCAGCACCACCTCGCGCCGGTGCGGGGCGAGGCGATGCTCCGCCAGGTAGATGCCTTGCCAGGTCCCGAGGCCCAATCGGCCGCCGCTCGCCGGCACGTGCAGGCAGGCGCCATTGAGCATGGATTTGATATGGGCCGGCATGTCATCCGGTCCTTCAGTGTCGTGCACCCATCCGGCGTTCGCGGGCGCGAGGCGGTCGAGCGCCGTGACCAGATCGGTACGGACGTCCGGATCGGCGTTTTCCTGGATCACCAGCGAAGCCGAGGTGTGACGGAGAAATAGCAGCAAGAGGCCGTCTTGCGCGCCGGCTCGCTCGAGAAACCGCGTGACGTCGCCGGTGATCTCAACAAAGCCTTGGCCGTTGGTCTCCACCGTCAGCATTGCACTGGCAATGCTCTGCGGCTGCACGGTCCGGATGGGCGACAAAGAGTGCAAGGCCATTCCTCCGCTAAAAAATTTTAGTGGGCCATGTCTCAGCCCTTGTGCAGGAACTGGTCGTTGGCCTTGCCGATCGCGGCGAGCAGCCGATGCCACACTTGGCCGACGAAGGCCACGACGCGGTGGACGGCATGGTGAACGTCCTGGCTATCGGGCAGCCGAAGCGTGAAGCCGTTGTCGCTTTGGCTGCCGGACGGCCCCGGCATCGCCCCGACCGGGAGCGGCAATCCGCGTGACAGCAGGTCCTCCTTGAGGATTGCATTGTTCCTGCGCATGCGCGCGATCTCGCCTTCGAGAGCGGCCCGATCTTCCGGGGCCGTCACGCATGCCCAGCCGACCGGTTGCCGGCTGCACAGCGCCACGTGGCCGGTTCGGCTGTCGAGCCGGACAAACCCTTCGGCGACCTTGTGGAAGCTGTAGCGCGGCGCACCGGCCTGCGCCGGGGTCGCGTCTTCGGCATGAACGGCGACGATCAGAGCGAGGCTGGCGATGAAGGCCGCAAATGCCCTGGCGATCATGGTCATCTCCGGCGTTAATGAGACGAGGCAGCGCGTATGCCGGACTCTCAAATACAGCAAATAGGATCGTTTGAGAGCACCGATAGGCCGCTTGCGTGGGCGCTGGATTCGCTCCCGCCAGCCAAATCCGGTTCCAGGACAGGCCCTGGCACGGACCGTGGAAAGGCCCATATCCATTGATGTTTCAAAGGATTAAACACGAGGTTGCGTTTCTTGACTCGACTGAATCACCCCAGTATGGTCCGCGCGGTTTCAGCGGGCGGGCGTGCCGCGATCGCCGTAAAGCCGCGAGTGTCGGAAGCATGAGCGACGGCGCGCGCGACAACGGCGAGGGCGACACAGCGCATACCGATGAGGCCGCTCTCTCCGCGAGACTCCAGCGGCTCGGCGAGAGGCTTGCGCGCGATCAAGCGACGCGGTCCTCCGATGGTCCGCCTGAGTATCGGGCGACGACTGCATCCGGCTACGCCAAGGGCTTACGGCTCTCCAGCGAACTTGTTGCAGGCGTGGTGGTCGGTGCCGGCCTCGGCCTTCTCGTCGACCGCTGGCTCGGAATTTCGCCCTGGGGGCTCATCGTATTGGGAATGCTTGGCTTTGCCGGCGGCGTGCTCACGGTGGTGCGCTCGGTAAGCGCAAAGGAATAGTGTGGCGGTTCAGAAGTCCGCATCATAGTTACGGCGGACTTGTTATGCGGACGTCTGAACCAATGCGACACTAGATCAATAACTTGCTGGTGTCCTTTCGATTTTGAAGTTCGCAAACGAGGGGGCAGCACTGTGATGCGAACTTCGGAATCGGAACACTCGTCCGCAACTTTGGCATTGCACTGCGATTGAACGATGCACATCAACCCGATCGAACAGTTTCAGATCAACAACTGGCTGCTGCTGTTTCATATCGGCGGCCACCAGATCGCCTTCACCAATTCGGCGGCTTACATGCTGCTGATCGTCGTCCTGGTCTCGGCGCTGTTCATCGGGGCGACCGCACGGCGCGCGATCATTCCCAGCCGGCTGCAATCGGCCGCGGAAATGACGTACGAATTTGTGGCCGCCACGCTGCACGATTCGACCGGACCGGAGGGAATGAGATTTTTCCCCTTCGTGTTTACGCTGTTCGTGTTCGTCCTGTTCGGCAACCTGATCGGGATCTTTCCCTTCTCGTTCAGCGTGACCAGCCAATTGATCATCACGGTGGTCTTGGCGCTGGTGGTTTTCTTCATGGTCGTCATCTACGGCTTCTGGAGGAATGGCTGGCACTGGGTGAAGCTGTTCGTTCCCAAGGGCGTCCCGGTCTATTTTCTGCCGATGATCGTGCCGATCGAGGTGATGTCGTTCCTGACGCGCCCGGTCTCCCACAGCGTTCGTCTGTTCGCCAACATGCTCGCCGGCCACATTACGCTTCAGGTGTTTGGCGCTTTCATCATCATGCTTGCCGGGGCCGGCGTGCTCGGCATGTTCGGAGCGGTGCTGCCGTTCGCCATGGTGGTCATTCTGTTCGCGCTCGAACTGCTGGTCGACGTCGTGCAGGCCTATGTCTTCGCCATTCTCACCTGCATTTATCTCAACGATGCGATCCATCCGGGCCATTGAAGGGCCGGATTCTCAAACCTCGAAAAGGAGCTTTCTCATGGATGCAACCGCCGCAAAATTGATCGGCGCCGGCATTGCCTGTATCGGCATGGGCGGTGCCGGTATCGGCGTCGGCCTGATCTTCGGCAGTTACCTCGGAGCGGCGCTGCGCAATCCGTCCGCCGCGCAGGGCCAGTTCGGCAACCTGATCTTCGGATTCGCCATCGTCGAGGCGCTCGGCATCTTCTCGCTGCTGATCGCGCTGCTGCTGCTCTATCAATTCTGACCGTTCGCGATGAAGACCGCACCGACCACCACAACGACCGGACTGCCCGCGGGACAGAGTAAATTCCCGCCGTTCCAGTCGCAGTATTACCCGTCGCAGTTCGTTTGGCTGGCGCTGAGCTTCATCCTGCTCTACGTGCTGATGTCGAAGGTGGCTTTGCCGCGCATCGACTCGATCCTTGTCGCGCGCGCCAAGCGGATCGAGGAGGACATGGCGACCGCGCGGCACTTCAAGGAACGATCGGAAGCGGCCAATACCGCCTATGAAAAATCGCTCGCCGACGCGCGGTCCCGCGCCCAAGGCATTGCCAACGAAACGCGCGAGCAGCAAGCGGCGGCGGCCGACGAGACCAACAAGCGGCTGGAGTCCGAACTGCATCGGCGGCTGGCGGCGGCCGAGCAGTCGATCACCGCGACGCGCGCGACCGCCATGGGAAACGTGAACGCCGTCGCGGCGGAAGCTGCCGCGGCGATTGTCGAGCGGCTGATCGGCAAGACGCCCGAGCCCCATGAGCTTGAGGCCGCTCTGGGCGGCGCCGGCAAGAGCTGAAGGACCAGACCGACATGCCCGCTCCCGAGACCTGGGTCGCCATCGGTTTCGTCTGCTTTATCGCGGTGCTCGTTTATCTGGGCGCGCACAGCAAGATCATCGCCGCGCTCGACCGCCGGCAGGCGCGCATCAAGGCCGAACTCGACGAGGCGCAGCGCCTGCGCCAGGAAGCGCAAGCCTTGCTGGCCGAATTCGAGCGCAAGGGACGCGCGGCGGAGACCGAAGCCCAGGCGATCATCGCCAGCGCCAACGCCGAGGCGGAGCGTCTGGCCGAGGAAGCCAAGCAGCGCATGCAGGAATTCGTCGCTCGCCGCACCAAGATGGCGGAGGCGAAGATCGCGCAAGCCGAGTCGCAGGCGCTTGCCGAAGTGCGATCCGCGGCGGCCGATGCCGCCGTCGCTGCAGCCGAGAAAATCCTCTCTGCCGCCGCCAAGGGCAAAGTCGCCGAGGATTTGCTCGCGCGCGGGATCGAGGATTTGCAACGCAAATTCAACTGACGCGCCGCCAAGGCGGAATGTTTAGCCCGTGGGAGCGGGCCTTGGCTTTGGCTTGCGCCGGTATCTGGGCTTCGGCCTTTCGTGCTTCGGCGTTTCGGCGGCGATCGGATCGAATCCGATATAGACGATATAATTATCCAGCGTGGCTGCCGACGGCAGCGGAAAGCTCAGATTATCCTCGACGTGGGTGAAGATCGGGCTGTCGTCGGCCGACTGCACCGCCACCGGAATGATGATGAGCTTGGTCAGGATCGTTTTCGACGACGAGGGTGTGTCGTCCACGATGGCGATGCGCAACGGCACATTGACCACGCCGGGACCGCCTTGCGGCCCGAGAATGATCCGGCCTTCGACGCCGACCTTCATGACCATCTGGCCGGCGACGACCGAGCATTGACGGGCGGCGCGCACAAAGGTGCCCTGGTATTTCAGCGACATCGCCGAATTCTCGCCGGGGCCATCGATGATCAGGGTCGATGCGCCCGCGCGGATCTGGATATAGGGGCACTCGAGATTGGGCTGGGTAGCGCCGGCGACCGGCTGCGGCGCCTTATCGGAAGATCCGGCGAACAGGTCGGTAATGTCGGCCGGGAGCCACTTGTCGCTGGGAGATGAGGTGGGTGCCGGGGCGGCCGCGCCCGCGGGCGTCGAGGCGGTCGGTCCACCGAAAAAGCTGCTGCTACCGCTGCATCCTGACGCCAGAAGCGCGAGGGCAAGCGGGATTGCGATCCTGCTTCGATCGCGCCAGCGCTGCAATTTCGAGTCCCCCAGCATTCCCCGACTCTTCGCCAAGTGTGGCGGTTCAGAAGTCCGCGTCATTCTTACGGCAAGGCTCGCGGCAAGGCTCGTTATGCGGGCTTCTGAACCAAAGCCACACTAGGTCAATAACTTGCTAGTGTCCTTCCGATTCCGAAGTTCGCAAACGAGGCTGCCGCACTATGATGCAAACTTCGGAATCGGACACTCGTAACGCCGAAGCCGCAGCAAAAAACGACAATCCGCCGCGATCTTAGCAGGCTAACCGTGGCCATCCCAAGGCGGCGCGATCCCTGTGGACGGGGTGGTTAAGCGAACGTGGCCGTCGGCAGCCGGGCGTAAAGCAAATGATCCTGCCAAATGCTATTGATGCAGAGATACTCGCGCGCATAGCCTTCGCGGACGAAGCCGTTGTTTTCCAGCAATCGTATGGACGCGGCATTGGTCGGAATGCAGGCGGCTTCCAGGCGATGCAGCCGCAGTGTCGTAAAAGCAAACGGCACGACGGCGCGCACCGCGGCGGTCATGTACCCGCGGCGGACGAACGGCAGGCCCATCCAATAGCCGACGCTGGCCGCCTGCGCGACCCCGCGCCGGATATTGGCGAGGGTTAATCCGCCCACCATGACGCCGTCTTCATTGCGGACGATCAAAAAAGCGTAGCTTTGGTCGGTGCGCAGATCCTCGACGTATCGTCTGACCCGCCGCCGGAATGCGCTCCGTGTCAGGTCGTCGACCGGCCAGGTCGGCTCCCAGGGCCTGAGGAAGTCTCGGCTCTGCTCGCGCAACGTCGCCCACTCGGTGTAGTCGGTCATTTGCGGCGTGCGCAAACTGACCCCGTCCCCCGCGATCGAGGCCAGCGGATCGGACGAATTGATGGTGCGGAAGAACGCCATTCGACTAATGCGGCTCGTCTAGTGTGGCGGTTCAGAAGTCCGCATCATCCTTACGGCGGGGCTCGTGATGCGGACTTCTAAACCAAAGCCACACTAGCTCGATAACCTGCCAGTGTCCTTTCGATTCCGAAGTTCGCAATCGAGGGGCCGCATCATGATGCGAACTTCGGAATCGGGACACTGGTGTGGCGGTTCAGAAGTCCGCATCTGGCGATTCAGAAGTCCCCATCATTCTTACCGCGGGCATGAATGCGTGTCTTCATGCGGCGGTGCGGCGTGCGAGACTCTCGGCAATCGCGGCGGCGCTTTCAAGTCCGGAACCCAGTCCCAATACCGCGGTTGCGAGCTTGCCGCGGCCGAGCAGGGCGCGCCCCGCCGCGCGGGCGCTCGCGACCGTGACGGCGTCGACTTTCGCGACCACCTCCTCGATCGGTATCGGGCGGCCATAGACGATCATCTGGCGCGCGAGCTGGCCGACGCGTTCTCCGGAGCTTTCCAAAGCCATCAGCAAGCCGGCCTTCATTTGCGCCTTGGCCCGCGCCACTTCGGTCTCGGAAAGAGTCTCGGCCGCGTTACTGATCTCTTCGACGACGACACGCATCAGTTCCGAAGTGTCGGCCGCGTCGGTGCCGGCATAGAGGCCGAACATGCCGACGTCCGCGTAGGCCATGTGAAACGTGTAGATCGAATAACACAGGCCCCGTTTCTCCCGGGCTTCCTGGAACAGGCGGGACGACATGCCGCCGCCGAGCACGCTTGTGAATGTCTGGAGCGAATAAAGGGTCGAGTCGGTCTGCGGCACGCCCGGAAGCGCCAGTGCGATGTGCACCTGTTCGAGGTCGCGTTTTTCGACGTGGCTGCCGCCGCCGAAATGCGCCGGTTCGGGCGGCGGATTGGCTGGTCCATTGAAGCTTGCAAAGTGCTGCGCCACGTCGGCGAGGACGGCCTCGTGGTCCACCGCGCCGGCGGCGGCCACGACGATCTCCGGCGCCCGATAGTTTCTCGTCAAATAATCGCGCAGCTTGGCGCCGTCGAATGACCGCACCGTCTTGGGCGTGCCGAGGATCGAGCGGCCAAGCGGCTGGTCGGGAAAGGCCACGGTCTGCAAATGCTCGAAAATCAGATCGTCCGGCGTATCGGCGACCGCGCCGATTTCCTGGACGATGACGTTCTGCTCGCGGACCAGCTCTTCGCGGTCGAAAGCGGGCTCGGACAGAATGTCGGCAAGTACGTCGAGCGCCAAGGGCACGTCGGCCTTGAGCACGCGGGCGTAGTAGGCCGTGGTCTCCGCGCCGGTGGCCGCATTGAGGTCGCCGCCGACCGCCTCGATCTCCTCGGCGATCTGGCGGGCGGTGCGCCGCCGCGTGCCCTTGAACGCCATATGTTCGAGAAAATGCGAGATTCCGTGCTCGTCGTGGCGCTCGTCGCGGCTGCCGGCATTGACCCAGACGCCAAGCGAGGCGCTCTGCAAATGCTCCATCTTTTCGGTCACGACATTGATGCCGGAATTCAGCTTTGTCACCGCAACGCTCATGCTGCCGCTCCTTCCTGCGCGGCACGACTCGTCGCCAGGACGAAATTCTCTACCGCCGATTGATCCGCCGGCAGCACGGCAACGCGCTCCGGGCGGCTATTGAGATCGGAAAGCCATTCAGGCAGCGGCGGCCGTTGGCCGCAGGCCGCTTCGACCGCATCGGGAAATTTCGCCGCATGCGCGGTGGACAGCACCACCATCGGCGCCGCGGAATAGCGCGCCACCTTTTTGGCGACGGCGATGCCGACGGCGGTGTGCGGATCGACGAAATGGCCGGTCTCCCGCTTGACCGTGCGGACGGTCGCCGCGACCTCGTCCTCGCCGGCGCTATCAGCGGCGAACAGCGCCCGAATCTGCGACAGCGGTCGCGCCGAGAGCGTGAACCGCCGCGATTGCGCCAGCGACCCCATCAGCGTTCTGATCGCGCTGCCGTCGCGGTCATACGCGTCGAACAGGAGCCGCTCGAAGTTGGAAGAGACCTGGATGTCCATGGAGGGCGAGGTCGTCGGCACCACCGGCCGCAGCTCGTAAGTTCCGGTCGCCAGCGTCCGCGCCAGAATGTCGTTGGCATTGGTGGCGATCACCAGCCGGTCGATCGGCAACCCCAGCCGCTGCGCAACGTATCCCGCATAGATGTCGCCGAAATTGCCCGTGGGCACGGTGAACGCCACTGTGCGGTACGGCGCGCCCAGCGCGACTGCGGCGGTGAAATAGTAGACGGTCTGCGCCACGATGCGCGCCCAGTTGATCGAGTTGACGCCGGACAGGCGGACTCGCTCGCGAAACTCGGCGTGCCCGAACATCGCCTTCACCAGCGCCTGGCAATCATCGAAGGTGCCTTCGACCGCAACCGGGCTGACATTGGCCGCGCCGACCGAGGTCATCATCCGCCTTTGCACGTCGGAGATCCGGCCATGCGGAAAAAGCACGACCAGATCGACCTGATCGCAATTGCGGAACGCCTCGACGGCGGCGCCGCCGGTATCGCCGGACGTGGCGACCATGATGGTGCGTCGCTCGCCGCGCGTCGCCAGGGCGTGATCCATGAGCCGCGCCAGGAGCTGCATCGCCACGTCCTTGAACGCGAGCGTCGGACCGTGAAACAGCTCCAGCGCGAAGGTGTTCACGTCGAGCTGGTTCAGCGGCACGACCGCCGGGTGGCGAAAACTGCCATAGGCCTCCCGCGTCATGCGGGCGAGGTCGGCCTCGGCGATGAAATCCCCGACAAAGCCGCGAACGATCTCCACGGCGACGTCGGCATAGCGACGGCCGGCAAACGAAGCGATCACCTGCGGCTCGATTCGCGGCCATGATTGCGGCACGTAAAGTCCGCCGTCGTGGGCAAGGCCAGTGAGCATGGCATCGGCAAAGCCGAGCGGCGGGGCTTCGCCCCGGGTCGACACGTGGCGCACCAATGGGTCTCCTCGCGCGCCGGCGGCACGCGGCGCAGATCGCTAAGCCTTTGATTGCACGACACTTCGTCGCGCGGCGGAACCGCCGCAAAGTGCCACGAGGGACCACACTAATAGAAAAGCGGATGCTTTCACAAGGAAGGCAAAATGCCGGTGCGGCGACACCGCCACTCCTTATCCGACCCCGCCGCAGCTTCCTTCCCCGGGAGGCTTTCGGACTGCTGCCCCCAATGCAACCCGGATCGTCGCAGTGGGCCATCACAAAGGTTGGTATAAGTCGGCGATTGTACGATGAAGGCCAATGCTCGGCGCCGCCGTCCGTCTGAACCCAACGATAGTGCTAATTGATGATACTGTCGTAAGCGCGCCTAGCGACGAGCCGGGAGCGAGATTCTCCATCACAGCAAAACCTCGAAAGGGTTTGCCGCCGGAATCGCGAATGCATGCTCTCTCTACGCGCCAGCCTTTTGTTCGCGGCCTTGACCATAGGCCCAGGCGCCGAACCAGATAACCAGGACCAACGCCAGGCCGTACCAGGTCAGGGCGTATTGCAGATGATTGTCCGGTAACGTCACCATGAGCTTGCCCGGCTTGGGCAAGCCGCCGGGCGGCACCGGACTCTCCTGCTCGACGTAAAACGGCGCCACGCCGGCAAGGCCCTTGGCGGCCGCCATCGACTGCGGGTTGGCCGTGAACCAAAGGTTCTTCGCCGGCTCGTCGTACGGCGTGAACCAATGGGGGGTGTCCGGCCAGCGTATCGAGCCGACGATGGTGAGCGGCCCCGTAATCTGTCCCCGCGGGCGCATTTTCGGGTCCTGCCGCCCGTCCGGGACGAAGCCGCGGTTGACCATCACGATCGCGCCATCGGCGAGTTTCGCCGGCGTGAACACCCAATATCCCGGACCGGATACGTCGGGCCGAAACGTCGAAGGCGGAGCAAAGACCAGCGCCTCTTTGCTGTTGTCGAAACTGGCGCTGAACGTGACTCGCCTGTACTCGTCACTCTTCCGGTCGAGCGTCCGCCATGACGCGGGTGCCGGCAGGGCGATCGGCGGCGCCGCGAGCTGCGCGTCGAGCGCGGCGATCAAGCCCTCCTTCCAGGCCTTGCGCTGAATCTGCCAGGTGCCGAGGCTTATCAGTGCGACGAAAGCCAGCACGGCGGGAATGAGCAGGCTCACCCACGGCGGCCGCCGCTTGACCGCCGCGGCGGTCACGGCGCCCCGGTCCCGCCGAAGCGTTTCTCTTCGGCCTTGTGATAGTATTGCAGCGAAATCATCAGGCCTTTGGCGGGGCGCAACGGGCCGAGCGTGAGGATCAAGATCAACGGCAGCCAGAGCGCCGCGTGGACCCAATAGGGCGGCTGGTACAGTGCCTCCGTCACCAGAGCGGCGCCGACGACGATGAAGCCGGCGAACAACATGATGAAGATCGCCGGGCCGTCGCCGGAATCGGCAAACCCGTAATTGAGTCCGCACAGTTCGCAGCGCGGCCGCAGCGTCAGAAAGCCTTCGAACAGTTTGCCCTTGCCGCAACGCGGACAGGCGGAAGACAAGCCGGCGCCGATGGCGCCGGAGAGTGTCGTGATGATCTTTTCGGTCATACTCGCGCTCTGTAATCGTATCCCGGGCGCGGCGCAGCGCCATAACCGCGCACGCGCGCTATGGAGACGCGCTGCAGAACCGGGATCGTTTCGGGCGCCGAGTTTGGAACGATCCCGGATCAGCGATGCACCACTTCATGATGCACCGCGTCGGGGAAGCACTTAGGCGTCGCCAGTTTTGCTTGGCCCCCCCTAGTGTCCCGGTTCCGAAGCTCGCATCATAGTGCGGCACCCAAGTTTGCGAACTTCGGAATCGAAAGGACACTAGAAGTTATTGATCTAGTGGGGCTTTGGTTCAGAAGTCCGCATAAACGTGCCCCGCCGCAAGAATGATGCGGACTTCTGAACCGCCACACTAGACGGGGTTAGGGCCGGCGCCCCAGACATAAATGCAGGCGAACAGAAACAGCCACACCACGTCGACGAAGTGCCAATACCAAGCGGCGAACTCGAAGCCGAGATGCTGCGTCGGCTTGAACTGTCCGGCAATCGCCCGGAACAGGCAGACCGTCAGGAACGTCGTGCCGATGATGACATGCGCGCCATGGAACCCGGTCGCCATGAAGAACGTCGCGCCGTAGATGTTTCCCGAATAATGGAACGCGGCGTGCATATACTCCCAGGCTTGGCACGCAGTGAAGCTCGCTCCCAGCGCGATGGTGCAAACGAGCCCCCACACCAGCCCCTTGCGGTTATTCTCAAGAAGCGAGTGATGCGCCCAGGTCACGGTCGTGCCCGACGTGAGCAGGATCAGGGTGTTGAGCAGCGCCAAATGCCACGGATCGAAGGTTGGGATGCTCTTGGGCGGCCAGACTCCGCCGGTGAACGCGATCCGTGCGACGTCCCTGAATTCGTCGGGGAACAAGGCCGTATTGAAGTAGGCCCAGAACCAGGCGACGAAAAACATCACTTCCGAGGCGATGAAAAGGATCATCCCGTAGCGGTGGGAGATCTGCACCACTCGGGTGTGATCGCCTTCGACCTCGGCTTCGTGGATCACGTCCCGCCACCAGCCGATCATCGTATAGATCACGCCGATGACGCCGACGCCGAAAACGAGCGGCGCGAAGCTCACGATGTCGTGCATCCACATGATCAGCCCGACGGCGGTAATGAACGCGGAGACGGCGCCAACCGCCGGCCACGGGCTGGGCTTCACCAGATGATAATCGTGATGCGGTTCGGCGTGAGCAGCAGCATCGGCCATCGTCATCGTCTCCACTTTTGCGCGGCCCCATTGCCGTCCGCGCCTTCATTGCCCCGCGAGATGCGGCCGCGGTATTCCCCGGCTGCGTTCTCCATCACCGATCGCCGGCTCGTGCGCCGGATAGCCGGAATAGGAGAATGAATCGGGCTGACTCTATCCTGATCGGGATCGGCGGTGCGTTTCGGAGCGGCATGAAACACCGCCGCCATGCCGCGCGTCTCGATCGGCTGCCTTGCCTGCGTGCTAAACTTGCCTGCATGCTAAAGCAGACGCCGTTGATCCTCTCCAACCGGCTGCCGGTCGCCGGCGCACCGGCATCGTAGCCGGCCAATCGGCCGCGGCCTCGTGCTCGACTGAGCGGGTTGGGATTGCCGGCTGGGGCCATGGTTGTTGTCTATTTGAAGGTTGCAGTCGCGCCCGGCGGCCGCATCAGGGTCGGCCGTTCGAGTACGGCCGAGCCTAGCCGCACGATCGTCACCGCGAAAATCACCGCCACGAACGCGCCGAGGGCCAGCGCGATGGCGATCGAGCGACCGCGGCGGGCGCGCAGTTGCTCGGGCGTCAGCTTGATCCCGGCCGGCTCCTCGGCCGCCGCCGGCGGCAGCGGGGAAATCGATGGTTCCCCGACCTCGTGTATGGAGAGCAGCTTCGGCTCCTCGGCAGCCTTTTTGAGAGCCTCGGACATGATTTGGTCAACCGTGGTCATACCGACATATGGCCGAAGATCAGCCCTCCCGGCAACCGATCGATCAACAGAATCGCGAACAGCAGGAACAGGTACAGGATCGAAAAGGCGAACAACTGTTTGCTGGCGCGGTATCCGTCGCGCTCCCGGAACACGCGCAACGCCAGCGCGATCATGACGGCGCCCAGAGCCGAAGCCGGGATGCCGTAGGCAAGTCCCGCATAGCCCAAAAGCCACGGGGCGACGCCGAGCGGCGTCAGGATCAGGGTGTAGAGCAGAATCTGGCGGCGCGTCTCGCGTTCGCCTGCGACCACCGGCAGCATCGGGATTCCGGCACGCTGGTAATCGTCCGAGCGATAGAGCGCCAACGCCCAGAAGTGCGGCGGCGTCCAGAAGAAGATGATGAGAAACAGCAGCACCGGCTCGATCGACAGAGTGCCGCATGCCGCCGCCCAGCCGATCATCGGCGGCAGCGCACCGGCCGCGCCGCCGATGACGATGTTCTGCGGCGTTGAGCGCTTCAGCCAGGCCGTATAGATCGCGACGTAGAAGAAAATGGTGAAGGCAAGCAGCGCCGCGGCCAACAGGTTGACCAAAAGACCGAGCGATACGGTCGAGAACACCGCGAGCGTGAAGCCGAAGCCCGCGGCTTCGCCGGGCTTGATGCGGCCGCGCGGGATCGGCCGGCCTGCGGTGCGCGCCATGCGTCCGTCGATGTCGGCGTCGTACCACATGTTGAGCGCGCCGGCGGCGCCGGCGCCCACCGCGATGCAGAGCAGCGCGGCGAACCCGATCACCGGATGAACGTGACCGGGGGCGACGACCAGCCCGACGAGGGCCGTGAACACCACGAGCGACATCACCCGCGGCTTCATCAGTTCTATGTAGTCGCCGACACCCGCGATGGAGGGTTCGACGCGCGCGACCGTAATACTCATCGGATCAGGGGCAACGTCTCGTATTGATGGAAGGGCGGCGGCGACGGCAGCGTCCACTCAAGCGTAGTGGCGCCGGCGCCCCACGGATTGGCGGAGGCGCGCTCCTTGCGGAGGTAGGCCTGCACCATGCAGTAGAAGAAGATCAGCAAGCCGAATCCGGAGATGTAGGCGCCGATCGAAGAGACAAAGTTCCATCCGGCAAACGCGTCCGGATAGTCGACGTAGCGGCGCGGCATGCCGGCGAGCCCGAGGAAATGCTGCGGGAAGAAGGCAACGTTCACGCCGATGAACATGGTCCAGAAGTGCAGCTTTCCGATCGTCTCATTGTACATGTAGCCGGTCATTTTCGGGAACCAGTAGTACCAGCCGCCGAAAATGGCGAACACGGCGGCCACCGCCATCACGTAGTGGAAGTGCGCCACCACGTAATAGGTGCCGTGCAGCTCGCGATCGACGCCGGCATTGGCAAGCACCACGCCGGTAACCCCGCCGATGGTGAACAGGAAAATGAAGCCGACCGCCCACAGCATCGGCGTCTTGAACTCGATCGAGCCGCCCCACATCGTGGCGATCCAGGAAAACACCTTCACGCCCGTCGGCACGGCGATGACCATCGTCGCGGCGATGAAGTAAGCCTGCACGCTCGCCGACATGCCGACGACGAACATGTGATGCGCCCACACCACGAAGCCGATGCCGCCGATCGCCACCATGGCGTAGGCCATGCCGAGGTAGCCGAAAACCGGCTTCTTCGAGAACGTCGACACGATCTGGCTGATCATGCCGAAGCCGGGCAGAATCAGGATGTAGACCTCGGGATGACCGAAGAACCAGAACAGGTGCTGGAACAGCAGCGGATCGCCGCCGCCTTGCGGCTCGAAGAAGGTGGTGCCGAAATTGCGGTCGGTGAGCAGCATGGTGATCGCGCCGGCCAGCACCGGCAGCGCTAAGAGCAGCAGGAATACCGTCACCAGGATGGACCATACGAACAGCGGCATCTTGTGCATGGTCATGCCGGGTGCGCGCATGTTGAAGATCGTGGTGATGAAGTTGATGGCGCCAAGAATCGACGAGGCGCCGGCGAGGTGAATGGACAAGATGACGAAATCCACCGCCGGGCCGGGATGGCCCGAGGTCGATAGCGGGGCATAGAGCGTCCAGCCGGTGCCGGCGCCGTTGGTGCCCGGTTCGCCGCCGACGAACATCGAAATGATCAGCAGCGTGAACGACGCCGGCAGCAGCCAGAACGAAATGTTGTTCATGCGCGGGAACGCCATGTCGGGCGCGCCGATCATCAGCGGCACCATCCAGTTGCCGAAGCCGCCGATCATCGCCGGCATGATCATGAAGAAGATCATGATCAGGCCGTGCGAGGTGACGATCACGTTATAATCATGGGGGTCGTGGAAGATCTGGATGCCGGGATACATCAGCTCGGCGCGGATCAAGATCGAAAAAACCGCGCCGATCGTGCCGGCGATGATGGCGAACACGAGGTACATCGTGCCGATGTCCTTGTGGTTCGTCGAGTAGACGTAACGGCGCCAGCCGTGCGGAATCTCGTGTCCGCCCTCATCGCCGTGTGCCGTTTTTACCATCGCGTCCATTGCCACTTCCCTCGTTAGCAGAGCCGGTGGTCGCCGGCTCGATGATCGCTTTCAGCCGGTTACTGCGCCGGCGCGCCGGCCTCCGCGACCTTGGTCGGCGGCGCGGTCGGTTCGTCGGCCGCGTATTCCTGCTTGGCCTTGGCGAGCCAGGCGTTGTAGTCGGCTTGGCTCACGACATGAACCGCGATCGGCATGAATGAATGGTCCTTGCCGCACAGTTCCGAGCATTCGCCGTAGTATGTGCCTTCCCTGGTGGCCTTGAACCAGGTTTCGTTCATGCGGCCGGGGATGGCGTCGATCCTGATGCCGAAAGCCGGCACATTGAAGGAATGGATCACATCGGCGCCGGTGACCAGGACGTGCACGACCTCGTTCACCGGCACGACCATTTCATTGTCGACCGCCAGCAGCCGCGGCTGACCGGGCTTGAGGTCCTTGTCGGCGATCATGAGCGAATCGAACTGGAAATTTCCGTTATCGGGATAGGCATAGGTCCAAAACCACTGCTTGCCCGTGACCTTCACCGTCACGGCGGGCTTCGGCACGTCCAGTTCCACGAACAGGAGCCGGAACGAGGGCACCGCGATCGTCGCCAGGATCAGGGCCGGCACGATGGTCCAGACCACCTCGAGCAAGGTGTTGTGGGTGGTGCGCGAAGGCACCGGATGGACGCGTGCGTTGAAACGAAAGATGATGATCAGCAGGAGCACCATCACAAAAACCGTAATGACGCCGATAATCCAGAGCAGAAAGTGATGGAAAGAGAGGATGTCCTGCATCACCGGCGTAGCGGGCTCTTGCATGCCGAATTGCCACGGCGACGGCTGCCCCAGCTCGGCGAACGCCGCGCTTGC
>JBOHIU010000073.1:0-15049 GCA_050725855.1 Xanthobacteraceae bacterium | reverse complement strand
ATGATGAGCAGCGGACGGCCGCCCTGCACCACCGATTCCAGGATCGGCAGCATGGCCTGCAAGGAACCCAGTTTCTTCTCGTGGATGAGGATGTACGGCTCGTCGAGCTCCGCCATCATCTTATCGGCGTTGGTGATGAAGTAGGGCGAGATGTAGCCACGGTCGAACTGCATGCCTTCAACGATGTCGAGTTCGGTCTCGAGGCTCTTGGCCTCTTCGACCGTGATCACGCCCTCGTTGCCGACCTTTTCCATCGCCTTGGCAAGATAGTCGCCGATCTCCTTGTCGCCGTTGGCCGAAATGGTGCCGACCTGTGCGATTTCGGAATTCGAGGTGACCTTCTTGGAGTTCTTCTTGAGCTCCTCGACCACGGTCTCGACCGCGAGATCGATGCCGCGCTTGAGGTCCATCGGGTTCATGCCGGCGGCGACCGCCTTTGAGCCTTCCTTGACGATGGCGGCCGCGAGCACGGTCGCGGTCGTGGTGCCGTCACCGGCGATATCGGAGGTCTTCGAGGCGACCTCGCGCACCATCTGCGCGCCCATATTCTCGAACTTGTCGTCGAGTTCGATTTCCTTTGCGACGGTGACGCCGTCCTTGGTGATGCGCGGAGCGCCGAACGACTTGTCAAGCACGACGTTGCGGCCCTTGGGGCCGAGCGTCACCTTCACAGCGTTGGCGAGAATGTCGACGCCGCGCAACATCTTGTCGCGCGCGTCGACGGAAAATCTGACTTCCTTGGCAGCCATTAATGTCTCTCCTGTTACGTCACCCTGAGGAGTGAGCGGCGAAGCCGCGAGCCTCGAAGGGTGCTCCACTGGAATGTCATCCCTTCGACGCGCGCCGCTGGCGCGCACCTCAGGATGACGGGTTTGGTTGTTACGCGGCCTTCTTCTTGGCGACGGGCTCGTCGAGCACGCCCATGATGTCGGACTCCTTCATGATCAGGAGTTCCTCGCCGTCGATCTTGACCTCGGTGCCAGACCATTTGCCGAACAGCACCCGGTCGCCGACCTTGATGTCGATCGGGATGAGCTTGCCGGCCTCGTCGCGGCCGCCCGGGCCGATGGCGATGACTTCTCCTTGTGACGGCTTCTCCTTGGCGGTGTCCGGAATGATGATGCCGCCGGCAGACTTTTCCTCGGCATCGATGCGCTTGACGACGACGCGGTCGTGAAGCGGACGAAACTTCATGATGTCCTCCTAAGCTGTTGAAACAAATTGCAAGTTTGTGAGCAGCGGCCCGTGCGGTTCCCTCGCCTGACCGCTTGGCGGCCACATAGGGGAGTGACTTTTGGCCCGCAAGAGGTGCCTGGGAAATTTTTAGCACTCCTCAAAAGAGATTGCCAATGAAAATCCACTCGAGGCGCCGATGCTAAACTCGACACAGGCGGGAATCTAGAAATAGCTAAATGGCATCAATGTCTTGGAGCGATGCCCTGACCTTGCCAGATTTTGCTTTGGCTTCCGCCATCGGGCCGATCTGCGCCTGCTCCCGCCGCGCGCGGTCATTCATCTGCATCATCAGTACGAAGAGCTGATGCGACATTTTCCGCGGCGGTCGATAGTGCGTTCGGAGGCCCTCGGCGATGGCCGCCTGCATGGCCCGGAACAATGTCGCGGGTTCATTCGGCTCGTCTCTGGGAGCGCGGCCCGACATGTCGGTTGTATGACATCCCCTGTCGCACCGACAAAGCCGAGAGCCGTCACTCGTTCCAGCCGATCGGGCCGGTTCACAGGAATTTCGCTTCCCTATGCGCGTTAGGTATCCGGTTCCCGTCGCCGCTCAAAAATATAGGCCATCCGGAATAGGAAACCGGTTCCAGCGGGTTCCCGTTGACCCTTGCGAGATGGCGAAACAAACGGAGCAAAGCTGTTAGCAGAGTTATAGCTATGCTGCTAATTCGTTGAAGATAAACACTTTATTCAAGTTTGAGGCTTGCAATGGCGTGGCGACTCTCGGAGCATTCCGTCAGTGGGATGGAGGATACGATGGGGTCGAAGGAGACCACCGTTTCGAAAGATCAGCGATCGGGGCGCCGGGTATCGGCGGATTTTTGCCGGCAGCTGGAAGGCTACGGATTGACCACGGCCAATATCTTGTACCGGCGGCCGGACCATCCCTGGCTGCTACAAACCTATGTCTGGCAGGGTTACGATCTGTGCCCGAAATTCCCCGCCTTGAATAAATTTCTGAATTTCTGGTTTGAGACGCTTGATGGCCCGTTGCATTCGGTCACGGTGGCCCACGCCAAGCTGATCAAGCCGGCGGAATTTCGCGCCGTCGACGGCGAGTTCCGGCTGCATTGAGGAGCCGTAGCGCGGAAATCTACGGCCATCATTTCTCGGTTCCGCTGAACGTGAGGAGATGGCCGTCGAAGTCGCGCGTTCCCAGGGGAGCGGCGTGAGCGGATTGATGGTCGTCGCGCTTCCAACAGAATAACAAAACGTGGCGATCATGCCACTGCTGGCATGACCGACGGCACCTGGAAGACGAGAATGCCGCTAAGACGACAACGAGAGTCGCGATCCTGCGATCCTGAACGCCCGTTGCCCAAATTGCCAAAATCCGCCGCCGCGCCGCTCAAATTCTGCCGCGGCAGCAGGCTCTACTGCGTGCGCCGTTGGTTTCCATTGAGGAGCAAGCACATGCGAACGATAACGACGCTGGCGCTCGCCGCTGGCGTAAGCGCATTGGCGCTGAGCGGTGTCGACCTTCGGTCTGCCAAGGCTGCGGACATGCCAGTGCCCCAGGCGCACGTTCCTGCACCGGCTTATTATCCGCCTCCGGCCGCTCAAGCTTACGCCTATTCACCGCCTCCGCCCCCGGTGGCGTATTATGCGCCGCCGCCGCCACCAACTCCCTATTACGCCTATCGAGTTGTTTGGCCGTATTATCGGCCGGGACCGTACTGGCGCGGCTATGCCCCCCACTTCGCCTACGGCTACGGGCATTGGCGTTACGGCTGGCGCCGGTGACGCGCTGCCCGTGCGATTGTAGAAATCTGGGTTGTCCTCGCAAGAACCCTGTGAAATTCGGCCCTGTCTTCTTGTCTAACTAATCACGGCCTCCCCATTTTTCGCAACATTCGGCAAGCCGGTGTGCTGCCCCTCCCGCAAAGTGGGGGAGAGCGGGTGAGGCGCAGCAGTCAGGAAGCGTCGGATCAGGGGACAGCGCCCTGTTATTCCGTCGCGACAAAACCCGACGCTTTCACCACCGGCCGCCAGCGGGCGATTTCGTTCTTGATCAATGCCGTAAAGTCCGCGGTGGTCATAAACGCCGGCTCGGTACCGAATTTGGCGAGGCTGTCGATCATCTGTTTGGAGGTTGTCGCCTCGCGCATGGCATTGCTCAGCGCGGACACGATCGGGGCCGGAGTCTTCGCCGGCAGGAACACGCCGGAATACGATTCGACTACGACGTTGAAGCCTTGCTCCTTCATGGTCGGCACGCCGGGCAGGAACGGCGAGCGCTTTTCTCCGGTCACCGCCAGCGGGCGGATCGATCCGGCCTTGGCGAAAGCAATCACCTCGCTCACCGGGTTGACGCTCGCCGGAACGTGGCCGCCGATCAGATCCTCCATCGCCGGGGCGCCGCCGCGGTAATGCACCGGGGTGAGCGTGATGCCGGCTTCGCGCGCCAGCATGACAGTCGTGAAGTGCGGTGTGGCGCCGGCGGAGGTGTCGGCGACGTCGGCCTTGGTGGGATTGGCCTTGCACCAGGCGATGAACCCGGCGAGCGTTTTGACGTCGGCGGGGACGGTGGGACCGACCACGAAGGTGAGCATGCTCTTGGCCGCCGGCGCGACCGCGATGAAATCCTCGACCGGATCGTATTTCAGCGACTTGAAGCTCGACGGATAGAGCGTCATCGGAAAATCCGGCGTGAACAGCATCACGGAGCCGCCGGAGGGCGCGTTCTTGACGTCCTCGACGGCAAGCCGCGCGCTGGCTCCAGGTTTGTCCTCGACGATGATAGTGGGGGCGTAGGTTCGGGTCAGCGCCTTCGCGAGCAGGCGTGCGACGATGTCGGTGCCGCCGCCGGCGGGAAAACCGACGATAATGTGAACGATCTTGTCAATCGTTGCCGCGCGCGCCTGCAGCGCCCCTGCCGCGAGCGTACCGATTGCGGCGGCGAGCGCTTGACGACGGTTGAGCATTTCGGCCTCCTGATATTTCTCTTGGTGCAGTCCTTGTCAATCGTCCCGCAAACGGCGCGAAGCGTGGCGTTCCAGTAAACCTAGCGGCCCCTCGGTGCCGAACCAAGCCGGCTGCCCTGCCGCCGTGAGGCTTGCCGCGCCCAGACTGTCCTGAACGTGAGGGCGGCGGCCAAATGCCCTTGACGGCGGGCCCAATTGTTGGTCCCTTTTCGAAAATAACCAGGGAGGACATCATGCTGCGCATACGTTATCTGCTGCCGCTTGCCGTGTTGGCGGTGGTCCTGATGGGAGGCGCGCCGTCGCGAGCCGAAACCATCATTGACGAATGGCAAAGCGTGAAGGCGCCCCCGGCGCCCAAGCTACACTCCGTCACGCTCGATCCGAAGACGACGGCGATCCTCGTCATCGACATCATCAAGCAGACCTGCAACATGCAAAAGCGGCCGCGCTGCGTTGCCATGATTCCAAAGGTTCAAAAGCTCCTGAACGAGGCCCGCGCGAAAGGCGTGTACATCATCTATGCGTTGTTTCCGAGCCCGTCGCCAGCAACATTCCCCAATCCGAAAATCAGCGATTACGTGCCGGAACTTGCGCCGAAAGGCGGCGAGCCGGTGGTCACGGCGTTCGTCGACAAGTTCAATCTTGCCGGCAAGGACACCCGCCTTGAAAAGCTGCTGAAGGACAGGGGAATCAAGAACTTCATTCCGGTCGGCGTCGCCTCGCATAACGGCGTTCTGTTCACGGCGGTCGATGCTGCATTTCGCGGCTTCAACGTCGTCGTTCCAGTGGACGGAATGGCCGGCAACAACGCCTACGAGGATCAGCTGACCGACTACACGCTGACGAGTTCGATCGTCTACAAGGTGACGCTGACCAGCATCGACATGATGAAGTTTCAATGATCGAACGGTCGGTCTCGGCCGCGCGGTTTGGTCTGAATGCCGGAGAGGCCGCTCCAGGGGCGTGCTAACTCTCCGGCAGCGTCGACGGAGCGTCGCTTGCGTGTCGGGTGGGCGTCACGGCTCTTCTGTGCGGACTTCTGAACCAAAGCCACCAGATCAACAACGTGCCAGCGTTCTTCGATTCCGAAGTTCGCACACGGAGGGGCCGCACAATGATGCGAACTTCGGAATCGGGGCGCCAGCCGGTTACACGGGCTTGAGCAGTACGTGCCGCTTCCGGCCGAGCGAGAGTTTGATGACGCCTTGCGGCGTTACGTCCTCTGGCGCGAGCACATGACCCTCATCCGAGATTGTTTTGTCGTTGACCTTGAGGCCCCCGCCTCGGATGAGTCTTCGCGCTTCGCCGTTTGAGGACACCAAGCCAACGCGGACCGCCGCATCGATCAATCGCATTCGCGGATGAAAATCGGAAATTTCGACGGTTGGTAAGTCGGCGCTGACAGTGCCTTCCTCGAATGTCGTGCGCGCTGTCTCGGCCGCTTGCCCGGCGGCCATGCGGCCATGCACCAGCGTCGTCGCTTCAGTCGCCAAGACCTTTTTTGCTTCGTTGATCTCGCTGTCCTTCAGCGCGGCAAGCCGATCGATTTCGTCGAGCGGCAAAATGGTGAACAGCTTCAGGAAGCGGCCGACGTCCGCATCCTCGGTGTTACGCCAATATTGCCAATACTCGTACGGGCTCACCAGCTCCGCGTTGAGCCACACCGCGCCGGCGGCGGTCTTGCCCATCTTGGCGCCTGACGACGTGGTGATCAGCGGCGAAGTCAGCGCAAAAAACTGCGCGTTGTGCAGCCGACGGCCGAGATCGATGCCGTTGACGATGTTTCCCCATTGATCGGACCCGCCCATCTGCAGAATGCAGCCATGGCGCCGGTATAGCTCGACGAAATCGTAGGCCTGCAGGATCATGTAATTGAATTCAAGAAACGACAGCTCTTGCTGGCGATCGAGCCGCAGCTTCACCGAATCGAACGCGAGCATGCGGTTGATCGAGAAATAGCGGCCGACGTCGCGCAGAAAATCGATGTAGTTGAGGGTGTTCAGCCAATCGGCGTTGTTGGCCATGACGGCATTGCCGCCGCCATCCTCGAACTTGAGGAATTTGGCGAAAACGGCCCGGATGCCTTTGAGGTTCTCGCCGATCTGTTCGTCGGTCAGAAGCTTGCGGCTCTCGTCTTTCCCGGAAGGATCGCCGACGCGCGTGGTACCGCCGCCCATCAGGGCGATCGGGCGATGGCCGGTTTGCTGCAGCCAATAGAGCATCATGATCGGGAGCAGCGAGCCGACGTGGAGCGAGGGTGCCGTGCAATCAAAACCGATATAGGCGGTGACCGGTGACGCGTGCGCAAGCGCGTCCAGCGCCTCGGGTTCCGAGACCTGGTGAATGAATCCCCGGCTGGCGAGGATGTTGAGAAAATCCGATTTGTAGGTGTTCATTGTTGCGGCCGACTGGTCCCGCTCGCCGCGGTGGCGGCGCTGGTGTAACAGGTCCGGTGGGTGATTCAACCGGCAGAATTCCGCTTATGTCCGCGCAGCTCCCATCGCATTCATCGTCGAAACGGGCTTCCGTTCTGGCCATTGGACTGATGAGCGGAACGTCGCAGGATGGCGTCGATGTCGCCTCGATAGACACCGATGGTGAAATCGTCACCGCGTTCGGGCCGACAGGGTGCCGGCCCTATACGTCCGAGGAACGCCTCCTGTTGCGCCGTGCCACCGCGGCCGCCGTCGATCTAACCGATCGAACCGATCGGCCGGCCCTCATCGGTGAAGCAGAGGCGCTGGTGACGAAGGTACATGGTGAAGCCGTCGAGACGTTCCTGACGACCAATACCATGAAGACGGCGGACGTCACCGTGATCGGATTCCACGGCCAGACGCTGTTGCACCGTCCGGACCGCGCTCTCACCGTTCAGATCGGCGATGGAGGCGCGCTGTCGGCCCGCCTTGGCATCCCCGTGGTATATGACTTCCGCGCCGCTGACGTGGCCGCGGGCGGGCAGGGGGCGCCGTTAGCGCCGCTATTCCACCGCGCGCTGGTGCGGCGATTGGGCCGCGAGGAGCCGGTGGCTGTGCTCAATGTCGGCGGCGTCGCCAACGTCACTTACTTTGACGGCGATGAGGTTGTCGCCTGCGATACCGGACCCGGCAACGCCCTCATCGATGATTTCATGCGCCGTCGCACCGGCGCTCCGGTCGATAGCGATGGCCAAGCGGCGGCGCGCGGCCATATCGACGAGCAGGCGATCGGCCGTATCCTCAGGCGTCCGTTCTTCGCGGCTCCGCCGCCGAAGTCGCTCGACCGCAATGATTTTCACAAGCTGGTGGACCGCAGCGTCGAGGACGCGAACATTGCGGACGGCGCTGCGACATTGACCGCGCTGACGGCAGCAGCCGTTGCCCGCATTGTGGCGCACCTGCCGCGCCCACCGAAAACGTGGATTGTTTCCGGCGGAGGGGCGCGCAATCCGACCCTCATGCGCATGCTCAAGGAGCGCCTTGCGCCCGCCAAGGTCGAAAGTGCGCACGATCAAGGCTGGTCGGTCGACGCGCTGGAGGCCCAGGCTTTCGCCTACCTCGCCGTGCGTAGCATACAGGGCTTGCCGATTTCGCTGCCGACCACGACTGGAGTGCCGCGGCCGTTGACCGGCGGCGTGCTGGTGCGCCCGTAGCCGCTTCTATCACCTGGCAGCTCGGCAATGCCTTACCGCTCGCATCAAGTCCTTTGCTGCGCCGCCGACGGTTGACCGGATGCGCGATCTAGCGCACCTTGCCAATCGCGTCGTCATTCCGAAACGCGAAGAACCGCTCCTATCCACCAGAAATTCCGCTAGAATTTATGCTGACGAAGGATATCGCACAGGCCCTTGCGGGGCGGCTCGATGGCGATGGAGCTATTGAGATCGACCGTGTCGTGCACCCCGCTCGCGCACTACGGCCTTCGGACCTCGCCTTAGCCATAAGCGCAGATGCGGCTGCCGCTTTGCCGCACAGCAAGGCGAGGGCGGTGGTGGTTTCAGGTGCGAATCCGCTCCCTTCCGGCACCTTTCCGGCTGTTATTGCCGTCGCCGACATGCGCATGGCGCTCGCCAAGCTTACGGGCCTGTTCGATCCGGGACCGCCTCACGAAAGCGGGGTCCATTCGACGGCCCAAGTCGCGCCCGATGCCGTCTTGGGAGACGGCGTGAGTATCGGGGCTTACGGGGTCGTCGGATCTCGGGCCCGGATCGGCAGAGACACCATCCTGATGCCGCACGTGACGATCGGTGCGGATGCGGCGATCGGCAGCAAATGCCTGTTGCATTCGGGGGTCCGCGTCGGGCACGGCTGTATCATCGGTGACCGCGCCATCGTACACGGCAATGCTGTGATTGGCGCTGACGGGTTCAGCTTTGCCCCCGATCTGATGTCGGCGGAAGCTTTCGCCGCCGGCATCGCCATCGCGCGGGTGCATTCGTTGGGCAACGTTCAGATCGGCGATGATGTGGAAATTGGCGCTTGCACGACGGTCGACCGCGCCACGATCGAGACGACCCGTATCGGCCGCGGCACCAAGATCGATGATCATGTTCATATCGGGCACAATGTCGCGATCGGCGAAGACTGCATCCTATGCGGGATGGCCGGTCTCTCCGGCAGCGTCGTGCTTGGTGATCGGGTTCGCCTTGGTGGCGGCGTTGGCCTCGCCGATCACGTGCGCATCGGCGATCAGGCCGTTATCGCGGCGGGCTCAGGGGTCGCAACCGATGTGCCGGCCAACGCATTCTTCTCCGGCTACCCTGCTCAACCGCACCAGCGCACGATCGAACAGCATCTTTACCTGCGCCGACAGCGGCGCCTTCATGATAAAGTGGATGCCATGGCGTCGCGTCTTGACGCTTTGGAACGGGCCGTGAAGAAGTGACCGGGGCACAGGGGTCATGAGTGACATCGCAAGTGGCGTGATTGCCATTATCGACAAGAAGAAACGGGTGGAGAAGCCGACGGTCCAGTTGTCGGACCGCCTGGAGGATTTGGGCCTGGAATCTCTCGATGCGGTCGAGATGATCTTCGACCTTGAAGAAAAGTTCGACGTTCAAATTCCTTATAACGCCAATACCAATAATCCGCGCACCGAGTTCGAAACCGTCGGCGACGTCGTCAAGGCCGTCGAAGATCTTGTCGCACAGAAGAAATCGTGATCCACGAAAACCGCGTCGTCGTCACCGGCCTGGGCGCGGTCACTCCGCTCGGCCACACGGCCGCTTCATACTGGGAGAACCTGAAAGCGGGCGTGAGCGGGATCGGTCCGATCACGCTGACCCCGGCCAATGAGGAACTCACTCAGAAGGTCGCGGCCGAGGTCAAGGATTTTGACCCACTCAAATACTTTGCCGAGCGCCAACTCTCCACGCTCGATCGCATATCGCAACTGGCAATTGTGGCGGCGCGCGAAGCGATCGCCGGGTCCGATATCGTCATCGACATGCCGCTGTCGGTCCGCACCGCGACCATCATCGGCACCGGCGTTGGCGGCCAGACCACCCACGACGACAGCTTTCGCCGGGTCTATCTGGAAAAAAAGACGCGGGTCTTTCCGCTGACCATTCCGAAGGTGATGGTCAACGCTCCGGCAAGCCAGGTTTCCATGGCCTGCGGCTTGCGCGGTCCGGCCTTTGCGGTGGCGAGCGCGTGCGCCTCGGCGACGCACGCCATCGGTATTGCCTTTCACATGGTGCGGTCGGGTCAGATTGATTGCGCGGTCACCGGCGGAGCCGAAGCCTGCATCACGTTCGGAACGGTGCGCGGCTGGGAGGCGATGCGTGTCATGTCGCCGGACGTCTGCCGGCCGTTCTCAAAAGACCGCATGGGCCTCATTCTTGGCGAGGGCGCGGCCATGATGGTGCTCGAGCCGCTCGAGCGCGCAACGGCGCGCGGCGCGCCCATTCTCGGTGAAATTGTCGGCTTCGGCATGAGCGCCGATGCCGCCGATCTGACCGCACCGGATCAGGGCGGCATGGTGCGTGCGATGAGAGCGGCCCTTGCGGATGCGCGGTTGGAGGCGAGCGACATTCAATACGTCAACGCGCACGGCACCGGCACCGCCGCGAACGACGAAACCGAGACCAAGGCGCTGCATGAGGCCTTTGGAGCGCATGCTGCAAAGCTTGCAATCTCCTCGACCAAGTCCATGGTGGGGCATGCGCTCGGCGCCGCCGGGGCACTCGAATTGGTGGCCACCCTGCTGGCGATCCGCGAAGGCATCGTGCCGCCGACCATCGGCTATCTCGGGCCCGACCCGGCTTGCGATCTCGATTACGTGCCCAACAAGGCTCGCGAGATGCCGATCGAGGCCGGCATGTCGAACTCGTTCGCCTTTGGCGGGCTCAATGCCGTGCTGGCCGTGAAGAAGCTTTCTTAAGGCCCACGATCAAAGAGGCAGTGAGAGAGCCGCAATGCACTTCGCCGAGCGTTCCGAAGCCGCCGTGCCTTGATCAAATCGTCGCGGTGATGATGGCGTTCTCATCGAGCCGCTCGGCGCCCATGACCGCTCGGCCTTCCGGTAAGGCGTGGAGCCGCTCGATCGTTACCTGACCGAGCGCGCCTCGCAGGACGTGAAGCGGCTTATGGCGAGTTGCTTCGTCGCGGTCGAGAGGGAGACCAACAGCGTCGTCGGCTACTTTACGCTCGCCGCTGCAAGCGTGCGCGCCGCCGATCTGCCGGCCAAGCCGGGATATGTCAGCGAACGCCGCCTATGCCGCGCTCGTCGTCCGCCCGCCAGTCTTGGTTCCAATTCGCTTGTCGAGATAGGCGCTGATCGCGCTCATCAGCGGCTCGATCTTGCCATCGAAGAAATGGTTGGCGCCGGGAACGACCTTTTGCTCGATGACGATCCCCTTCTGAGTCTTGAGCTTTTCGACCAGCGTGGTCACGTCGCGATGCGGCACAACTGCATCCTTGTCGCCGTGAATGATCAAGCCCGAGGACGGGCAGGGGGCGAGGAAGGAGAAATCATAAAGGTTTGCGGGCGGCGCGATGGAAATAAAGCCTTCGATTTCGGGCCTGCGCATCAAAAGCTGCATGCCGATCCAGGCGCCGAATGAAAAGCCGGCGATCCAACAGCTGCGCGCCTCCGGATTGACGGATTGCGCCCAATCCAGCGCTGCCGCGGCGTCCGACAGTTCGCCGATACCGTGATCGAAGCCGCCCTGGCTTCTGCCGACGCCGCGGAAATTGAAGCGCAGGGCGGAAAAGTTCCGATGCACAAAGGCGTAATAGAGCTGGTACACGATCTGATGGTTCATCGTGCCGCCGAACTGCGGGTGCGGGTGCAGCACGATGCCGATGGGGGCGTTTTTTGCTCGCGCTGGGTGGTAACGGCCCTCGATGCGGCCGCCGGGCCCAGTGAAAATGACCTCGGGCATTTGTCTCTTTGACCTCAATAAATGCTGGAGCGGCCGCGTTGCTTGACGGCGCCGGAGGGCACGCCTAAGTATCTATTCCCACTTGATATTTTTTCAACTGGCGACGTGCATCAGCCGGCCAAAGCGAAGCCGCTTCGACTTCTAGCACAGGCCGGGGGACAAAAAGCAAGCCTCGCGAATGGCGCAGCGCGGTTACTTCGACTGGAATGCCACGGCGCCGTTGCGGCCGGAGGCCAAGACCGCGCTGCAGGACGCGCTTTCAGTCGTCGGCAATCCGTCTTCGGTCCATGCCGAGGGCCGTGCCGCCCGACAGCTCGTCGAGGGTGCGCGGCAGGACGTGGCGGCGCTGGTGGGCGCGCAGCCTGGAAACGTCTTCTTCACGTCGGGTGGTACCGAAGCCAACATGCTGGCGCTGACGCCGGCCATTCAAACCAGGGACGAGAGGCGTCCGCGCGATCGGTTGCTCATATCGGCCATCGAGCACTCTTCGATCCGCACGGGCGGACGCTTTCCGCACGAATCGATCGAAGACATTGGCGTCACCCCGGCCGGCCAGGTCGATCTTGCCATCCTGGAACGCACTGTCCGCGCCACGCCACGGCCACTGGTCTCGATCATGCTCGCCAATAACGAGACCGGCGTGGTGCAGCCGGTCGCCGAGGCCGCTGCAATTGTTCACGCGGCGGGCGGGCTGCTGCATGTGGATGCGGTGCAGGGAGCGGGGCGAATTCCTTGCGATATTGGGGCGTTAGGCGCGGATGTTGTCACGCTTTCTGCACACAAGGTCGGCGGGCCCAAAGGCGTGGGCGCGCTCGTGCGCCGCCGTGAGGACGTTCATTTTCCCGACCCGCTGATCCGTGGCGGTGGCCAGGAGCGTGGGACCCGCGCCGGCACGGAGAACGTTGCCGGAATCGCCGGTTTCGGCGCGGCCGCAGCCGCAGTACGAAACCAGTTCGCCGCCGAGGTCCGGCGCATGCGAGAGTTGCGAAACGCACTCGAAATCGGATTGCGTGAGGTTGCGCCGCGAACCGTGATCTTCGGCGAGGCCGCCGAGCGGCTGCCGAATACGACGTTGTTCACGCTCGAAGGCATGAAGGCGGAGACGGCTGTCATTGCCTTCGATCTGGAGGGTATCGCGGTCTCATCCGGCGCCGCCTGCTCTTCGGGCAAGGTGCAGCCCTCGCATGTACTGGCCGCCATGGGCGTTTCGCCCGCGCTGGTGCGTGGCGCCGTGCGCGTCAGTCTGGGCTGGACCACCGACGAAGCCGACATCGAGCGTTTTTTTGGCGCTTGGAGAAAGCTCTCGGGTGCATTATCTAAGGGGCGCAGTATCGCGGCCTAAGCGGCTGCATATCCGGTTGAATTAGCGGCCGTTGGAATTATTCAAGCGGCCACAGATAGGTGACCCGAGCAACGCACGAATCAAGCAGAAGCTCGACATAACCGACTCAATCCAACCCGCGGTCCTTGAAACCGTGAGCGGAGGGACGAATGCCGGCCGTACAAGAGACCGTCGATCAGGTCCGGCGCATCGACGTTGACCAGTACAAGTATGGATTTGAGACGCTGATCGAATCGGACAAGGCCCCCAAGGGCCTGTCCGAGGACACCGTCCGTTTCATCTCGGCGAAGAAGGGCGAGCCGGAATGGATGCTCGCTTGGCGGCTCGACGCCTTCAAGCGCTGGCTGAGCATGCGCGAGCCGAAATGGGCCAAGGTCGAATATGGTCCGCTCGATTACCAGGACCTCTATTACTATTCCGCGCCGAAGAACAATGACGGACCGAAGTCGCTCGACGACATCGATCCGGAAATCCTACGCACCTACGAAAAACTCGGCATCCCGCTGCGCGAGCGCGAAGCACTATTGGGCATCCAGAAGCCGGTCAACGACGATGGCACGGAAGGTGAGGGCGGTAGCAAGCGGCGCGTGGCCGTCGACGCGGTGTTCGATTCGGTTTCGGTCGCGACCACGTTCAAAGCGGAGCTCGCCAAGGCCGGCGTCCTGTTCATGCCGATCTCGGAGGCCATCCACGAGCATCCCGAACTGGTAAAGAAGTATCTCGGCACGGTGGTGCCGATCAGCGACAATTTCTTTGCTACACTCAATTCGGCGGTGTTCTCCGACGGCTCGTTCGTCTATGTGCCGCCGGGCGTGCGCTGCCCGATGGAACTGTCGACCTATTTCCGTATCAACGAGAAAAATACCGGCCAGTTCGAGCGTACGCTGATCATTGCCGACAAGGGCTCCTACGTGAGCTACCTCGAAGGCTGCACGGCGCCAATGCGCGACGAAAACCAACTACACGCCGCCGTGGTCGAGCTGGTCGCGCTTGACGATGCCGAGATCAAATATTCGACCATCCAGAACTGGTATCCCGGCGACGCGCAGGGCAAGGGCGGCATCTACAATTTCGTCACCAAGCGCGGCGACTGCCGCGGCAAGAACGCAAAGATCTCCTGGACGCAGGTGGAGACCGGTTCCGCCATCACCTGGAAATATCCGAGCTGCATCCTGCGCGGCGATAATTCACGTGGCGAGTTCTACTCGGTCGCGATCTCCAACGGCTACCAGCAGGTCGATTCCGGGACCAAGATGCTGCATCTCGGCAAGAATACGACGAGCCGCATCATCTCTAAGGGCATCGCCGCCGGGCAGTCGAACAACACTTACCGCGGTCTCGTCACCGCGCACCGCCGGGCGGGCGGCGCGCGCAATTTCACCAATTGCGATTCGTTGCTCATCGGCGACGCCTGCGGCGCCCATACGGTGCCTTATATCGAAGCCAAGAATGCCTCGACCGTGTTCGAGCACGAGGCGACCACCTCGAAAATTTCCGAAGAGATGCTGTTCTACTGCAGGCAGCGCGGGCTGTCGGCCGAGGAAGCGACCGCGCTTGTCGTCAATGGCTTCGTCAAGGACGTGCTGCAACAGCTGCCGATGGAGTTCGCGGTCGAGGCGCAGAAGCTGATCTCGGTCAGCCTGGAGGGCTCGGTAGGCTAAGGAGACCGTGATGTCATTTAAGGACGAATTGGATAAACGGCGGAAAGCGAATGCTGAAGAGCAGGCGAAAAAGGAAGACGATCGCAAGCAGCATTTAGCGACTATTGAAGCCCGAGCGACGGAGTTGAAAACCCATCTCAATGAACAGGACGTAGCGTCTATCGCTCTAAAATTGGAACAAGAGGGCCTGCAAATTGTGCTGAAACAGGCAAGATATCAGATCGTTATTGATCCGCGCGTGAATGAGTATGTCATTTCAATGCAAGCTCCAGCGAAAAAAGGCCCTTTGAATTCGATGACGACAATCGTGTCAAAGCGAGCCGCGAATTTGGAGCAAGTGGATCGGTGCATTCTCGATTTTGTTCAGGGACACGGAGAAAGATGAATTAATGGCCGTTCGTTCGAGAAGAGGGCCGCCCATCCTCATGATGCGGCGACGGTGATCGACCTCTCTGGCGTTACGGTGCGCGCCGGAACCCATTGTGTCATGCCGCTTGTTTCCTGCTTTGGCGTAACCACGACC
>JBOHIU010000072.1:0-17570 GCA_050725855.1 Xanthobacteraceae bacterium | reverse complement strand
GCTCATGCGCTATCGGACGATGTGTGGATCGTGGCGCCGGAATTCGACCAATCGGGCGTCGCCCATTCGCTGACCCTGAACGATCCGCTGCGGTTGCGCGAGGTCGGAGAGCGTCGCTATGCCGTGCGCGGCACGCCGACCGATTGCGTGATCATGGGCGTGCGGCATTTGCTCAAGGACAAGGTGCCCAATCTGGTGCTCTCGGGTGTCAATCGCGGGCGCAACGCCGGCGAGGACGTGATCTATTCCGGCACCATCGCCGGCGCGATGGAGGCGGCCGTGCTCGGCATTCCGTCGCTCGCGTTGTCGCAGTCCTATAAATCGCGCAGCCGGCAGCCGCCGTATTGGCAGACCAGCCTGAAATTCGCCCCCGATATCATTCGCCGTGTGCTCGCGGAGGGGATGCCCCGCGACATCCTGATCAACGTGAATTTTCCCGATTGCCTGCCTGAGGACGTCGGAGGCGTGGCGGTGACGGCGCAGGGCCGCCGCCGGCAGGAGCGGCTGCATATCGACGAGCGTATCGACGGCCGGGGCAACCCGTATTACTGGATCGCCTATGTGCGCCAGGCCTTCGTCCCCGCGGCCCACGGCACCGATCTGGCCGCGCTCGACTCGCGATGCGTTTCGGTCACGCCGCTCAAGCTCGACATGACCGACGATCCGTTCATGACGAGGCTCGCGGACGTGTTCGGCTCTGACGGGAATGAATAGACTGCGACTGCGCTCGCCCTGCTCGATGCACCGACAGGACGATCAATTCGCGGGCTTCTGTCCGATGGCGGCAAGCGCGCGCGCCAGCCCGTCTGCCTGGAACGGCTTCTGCAGCAGCGGGATCGTGCTGTGTTCCTCCGGGATTCCGCGCCTGGCATATCCGCTGACGAACACGAACGGCACGCCGCGCGCGGTTAGAACGTCGGCGACAGGCGAAATCGGCTGGCCGTTGAGGTTGACGTCGAGGATCGCGACGTCAAACTCGCCCTGTTTCGCCACTGTCAAGGCTTCTTCGAGCCTGCCGGCTTCGGCGGCCATGGTGTAACCGAGGTCGGTGAGCATGTCGTCCAGGAGGAGGCGAATCATCGGTTCGTCCTCAACCACCAGGACCCGCTTGCCTGCCGCTATAGGTGCATCCCCTGTCATCTGCACTCCCGTGCTTGCGGTCGACAAGTAGGGCGCCAATTGGAGCACAACTTAGGCGCTTTGCCGATCAGGCGCCAATTGCCGATGCTGCCGAATGCCATGTCCCGACCGTTCAATATAACAGCGGGAATGGCCGGCGGTTCCTGGCGAGCCCGAATATTCTGCAGGCGAGGCAACCTGGCGCAGGGAATCACCGTTCGTGCTGGAACCGATGTCGGGGCCGGAGGAATAATGTAAAAGGCGGGTTTAGACGATCGCCAATACGGTCGCAGCGAGGTCCACGTGGCCGGGGAAGCCGCAGCCGACATCGAGCGCATGGAGTTTCAGCTCACGCTGAGGCGGCACGGCATCAGCGATCAGGCGGTGCTGCGTGCAATGGACGAGGTGCCGCGCGAATATTTTGTCGCCGCCGATTACGCCGAAAGTGCCTATGCGGATCAGGCGCTGCCGATCGCCTGCGGACAGACCATCAGTCAGCCCTACGTGGTTGCCTACATGACCGAACAGCTCGAAGTCGAGCCGCGCCACCGCGTTCTGGAGATCGGCACCGGTTCGGGTTATCAAGCGGCCGTTCTTTCCCGCATTGCCTGCGAGGTTGTTAGCATCGAGCGCTATCGCACGCTGGCAGATGCGGCACGCAGCAGGTTCAAGACTCTGGGTTATGACAATGTAACGGTGATCGCCGGCGACGGCTTTGCCGGAGTGCCGGACCAGGCGCCGTTTGATCGCATCATCGTCACCGCCGCCGCAGAGGCGGTGCCGCAGGCGCTGGTCGAGCAACTTGGCGGCGAAGGCAAGATGGTCGTGCCGCTCGGCCCGCGCGCGAGTCCGCAACACGTCGTCAAGCTGACAAAAACGATCGGCGGCGAGCTCGCTCGCGAACAGCTCATTGCCGTGCGGTTCGTGCCGTTACTACCCGGACAGGCACGGGAGCTGTAGCTTTTTTACCACATTCCAGTTTTATTAAAACGCGTTGTTGTCACTTAAAGAGCTGTTTACCTCACTGCTGTTTAGTCGCGCGCAGTGTTGTTGCGTGCGAGCGAGTAACCATGTGCGCGTTGCGTCGACCGGCCATCTGGCCGCAAGTGGTTGCCATTTCATTAATTGGGCTTGCTGCGGCAAGCTGTAGTGACACCAGCCGTTTTTCAGACACCTTAGGTACCGACAGGGCCCCGCGCAGCGAAGTAACCGGTTCAATTCCCGCGCGCCCGCTGCCGAATCGCGTCGTCAGTCAACCGCTGCCCCCGCTCGCCAGAGCCGACGGGGGTGTTTCGGGCGGCGGCCGCGGCATGGGCTCTTTTCAGCCGCGCAATGACGAAGTCACCGGCTCGGTGCGAGCAGCTCCGCCACCGCCGCCGACCTGGACATGGGATGGCGGTGTCGCCGTCACTGTTGAGCCCGGCGAAACCCTCGACATGATCGCGCGCAAGCACGGCGTGCCGGTTTCCGCGATCATGGCGGCCAATCACTTCACCGATCCCGCCATGGTTCATCCGGGCCAGCATCTGGTGATCCCACATTATCGCGGCGCCCCGGTTGCCTATGCGCCGCCGGCCACCCGGATGGCGCATGTGCCGGAAGCCGCACGCGCCGAGCCGCCGCGGACCGCATCCACGCTTCATGAGGGCGTGCACGTCGTAACGCCAGGCGAGACGCTCAACAGCATCGCGCGGCACTACAGCAAGTCGGTCATCGAATTGGCCAAGGCCAACAAGATGTCGCCCTACACCATGGTGTGGGTGGGCGAGCGCATTCGCATTCCCGGCATGGCCATGAAGCCCGGCGTGGCCATGAAGCGTGACCAGGAAAGAAAGACGGACGCGGCGATGCAGCGTCGCGCGGAAGCGCCAGTGCCGCCGCCGCGTCGGGAGCTTGCGACCGAGCAGTCACCGAACAGCGCCTGGAAGGCGACCCCTGTTGCCCCGCAGCAGCAGACTCCAGTCAAAGCCGCGGAGTCGGTGGCCTCATTGCCGAGCTTCCGCTGGCCGGTGCGCGGCCGCGTCATTGCCGGCTTCGGTCCCTCGCCGAATGGTCTGCAGAATGATGGGATCGATGTCTCTGTTCCTGAGGGCACGCCGATCAAAGCGGCCGACGACGGCATCGTTGCCTATGCAGGCAATGAACTGAAGGGCTACGGCAATCTGGTGTTGATCCGTCACAGCGATGGTTATGTCACCGCCTACGCGCATGCCAGTCAGATCCTGGTCAAGCGCGGCGAAACCGTGAAGCGCGGTCAAGTGATCGCCAAAGCCGGTGACACCGGCAACGTCAAAACGCCGGAACTGCACTTTGAAATTCGCAAGGGGGCGACCCCAGTCGATCCGACGCAATTTCTCAAGGGAGCCTGAGCCCAGAGCGGCCCACGGGCGTCTGGGTTGTGGAGGCGTTCCGCATATTAGCTGTCCGTTTGTCGCCCTTCGGCCGTTTTCACTCCGAGCCGCCCGGCTAAGTCCTGGACATATTGCCAAGCGACGCGGCCGGAACGCGAGCCACGCGTCGTCGCCCATTCGAGCGCTTCGCGGCGGAGTTCAGCGCCGGAACGGGGGACGCGGTAGTGGGCGACGTAACCTTCGACCATCCCCAAATATTCGTCCTGGCTGCAGCGATGGAAGCCGAGCCATAGTCCGAACCGGTCCGAAAGCGACACTTTTTCCTCTACCGCTTCGCCGGGATTGATGGCGGTGGAGCGCTCGTTCTCCATCATCTCGCGCGCCATCAGGTGGCGGCGGTTCGAAGTGGCGTAAAAGATCACATTCTCCGGGCGGCCCTCGATTCCGCCCTCCAGCATGGTCTTCAGCGACTTATAGGAGGTATCTTCGGCGTCGAACGACAGATCGTCGCAGAACACGATGAACCGCTGCGGCGCGGCGCGAAGCATGGCCATCAGATCGGGCAGCGACTCGATGTCCTCACGATGGATTTCGACGAGCTTGAGCCCAGGCGAGGGGTAGGCCGCTCCGATCGCCGCATGGGCAGCCTTGACCAGCGACGATTTCCCCATGCCACGCGCGCCCCACAGCAGAGCGTTGTTGGCCGGCAGGCCGCGGGCGAAGCGTTCCGTATTCTCGACCAGGAGATCGCGCACCCGGTCGATGCCTCTTAAGAGCGACATGTCGACCCGGTTGACGCGCCGCACTCCGAAAAGCCGCTTTCCCTCGGGGTTCCACACGAAGGCTTCGGCCGCGGTGAAATCCGGCACTGGAGGGGGAGGGGGCGCGAGACGCTCCAGCGCGGCGGCGATCCGCTGCAGGATTTCGCCGTTGTCGCTGGGAACGGCATCGCCGGCCGGTGCGCTCGCCGGCTCGCCGGGGACTCTGTCTCGGAAACGCTGCGGGGACTGGACCATTCTGGTGACCACCTGCGGCAATCCCCTTAGCGGGGCCGGCAAAGCCCCGCAAGCGGGCCATTGCGGCTCTTCAAACGCCGGCTTCGGACCGAAAAGCCGCGGCACGCGACGTTGCAATTGGGCGCACCGTGGCTATAGTCCGCGCCGATTTCCGCGCCAATTCGGCCGTTTTGCCCAGGCCAGCGCGCTTCAAAGCGGCCTTCGGAGGAGCAATGTTTATCACGCCTGCATTCGCCCAGGGATTTTTCGGCGGCGGCGCCAGCGGCGAGGGCGGCATGCTCGTCCAATTCATGCCCCTCATTTTGATCATAGTGATCATGTATTTCCTGATTCTGCGGCCTCAGCAGCGCAAAGTGAAGCAGCACCAGCAAATGGTCAAAGCGTTGCGCCGCGGCGACACAGTGGTGACGAACGGCGGTCTTCTCGGCAAGGTCACCAAGGTTGTGGACGACCAGCACATCGAGATCGAGATTTCGGACGGCGTGCGCGTGCGTCAATTGCGCACCAGTATCAGCGAGGTGCGCGCCAGGGGCGAGCCGGTGAAGGAAGACGGCGCTAGCTGACCACGCGCGTTCTCTTACCCCACTTGCCCGGGGGCGGAACTCAGCGCCAGCTTTGATCCAACGAGGAATACGAAGCTCAATGTTGTTTTTCACCCGGTGGAAGGCGGCGGCAATCGTGCTCACGGCCCTTGTCGTGTGCCTGTTTGCGGCGCCGAATTTCCTCTCCCAAAAAACCATTTCGCACTTGCCTGACTGGGCGCGCCGCCACATCGTGCTCGGTCTCGACCTGCAGGGCGGTTCGAGCCTGCTTCTTCAGGTCGATACCAACGCGGTCCTCCAGGAGCGGCTGCAGGCAGTCGACGACGATGTGCTTCGCGTGCTGCGCCAGGCGCGGGTCCGTTTCACCGGGCGCGCTATTCACGGCAGCGGCGTTGAGGTCCATATCACCCGTCCCGCCGACGTGAAGACGGCGCGCGACAAACTCCAAGAACTATCGCAGCCGCTGGCCGGCATCGCCGGCTCAACGGGGGAGCGCAGCCTCAACATCACCGAGAACAATGGGCTCATCACGCTCGCGCCGTCGCAAGCCGCGCTTACCGAGCGCATCCGACAGGCGGTCGATCAGTCGATCGAAATCATTCAGCGCCGCGTCAATGAACTCGGGCTCGTCGAGCCCAGCATTCAGCGCGAAGGCCTCGATCGCATTCTCGTGCAGGTCCCGGGACTGCAGGATCCGACCCGGCTGAAGGAAATTCTCGGCAAGACCGCGAAACTCGATTTCCGCATGGTCAACTTGTCGATGACGCCGGAGCAGGCGATGCAGACCCATCCGCCGGCGGATGCTGACCTTCTCGACGGCCAGAAACCGGGAGAGAAGTATCTGGTCGACAAGCGCGTGCTGGTTTCCGGCGGCGATCTGGTCGATGCCGAGCCCGGATTTGACCAGCGCACCAACGAGCCGGTCGTGAATTTCCGCTTCAACTCGAGCGGAGCGCGCAAATTTGCCGAAGCCACCGAACGGAACGTCGGCAAGCCGTTCGCCATCGTGCTCGACAACAAGGTGGTTTCGGCGCCGGTGATCCGCGAACCGATCCTCGGCGGCCAGGGTCAGATTTCCGGTAATTTCACGGTTCAGGAGGCGAACGATCTCTCCATTCTGCTGCGCGCCGGCGCGCTGCCGGCGCCGCTCACCGTCGTGGAGGAGAATACGGTTGGTCCCGGTCTCGGCCAGGATTCGATCCGGGCCGGCGAACATGCAGCCTATGTGGGGGCCGGGCTCGTCATCTTTTTCATGTTCGTGACCTACGGCCTGTTCGGGTTGTTCGCCAACATCGCGGTTTCGATCAATGTCGCGATGATCTTCGGAGTCCTGTCGATGCTCGGCGCGACGCTGACGCTGCCCGGCATCGCCGGTATCGTGCTCACGGTCGGCATCGCGGTGGATTCCAACGTTCTGATCTATGAGCGCATCCGCGAGGAGGTGCGCGCCGGGCGCAGCGCCATCAATGCCATCGACGCCGGATTCACCCGCGCTCTCGCCACCATTCTCGATTCCAACATCACCACGTTCATTGCCGCGGCGGTTCTGTTCTACGCCGGTTCTGGACCGGTACGCGGCTTCGCCGTGACACTCGGAGCCGGCATCCTGACAAGCTTGTTTACGGCGTTCACTCTTACGCGTCTGATCGTGGCGTACTGGGTGCGCCTGTGGCGGCCGCGTACCGTACCGATCTGAACAGAGAGAGAGACCTTATCGGTTTTCGCCCGCGATCATGACACAACCAGACGCCCCTCTTTGAAAGCAGCCCAGTGCGCCTCCTTCGTATCGTTCCCGACAACACCCGCTTCGATTTTATGCGTTTCCGGCGTATCAGCTTTCCCGTCTCGGCGATGTTGTCGATTGCGGCGATCCTGCTCTATTTTTATCACGGGCTGAATTTCGGCATCGATTTCGTTGGCGGCACGATGGTCGAAGTTCAGACGCAGGCCAGTCCCGCGGATCTTGCGAAGATGCGCGCCACCATCGGCGGCCTGCATCTGGGCGAATTTAAGCTACAGCAATTCGGCGCGCCCAACGATGTGCTGATCCGTATTTCCGAGCAGCCGGGCGGCGACCAGGCGCAACAAGCCGCGGTGCAGAAGGTGCGCGGTGCGCTTGGCAACAGCGTCACCTATCGCCGCGTCGAAGTCGTCGGTCCGAGCGTTTCCACCGAGCTTTTGTCCTATGGAACGATCGGGCTTCTGTCGGCCATCGTCGCCATCCTGTTCTATTTGTGGTTCCGCTTCGAATGGCAGTTCGCGCTGGGCGCCATGATCGCCAACGTGCACGACATCGTGCTGACTGTCGGCTTCATGTCGCTTACGCGGGTCGATTTCGACCTCACCAGCATTGCCGCGCTGCTGACCATCGTCGGCTACTCGCTCAACGATACGGTGGTGATCTACGATCGCATTCGCGAAATGCTGCGCCGCTACAAACGCATGTCGATGCCCGATCTGCTCAACGTCTCGGTCAACGCGACGCTGTCACGCTCGATTGTGACCCACCTCACCGTGGCATGTTCGCTGCTCGCGCTCCTGTTGTTCGGTGGCGAGGCGATTCGGAGCTTCACCGCGACGATGATGTTTGGCGTGGTGCTGGTCGGTACCTACACGTCGGTGTTCATTGCTTCGCCGATCCTGATCTATCTCGGCGTCGGTAGCGGGCGAATGGGCGGGGCCGAAGAGTCCGAAACGCCGCCGGCGCCGCCCGCGGGCCAACCGGCCCCGGCACCGGCAGCGCGCGCGAAAGCGGCGCCGTCCCGACCTTCGACGCCGAGGCGTGCGAGAGGACGACGCTAGCGGTCGATCCGCAGCCAGGTTCGCGGGCATCGGATTGGGGGATCAGGCGAGGCCGGCTGACGTTTAACCCATGTGAGGACTACCGGATTGCGAAGTTCCAATGGGAGAGTTTGAACAGTCTGACGGGAACTTTGGATCGGCCGCTCCACAGGTCGATGCGCCGCACCTGCCGCACCAGGCCCTGATTGACGCTCACGGCGGCGGCGGATTCCGTTTCTCTGGAATGTCTCATCGCGGCTCGCTGTTGTGCTTTCCTTCCGGCGTATGGGCCTGGGCAGTCGGGGAACCAGCTGCAATTACCGCCGAGGCCCTTTCGCTCGTATTTGTACGCGGCAGCGAACTCGACTTCTTCATCATCGGCACGGGCGAGGCACCCTGGGTCATGCCGGAGCCGTTGCGGCAGAAATTCAGGCAAGCCCGCATTTCCGTCGATGCCATGACCACCGGCCCGGCGATGCGCACCTATAATGTGATGATGATGGAAGGCCGGCGCGTCGGTGCCGCCTTGATTGCGATCGATTGACGTTGCCGAGCTTGCGCCATGCCCGATGCATTCGCTTACTGCGCCGAATTGGTGCGCGGGGCCGACCGCGATCGGTACCTCGCCGCCTTATTCGCGCCCGCCGAACGTCGAGGAGCGCTGCACGCGCTTTATGCCTTCAACATTGAGGTCGCGCGCGTGCGCGAAACGGCGCGGCAACCCCTTCCCGGCGAAATCCGTCTGCAATGGTGGACGGACGTCCTGAGGGGGGAGCGAGGGGATGAAGCGCGGGCCAATCCGGTCGCGTCGGCGCTGCTGGCGAGCGTTGAGTGCCACTGTCTCGCCACCGCCAAGCTCATCGACCTGATCGACGCGCATCGGGCCGATCTTTATGAAGAGCCGATGCGGGACATGAGCAACCTTGAAAATCACTTGAGCAGAACATCGTCGGTGTTATTCGCGCTTGCCGCGCAAATTCTGACGGATGGCGATCTGGCTCACGTCGCGGAACCAGCGGGAATAGCTTATGGCATCGTCGCGGCGCTTTATGCCTTTCCGCTGCACGCTTCCCGGCGTCAGCTTTATGTGCCGATGGAAGTCCTCGATCGGCATCAAGTGGAGACGCCCGAGGTGTTTGCGACCCGATCCTCGGATCGGCTCGACGCGGCCTTGGCCGAGTTGCGAACGACCGCGCGGCGTCATCTGGACGCTGCGCGGGAGCAGATAACGCGGCTTGCCGCCGAAGCCTTGCCGGCATTTCTTCCGCTCGCCCTGGTGCGGCCGGCGCTTGATCGCCTGGATCGCTCCGAGGCGTTCGCGCCTGTGGGAATCGCGCCTTGGCGCCGGCAATGGCTGATCTGGCGTGCGGCACGAAATCCGGCACGCATTACCGGATAGGCGAGATTAGAACGCGTAATTCGCGGCCGCTGGCGCTGCTCTCGACGAACGCTCGGCTACAACGTCAGCCGCTCGCATGGCGGATCTGTTGGGCACAAACCGGCTCCATCACTCGGCTGCATGACGCATTGCGGTTCCCGCCCAAAGCTCGAGATCGGTGCGCGCGCGGGCGCACAGGGCTTGCTTCTGCGAATCTTTTTTGGCGCCGCGAGCCGCGACACTCGCGAGCGGCGGGAACAGGCCGAAATTGACATTCATGGGTTGAAACGAGCGCGCTCCCGCGTTGATCGTTTCGATGTGACCGCCGGTGATGTGGCCAAGGAGCGCGCCATGGGCCGTGGTTGGCGGCGGCTGGCGCGGCGCCTCGCCGAGCCGTTCGGCGGCGGCGAATGAGCCGGCGAGAAGACCGATCGCCGCCGATTCGACATAGCCCTCGCAGCCGGTGATTTGGCCGGCAAAGCGCAGGCGCGGCATCGCGTTCAGTCGCAGCGTTTCGTCCAGAAGCTTAGGCGAATGGAGGAAGGTGTTGCGATGCAATCCGCCGAGTCGCGCGAATTTGGCCTTGCCAAGACCAGGGATGCCGCGAAAGATGCGGACCTGCTCGCCATGTTTCAGCTTGGTCTGGAATCCCACCATGTTGAACAAGGTGCCGAGCTTATTGTCCTGGCGCAATTGCACCACAGCGTACGGCCGCTGGTCCGGCCGATGCGGGTCGCTCAGACCGAACGGCTTCATCGGGCCATGGCGCAACGTCTCACGACCGCGCTCCGCCATCACTTCGATCGGCAGGCAGCCGTCGAAATACGGCGTCGCCTGCTCGAAATCGCGGAATGCGATCTTTTCGCCGGCGAGCAGCGCATCGACAAAAGCCTCGTATTGCTCTCGCGTCAGCGGGCAGTTGATGTAATCGGCGCCCGACCCCGCCGGACCCGCTTTGTCATAGCGTGACTGGAACCAGGCGATCCCGAAATCAATGGAATCACGATGCACGATCGGGGCAATGGCATCGAAAAATGCGAGCGCGTCCTCGCCGGTCAGCGAACCTATGGCCTTGGCGAGAGCAGGCGAAGTAAGCGGGCCGGTGGCGATGATGACGCTGTCCCATTCCGGCGGCGGTTCCGAAACCTCCTCGCGGCGGATCGCGATGCGCGGCTCGCTCTGCAGCGCGGCGGTGATGGCCGCCGCGAAGCTTTCACGATCGACCGCCAGCGCGCTGCCCGCCGGCACCTTATGGGCATCTGCCGCCTGCATGATCAGGGACCCAAGCATGCGCATTTCGGCATGCAAGAGCCCGATGGCACTGGCTGCGCCATCGTCGGACCGGAACGAGTTCGAGCACACAAGTTCGGCGAATTTTTCGCCCTTATGCACGGCGGTGGTGCGGACCGGGCGCATCTCGTGCAGGACCACCGGCACGCCGCGGCGCGCGATCTGCCAGGCGGCTTCGGAACCGGCAAGGCCGCCGCCGACGATGTGGACCGGTTGCAGACTGTGCATCGATGCCAAATTAGGCTTCCGGCACTCCGACGGCAACGGATGGAAAGCCGGTTGTGCTGTTGGCTCCGATTGGGCCCTCTGCTATAGGCGGGACAGCACCCGGAGCAAGCATTTTGCCGGGAAAGAGGCTTCAACATATGCCGGTCGATTCCGAGACGGTCCGCCGCGTAGCGTACTTGGCGCGGATCGCGGTTGCTGACGAGGAATTGGAATCGCTGAAGGGCGAACTCAATGCCATTCTGGCATTCGTCGAGCAGCTTTCGGAGGTTGATGTCGGTGGCATTGAGCCGATGACGTCGGTCACGCCGATGGCGATGAAGATGCGCAAGGACGAGGTGACTGACGGCGGAATTCCCGAAGCCATCATGGCGAATGCTCCCGCGCGGGACGATCACTTTTTCGTCGTGCCGAAGGTGGTGGAATAGCTATGTGCCTTGCTTGCGAACAGGATGCGATATGGCTCGCTTATCTTGAAAGCCGGGGGTTATTGCAGCCCGACGATCCCGCCGCGGTCGACGCATTGTTCGGGGCGTTTCCGGTGCAGCCGTTGCCGGTGCAAGGCGAAGATGCGCAGCAGGCCGGAACGCCAGCGCAAACCGAAGATAACAAGCCTGCCAAAAATCCGTTTTCCTGCGACGATCCGACAGTCGGATGACTGATCTCACGTCGCTCACCCTGGCGCAGGCGGGCAACGCGCTGCGCAAGCGGGAATTTTCCGCCATTGAACTTACCGAAGCGCACCTTGCCGCCGTCGAGAAGGCGCGTGTGCTCAATGCCTTCGTTCTGGAAACGCCCGAGTGCGCGCGCGGCATGGCTAAGGCGGCGGACGCCCGGCTGGCACGAGGCGAGGGCAGACCGCTCGATGGCCTGCCCCTCGGGATCAAAGATCTGTTCTGCACCGAGGGCGTGCGCACGACGGCAAGCTCGCGCATTTTGGAGAATTTTGTTCCGACCTACGAGTCGACCGTCACCGCGAATCTCTGGCGCGACGGCGCGGTGTTGCTCGGCAAGACCAACAACGACGAATTCGCCATGGGCTCGTCCAACGAGACATCGTGTTTCGGGCCGGTCGTGTCGCCATGGCGCCGGCGCGGTTCGGCACAAAAGCTGGTGCCGGGCGGCTCTTCCGGCGGGTCTGCAGCCGCGGTGGCGGCCGGTCTGTGCGGTGGGGCAACAGGAACCGACACCGGCGGTTCGATCCGGCAGCCGGCCGCGTTCTGCGGCATCGTCGGATTAAAGCCGACCTACGGGCGCTGCTCGCGTTGGGGGATTGTGGCGTTTGCCTCCTCGCTCGATCAGGCCGGACCGTTCGCCCGTACCGTCCGCGATTGCGCGATGCTGTTGCGCTCGATGGCTGGGAACGACCCCAAGGATACCACCTGCGTCGACCTGCCGGTGCCCGATTACGAGCAAGCCGTCGGCGCGTCGGTCAAAGGCAAGCGGATCGGCATTCCCAAGGAGTACCGCATTCCAGGCATGGCGGCGGAGATCGAGACGCTCTGGGAGCGCGGCGCGCAATGGCTCAAGGACGCGGGCGCGGAAGCCGTCGAAATTACCCTGCCGATGACCAAATACGCGCTGCCGGCCTACTACATCGTGGCTCCGGCGGAAGCCTCGTCCAATCTCGCGCGCTACGACGGCGTCCGCTACGGTCTGCGCGTTTCCGGCCGCGATATCATCGACATGTACGAGCGCACCCGCGCACAAGGCTTCGGCAAGGAAGTCCGCCGCCGCGTCATGATCGGCACCTATGTGCTCTCCGCCGGCTATTACGACGCCTATTACTTGCGAGCACAAAAGGTGCGCACGCTAATCAAGCGCGATTTCGAGCAATGCTTTGCGAGCGGTATCGACGCCATCCTGACGCCGGCGACGCCGTCAGCGGCGTTCGGCTTTGGCGAAAAAGGCGGCGCAGATCCGATCGAAATGTATCTCAATGATGTGTTCACTGTCACGGTGAACATGGCTGGGCTTCCCGGCATCTCGGTGCCCAGCGGCCTGGAAGCCCAAGGTCTGCCGCTCGGACTGCAGCTGATCGGCCGGCCGTTCGAGGAGGAGACGCTGTTTGCGCTCGGCGCCGTTATCGAACAGGCGGCCGGTGCGTTCGCCCCGGACAAGTGGTGGTAAGCAGGCGGCAGCGATGACGCTCGCGGAGTTCGAACATTCCCTTGTTCAAAGAGAGCCGCCGTCCGGCCTCTCAACCGCACTTACGGGTCTGTGGTGGGCCGGCAAGGACAAGTGGGACAAGGCGCACGAGGTGGTGATGAACGAAGACAGTGCCGACTGCGCCTGGGTCCACGGCTATTTGCACCGCCTGGACGGCGATCTTGCCAACGCGCGTTACTGGTATCGTCTGGCCAAGCGTAAGCCGGCGGAAGGGGAGCAGGCCACGGAATGGACTGCAATCGTCGCAGCTCTGTTGGACTCAGCCCCAGTTAGAGACTGAGCGCCCATCCGCCGTCAGATAATTCCCGTGGACGGCTTGGGAGGCTGCCCTGACGGTTGCCGCATTGACGCGTCGATGATCTCGCTACGCCGGCGCGGCAGCGCCTCGGGATGCTCGCTCCAGAGGAAGGCCAGCAGTTTTTCGCGCAAATCGGCGCTGACATTGCCCGTCGTTGCGGCCGAATTGGAGTCCAGGTGAATGTGGAGCTCGATGGCCTCGGCGCTCACATTGGTGACCTGTACGCTGGTTACCCTGGCATTGTCCTGTTTCATGTCGGCAACAAGCTCGGCGGCCTTTTCGCGAATGAGATCGACCGGGGCAGCGTAATCGAGATGGAAAACAACGGTGCCGATCTTAGGCGCACCCTGCCGCGTCCAATTGAAGAATGGTTGTTGGATGAAATAATTGAGCGGCACGATCATCCTCCGCTGATCTTCCAGCCGGATCACCACATAGGTTGCATTGATTTCCTCGATCCAGCCGTAGGAGTTCTGCACAGTGACCGCGTCTTCGAGCCTGATCGGCTGCGTTACCGCAAGCTGCACGCCGGCGATAAGATTGCTCAGCACCGGTTGGGCGGCGAGGCCGAAGATGACGCCGGCAGCTCCGGCGGAGGCGAACAGGCTCAACCCATACTGGCGCACCGCATCGAATGTCATCAGGGCAAAACCCAAAGTGACGAGGACGATAATGGTGTCGGCGGCGCGCAGCAGTACCCGGATTTGTGTCACGTGTTTGCGTGCCAGGAGATTGTCCTCGCCGTCGAGGCGGAACTGCATCAGGTACAGGTTGGCGGCAATATGCGCGGCAGTCAGAGCGATCCAGCCGAGCAGACAGATTGTCCCGAGCAGCAGAAACCGTGCGATCAACGCTTTGGTCGGGGCCCCAAGGGGCGCGGCCGGCAGCGCGAGGCCGATGGCGAAAAGCAACAGACCGAATCGTATCGGACCTTTGGTCTGCTCGATCACCGAGCGAAGATACAGGTGACGGCCGCGGAACAGGCGATTCAGGCCGGCAAGTATGGCTCCATGCAGCAGCCACGTCACCGCGGTCGTGCCGACCAGAATGACGAGCGATATGAGCCACGGTGGCGCCAAAGACAGCGCGTTGCCGATGGCGTTCAAATTCGACCGGACGACCTGGACGAAGCTTGTCCACATACCGAAACTATACTGTCAAATGCCTGGGAAACGCTCGCTTTGTCTCCTCGGGGTCATGCCATGAATCATGCCAATGCCCGCTGGACAGTCCGGCGCTACAATGGCATCTAGCGGCTAATTCGCAAATTTCGGTTTAGTTGGCGGACGATGAAAAGCTTGCTGCTGCGCATATTCACCTGGTGGAACGGCCAGACCTTCGGCACCCAAATGTGGACCGCGCTTTACGGCGAGTTTGTCGGCGAGGACGAGTTCGGCAATCGCTATTACCGCACCAAGGGTGGCAAGATTGATCCCGCGCTTGGCATCGAACGGCGATGGGTTGTCTATTCCGGCGTCGCCGAAGCTTCTACCGTGCCGCCGAGCTGGTTCGGCTGGCTGCACCACACCGTCGATTCGCCGCCGACGGTGGACAAGCCGAAGCGTTACCGCTGGGAAAAGCCGCATCGCCCCAATCTCACCGGGACGCCGGCTGCTCACCGCCCCAGTGGCTCGACTTTGGCCCAGGGCCGTCGTCCCAAGGCAACGGGCGACTACAAGGCTTGGTCGCCGGGAGGTCAGTGAGCTCCTGGTCTCAGAATCGCCGGCAAATTAGGCTTGGCCACAAGGCCGTTTATACTCCGCTGGAGCGACCCCTGAATTGCCGCAATCCCAATGCTCATTGGCCGAAGCCTTGAAGGGCGCGAAGTTGGGTTCGTGGCCGCCGCCGACATTCGCATGATCCGTATTGCCGCGCTTGTGCTCGCGATCGGCGGAACGCTTGTGGCGGGGCCCGCCATGGCACAGTTCAATCTTTTCGGCGGAGGGCCTCCGCGGCCGCCGGCCGATATCCCAAACGGCTCCTTTCCGCAGCAGCCCGCAGCACCTCCGTACCCGGACTACCCAGGTCAAACCCAGCCGGGCTATCCAAACCAGACGCCGTCGGCCTACCCGAGCCAAGCACAGCCGGCCTATCCAGTTTCGCCGCCGTCCTCGGCGGCGATCGAGAGCCAACCCTTGCCGCCGCCGCCCGGCGCCGCCATGGCGCCGGTTCCCAGGCCCCCTCAGCCGGCCTATCCGCAGCCGCCCTCTCAACAGCAGCCCCTGCTTCCGGCGCGGCGCGCGGTGACAATCGTACCGCCGGCAAATGCGCCGGCGCCTCCGGCGAATGCGCCGTCGCCGCCGGTGGCGGCTGCTCCAGCCCAGCCCGAAGTGGACACGGTCGTCGAGCGGCCCACCGCGCATATTGAAAATCGTCGGGCGGTGTTTGCCGGCCTCGACAAGATCACCGGACGCACCTTCACGTTCGATGCCGCGATCGGGGAAACGGTGAAGTTCGGCGCGCTGGAGGTTACCCCACGCGCCTGCTACACGCGGCCGCCGACCGAGGAGACGAATACCGATGCCTTCGTCGAGGTCGACGAGGTCACGCTCCAAGGCGAAATCAAGCGTATTTTCACCGGTTGGATGTTCGCCTCGAGTCCCGGACTGAACGCCGTCGAGCATCCCATCTACGACGTGTGGCTCACCAATTGCTCTTCACCCATCGAAACATCGTCCGCCGAGCCGGTCGTTCAACCCGCCTCGATTCCGAAACCGCGCCGTGCCGTGCCGGCGCGGCGGCGGGAACGACCGCAACCCTCGTCGCGTCCGTTGAATTAAGCGAAGCCGCGCGCCGCTACGCCCTCAGCTCAGCCCCAGGGATGCAAGCACCGCGCTACCGGAGACCGGCCGGTCTAGCGGCAGCGCACCGAAATTTCCTTCGCCGACCAGCGCGGCGTCCAGCAATTTGTGATATTCCGGTCGCGACACTTCGATTGCCCCAAAACTTCGCAGATGGTCGGTGACGAACTGCGTATCGAGCAGGCTGAAGTGTCCGGCCTTGAGCCGCGCCACCAGATGGACGAGCGCGACCTTGGAGGCGTCACGGGCGCGGTGGAACATGCTTTCTCCGAAAAATGCCCGGCCAAGACTGATGCCATAGAGGCCGCCGACCAGGCGGTCGTCCTGATACACCTCAACCGTGTGGCAGTCGCCGCGCTCATATAGCTTCCGATAAAGGTGATGGATGCGGCCATTAATCCATGTGCGCGTCCGTCCAGACGCCGGTTGGGCGCAGCCGGCAATCACCGCGTCGAAATCCCGGTCTATGGCAAGCGTGAAGCAGTCGGACCGTACGGTTCGCGCCAAGCGGTCCGACACATGGAACTTGTCGAGCGGAATGATTCCGCGCTGTTCCGGCTCGATCCAGTACAGCGCCGGGTCGTCGGCGCTCTCGGCCATCGGAAAGATGCCGCAGGCGTAGGCCTTGAGGAGAACCTCAGGCGTGATGTCGATCAGTGCGGACTCTCGGCTTGCCATGGCGATTTCGTTTAAACGTTCTTTGGTTCGCGCTTCAAGTCACGGACGCGGCGCACGATTGGTCCTCCGACTTACGAGTCTCGCTGTGCGCGGCAGACGTTTGATAATCCGCAGAATATCGGATGTTAACTGCTCGGAAACCATGCACCCGCTAACATTTTAGTCGCTTTGAACGCTTCCGCGCACCGGGCGTTTGGCCCTCGCAAGGTTTGCTACGCCGGAGAAGATCCGTCATGGAACCGAACCTCAGAGACGATCAGAGCATTCGGGTTCTGCTTGTCGAGGACGAATTTCTGATCGCCCAATGGGTGGCGGAATGTTTGTCTGAGCAGGGCTTTGTCGTGCAGGCTGTCAGCAATGCTCGGGATGCGCTGCGGCACCTGGCCGGAGCATTGGTCGATGTCCTGTTCACCGACATTAATCTGCCGGGCGGAATGGATGGCGCGACGCTCGCGCGTCACGCACGCGAGATCTTGCCGGATTTGCCCGTGATTTATGCTTCCGCCCGGCCAAAGAGTCTCGCTCCGGACGCACGCGTGCCCGGCGCCGTCTTTCTGCCCAAGCCTTATGAACCGAAAGCGGTTGGGCGGCTCATTGCCGGCGCGGTGCAGGCTGCGAAGGCGCCGGCGCTGGCGTAATCTGCAGCTACGGCTCGACGTTGCCGCGGGCCAAAAACTCCTCGAGCCAGTGGATGTGGTAATCACCGTCGATGATGTCCTTTTCCTGAGCCAAAGCGCGGAACAGCGGCAGCGTCGTCTCAATGCCGTCGACCACGAACTCGTCGAGCGCGCGTCTTAATCGCATCAAACACTCGCTGCGGGTCTTGCCGTGCACGATCAGCTTGCCGACGAGCGAATCGTAAAACGGAGGTATCGCGTAGCCATGATAGACCGCCGAATCGACCCGAACGCCAAGGCCGCCC
>JBOHIU010000071.1:0-7284 GCA_050725855.1 Xanthobacteraceae bacterium | reverse complement strand
GAGCGCGCCGGGGTGGGGTGACAGCGCTTGCGCCTTCGATGTTTCAACGGACGTTGTAGGTGGTCGCGCGAGCCGTACAGGGCCGCATAGACCGTTTCCAGCACGCCAGTCATGTTGTTAGCAAGATCGTTGTTCCAGAATCGTATAACGCGGTATCCCTCAGATTGGAGCCAGCGCGTTCGCGCCTCGTCTTTTGCCTTTCGCGCAATCCTCGCATGTTGTGAACCGTCGAGTTCGATTACAAGGCGCGCTGCCATGCAGGCAAAGTCGGCGACATAAGGTCCAATTGGCACTTGGCGGCGAAAATGCGTTCCCGCCGTGCCGATCGTGCGAAGGCGCTTCCATAACAGCATTTCGGTCTCGGTTACTCGAACGCGAAGGCGGCGAGCGTTGGCTCTACGAGACCCATCAATCTGTAGTTTGCTCATTGCCAGATCACCCCACCCCGCTCGCTTCGCGAGCGACCCTCCCCCTCCAGGGGAGGGTGGAGTTTTACGCCCATCGCAAGATATGACCCTTCCTCACAGGACGCAGACCAGCAAGATAAGTCCTACCCCGCCAGTTTCTTATGACTGCCGTCGCACATCGGCTGATGCTGGGAGCGTTTGCAGGCGCAGAACCAGACCTCCTCGTTCGCGGTCGCCTTCCATTCCTGCGGCCGGAATTCGGTGCCCTTATGCGAACCGTCGCAGAACGGTTGCGACTTCGAGCGCCCGCAGGCGCACCACCAATAACTCTCGCCGGTGACGACGTTGATGGGCAACGGCCGCCGGCCGCCGATCTCCGGTTCGCTCATCCGCTCTTCCCTCCGCCTTCCGTTGCCAGCCACGCCTCGCCGCAAGCCTTGGCGAGTTCACGCACCCGCAAAATATAGCTTTGCCGTTCGGTCACGGAAATCACGCCGCGCGCGTCGAGCAGATTGAACACATGACTCGCCTTGATGCACTGATCGTAGGCCGGCAGCGCCATCAAATGCCGGCCGCGATTGCTGCTGCCGTCGGCCTGCCATCCGGCGTCCAGATATTTGTGGCACGCGGTCTCCGCCATGCGGAATTGCTCGAACAGCATGCCGGTGTCGGCGTATTCGAAATTGTGCCGCGAGTATTCCTGTTCGGCCTGCAGGAAGATGTCGCCGTAAGCGACTTTCTGCGCGCCATCACGGCCGTTGAAATTGAGATCGAATACGTTTTCCACGCCCTGCACATACATGGCGAGCCGCTCCAGGCCGTAGGTCAGCTCGCCGGACACCGGCGCGCATTCGAAGCCGGCGACCTGCTGAAAATAGGTGAACTGCGAAACCTCCATGCCGTCGCACCAGCACTCCCAGCCGAGCCCCCAGGCGCCGAGCGTCGGGCTTTCCCAATCGTCCTCGACGAAGCGGATGTCGTGGAGCTTCGGATCGATGCCGATGGCGGCAAGCGATTTCAGATAAAGCTCCTGGAGGTCGTCGGGCGAAGGCTTGAGGATCACCTGGAGCTGATAATAATGCTGCAGCCGGTTCGGATTTTCCCCATAGCGGCCGTCCTTGGGCCGGCGCGACGGCTGCACATAGGCCGCCTTCCATGGCTTGGGCCCGAGCGCCCGCAAGGTCGTCGCCGGGTGGAACGTCCCGGCGCCCACTTCCATGTCGTAGGGCTGCAAGATGACGCAGCCGAAATCAGCCCAATAGCGCTGCAGCGCCAGGATCAACCCCTGGAACGAACGTTGCGGCCGCATGTGCGGCGGGGGGTCGGTGGGTGAAGCGTCGCGCATGGCACCGCTCCTGGCATCGCTCGTGGCATCGCTCATGGCACTGCTCATGGCACGTTGTTGGTGGAATGGCCGAGCAAGGTCAAGCCGGCGGATTTTTCGCAAGCCGGGCGGGGAGACTCGAAGCCCGTTCCCTGATATCAGACGCCGGCAGCGGCGCCCCGACCACGACGCCGACGAGGGAGGAAATTTTGCGAAAAATTCAAGGCGCGCTCATCGCCATCTGTGCAGTCCTGTGCCTGGCCGGAACGCGGACGGTGCAGGCGCAAGACTTTCCCACCCGCCCGATCCGCATTGTCGTGGCGTTTCCCCCAGGCGGTCCGACCGATTTCGTCGGCCGTCTGGTGGCCGAGAAGATGACCAAGCTGCTTGGCGAGCGCGTCTATATCGACAATAAACCCGGCGCCAACGGTACGCTCGGCGGCGGCGACGTCGCCAAGTCCGCCGCCGACGGCTATTCGCTGTTTCTCACCACCTCGGGTGCGGTGACGGTGTCGCCGCACATCATGAAGGACATGCCGTTCGATACGTTCCGCGATTTTGCGCCGGTGGCGCTGGTCACGACCGTGCACGAGGTGCTCGTGGTGTCGCCGAAGCTCGGCGTCAAGAACGTCAAGGAACTGGTCGCGCTCGCGAAGAAAAAGCCAGGTCAGATCACGTTCGCATCGACCGGCGTCGGCTCGCCGCCGCACCTCGCCCAATTGCTGCTCGATGCCGCGGCCGGCGTGAAATTCCTTCACGTTCCCTATCGCGGCGCCGCTCCGGCGCTGACCGACCTGCTCGGCGGCCAAGTGCAGGTGGTGGCGCTCGACATTCCGGTCGTGATCTCGCAGATCCAGGCCGGCAATCTGGTGCCGATCGGCATCGCCGGCGACCAGCGCGATGCCGTTCTGCCCAACGTGCCGACGCTGGCCGAACAGGGCTACCCCAATACCGACGCGTCGAACTGGTACGCACTGCTGGCGCCGGCGAAGACGCCCAAGCCAGTGATCGCCAAACTCAACAAGGCGGTTGACGAAGCGCTCGCGGACCCGGCCCTGCACGACAAGCTGGTCAAGACCGGCGCGACCCCAGTCGGCGGCACGTCGGAAGCGCTCGGCACCTTCATGAAGGCTCAGTACGACAAATGGGGCCGCGTCATAAAGGCGAACGGCATCAAGGTGGAATAGCGCTCGACCGGCGAGGCAGGCGAGCGTCTAACCCGGCCGGTACTCTCCGGTTTGCGGATCGCGCTTGAGCGTCGGCAAGGTGCCGCGATCGACCGGCTCGGTCGCGGCGCGGCGGCGGATCGTATCGAGCTCGGCGTTGACGCGGTGGACCTCGTGGGCGCACCAGCGAACCAACACCGCCGCTCCCATCACTCCCAGCGCCAAGGCGAATACCGGAGGCATTGCCGAGTTCCCGCGTTACAATCCGTATCGCGCCCACAGCGCGCGCGCTTCCAGCGCCGAAATCAACTCCCCGGAGAGCCCCACTCGCGGCAATTCGCCCCGATCGCCGTCCAGACCGAGAAGGCTGACGCTGGGAATCCGCCGCCCGAGCCAACCGCGTTCGGCGCTGATCAAGGGAGTAACGATCTTTCGCCCGAAACGTTCGCGCAGCACCGTGCGCAGATCGCCGATTGAGTCGACAAGTCCCAGTTCCAGCGCCCGCTGCCCGGCCCAATATTCGCCGGAAAACAGCGCGCTTTCGTCGCCCGCGAGTTTCCCGCCGCGCCGCGATTTGACCAGCGCGATGAAACTGTCATGGATTTCCCGTTGCAGCTTCTTGAGCCGCTCCACGTCGTCCGGATTTTCCGGCAGGAACGGATCGAGCGTGGCCTTGTGGTCGCCTGACGTATAGAGCCGGCGCTCGATGCCGAGTTTGGCGATCGCCTTGTCGAAACCGAACGAACCGCCGACCACGCCGATCGAGCCCACGATCGAATGCGGGTCGGCCACGATCTCGTCGGCCGCGCAGGCGATCATGTAGCCGCCCGAAGCGGCGGCGTCCTCGACGAACGCGATCACGCGACGGTTTTTCTCTTCCGCGAGTTCGCGAATGCGCCTGAAGATCAGGTGCGATTGTACCGGCGATCCTCCGGGCGAATTGATGGAAATTGCCACCGCCCGCGCGCGCCGAACGCCGAAGGCACGATCCAGCGTGCGCGAAATTCCAGCAAGTGTCAGACCCGGGCGAAGCGGCGTCGAAAATCCGATCACGCCGGTCAGACGCACCACCGGTATCAGCGGCCGGTCGGAGCGGAACCGCGCTGGAACAACCGCCCGCAGCGGAGCGACGGCCCGCATGCAACCATCACGAAAGCGTGCACCGGTTCCGATTTCGCTCATCCCATTCGACATAAGGCCCACCCGCGAAGCGCTCAAGTCACTATTTCTTAATCTGTCGGAACGCTTTTTGCCGCAATCTCCTTTTAGACACACTCGCTTGTCAACGGATGAATCAGCCATGAAATTGTTCATTCTTTTGACGCTGATGAGCGTCTTTGTCTGGTTTTCCTTTCCTCCGGTGCGCCGCCGAGCAAAGCAGCGCAGCCCGGTACGGCACGATCCGACCAGGTTTGACGCCCAATAGACAGAGGCGACCCGCTCGGTTTCAGGTCTCGGGCAACGGAAGCGCGGCGCCGCCGCGCAGAATGGCTTCGGCTTGCGCGGTGGGCTTGCCGTTCCGATCCGCCAGCAGCAACCCGGGCAGCAGGCTCAACGGCGCCCGGCTGGCCTTGACCGCCCGCGCCAGAATGCGGATCGCGGGCGCGCCGGGCTTGCCGTAAACCGGCAACAGTGACACCGCGCCGTAAGCCGACGCGAGCGCCGTGAGCACCTCGGCGATCCCATCGGCGCGCCAGACGAGCGTGAGCGTTCCTCCCGGCCGCAGAAGCCGAGAGGCGGTCCGCACCCATTGCCGCAGCGCGCCCTGCGGCGCCGCGTGCGCGGTGCGGCGGCTGGCCTGCGGAGAAGGGTTGTCCAACGCATTGAAGGGCGGATTCATCAGCACGCAATCCGTCCACCCAGCCGCGAGCCCTGCCGCGGCAAAAGCGGCCGCAGGCGCGGCGACATCGAGACACACGGCGCGAACGCGGCCGCTCAGACGATTGCGCGCGATATTGCCGTCGGCGAGGCCGGTCAATGCCGGATCAATCTCCACCAGCGTGACGGACAGCTCGTCGACGCGCCGCGCCAGCGCCAGGCCCGCCGCGCCGACTCCGGCGCCCAGATCGACCGCATGCTCGCCCGCGCGCCCCGAAGTCGTTGCCGCGAGCAGGATGGCATCGTGACCGACGCGATGGCCGCGCAACGGCTGGCGCAAGATCAGGCCGCCGTCGAGTACGGAATCGTCGCTGGTTTCAAGCTGCGCGCTCATCGGCAGTCACCGGACCTGCGCAAGCCCGCTCACGTTGCCGGCCTCGCATTTCATTATGCGCTCGCCAATCCAGGCGCCCCCAGGCCCGAATTCGTTCAGCCGGTCTCGGCACGCAGTTCCTTGCCGAATCCCGCCTCGATGAGCAGGCGGCGCGCGGACGCCAACTCGTCCTCCTCGACCAGAACGCGCCGGGGGAAAATACCGATCGAGCCCTCCAGCGCGCTCATGTGCCGATCGACGATCAGGTGGGCAATGTCCGCGCTCTTGAGCAGCGCCTCGATTGCTGAAAGCACCACCGCATCGTTGGTGCGGACAAGTTCGAGCAAATTCAACTCCGTCGCCGGTCATCGCCCGGAGCGCGCAGCGCCAGATAGGCGATGAGCTTCGCCTCGCGCCGGCCGCGGGTGACGGTATCGAGGATAAGGCCGCAAACCATCGACAGGAAGGCGAGCAGCATCAGCCCAGTGGAGAGCACCGCCGTCGGCAGCCGCGGCACCAAGCCTCGCTGGACGTAGGTGACGAAGATCGGAATGGCGAGGCCAATCGACATGAGCGCGAAAGCGCCGGCGAGCGCGCCGAAAAACGGCAGCGGACGCTCGCTGCGATAGAGCTTGAATATGGTGCGCAGAATGCGAAAGCCATCTTGCCACGTACTGAGCTTCGATTCCGATCCATGCGGCCTTGAATAATACGGGGTCGCCACCTCGCCCACCGGCAACTCGAGCTCGAGCGCGTGCACGGTCAGCTCGGTCTCGATTTCAAATCCGCCGGACAGAATCGGGAATGACTTCACGAAGCGCCGCGAGAACACCCGGTAACCGGACAGAATATCGGTGAAGGCACGGCCGAAAATATGGGCGACGAACCCGGTCAGAAACAGGTTGCCAAAGCGATGACCGCGCCGATAGGCCTTGTCCTCGGCGTCGATGCGGGATGCCACCACCATATCAAGATGGTCGTCGAGGAGCTTGGTTATCATCTTGGCGGCGCTCGGCGCGTCATAGGTCGCATCGCCATCGACCAGAACATAGATGTCCGCCTCGATGTCGTTGAACATGCGTCGCACCACGTAGCCCTTGCCCTGATGGGTTTCGCGGCGGACGATGGCGCCCGCCCGCTTGGCAGCTTCGACGGTATCGTCGTTCGAATTATTGTCATAAACGTAGACGCGGGCCTCGGGCAGCGCCGCGCGGAAATCGGCAACCACCTTGGCGATCGCGCGTTGCTCGTTATAGCAGGGGATGAGGACGGCTACGTGATGACGGCTTGCAGACTTGGCCTCGGCGAGACTTTGGTTGCTTGACATTGCTCCGCTCCGCCGCCACGTCCATTGTGGGTCGCTCGTGTCCCGATCGGAAATCGCATTATTAGGCGGCCACTTCGTTTGCAAACTTCGGAATCGAAACACCAGCGACGGCCAACGTTTCGATAGTACTACTTGCAGCGTTCTTAATGTGTCATATTTGCCGTTCCTGTGGAGAAAGCCTCCGTGGCCGTCATTCTGCCCTTCGAAAGCCCGCGCGAGCCCTCGATTGACGCGCTGGTCGGACAGGTCGCGGCCGACATGGAGCGCGTCAACGGCGCCATCTTGGCCCGCACCGGGTCCGAGGTCGCAATGATCCCGGAAGTGGCCAAGCACCTGATCAATTCCGGCGGCAAGCGACTTCGGCCGATACTGACACTCGCGCTGGCGCGGCTTGCCGGCTATGCGGCAGACGGCCATATCAAGCTCGCCGCCGCGGTCGAGTTCATGCACACCGCGACGCTGCTTCACGACGACGTGGTCGACGAAAGCGAATTGCGCCGCGGCCGGCTGGCCGCGCGCATGCTGTGGGGAAACGAGGCGAGCGTGCTGGTCGGCGATTTTCTGCTCGGCCAGGCATTTCGCATGATGGTCGAGGTCGGCTCGCTCCGGGCGCTGGAAATTCTCTCGACCGCCGCCGCCGTGATCGCCGAAGGCGAGGTGATGCAGCTTGCCGCCGCGAAAAATCTCGACACCACGGAAGACGCGTATCTTGCCGTGATCCGCGCCAAGACCGCCGAACTTTTCGGCGCCGCTTGCGAGGTCGGGCCGGTGCTCTCAAGCCGCCCGAAGCCGGAAGAAGCGGCGTGCCGCTCCTTCGGCATGAATCTCGGCATCGCCTTTCAGCTTGTCGACGATGCGCTCGACTACGG
>JBOHIU010000070.1:0-63830 GCA_050725855.1 Xanthobacteraceae bacterium | reverse complement strand
AAGGCGAGGAGCCGCAGCGTTTCGAGTGGGAAGTCGGCACGCTGATCGTGCCACCCAACATGTGGTTTCATCAGCACTTCAATTCCGGCGCAACGCCGGCGCGCTACCTCGCCTTCAAGCACGAGGGCGTCGCCATCCGCAATGCGCAGGGCGTGCCCAAGGCGTGGATCAGCCGGCGCGTGGGCGGCGACCAGGTCGACTATATCGACGAGAAGCCGGAAATCCGCCGTCTGTTCGCCGGCGAACTCGCCAAGCGCGGCGTCGCGCCGCGCATGGAAACGGCCTACGCCAAGGAGATGGCGGACCTGGGGGTCAAGACGGCGTAGCGCGCCGTTGTGCGGTAGCCGGACGCGATTTAGGTTGAGGGTTCGGCTCAACCGCGTCCGGGACAATGAAACCAGCGCCTTTCGCCTATCACGCGCCGCGGCAGCTCAATGAGGCAGCTGAACTCCTGGCGCGTTTGCCCAATGCCAAGGTTCTGGCCGGCGGGCAGTCGCTGGTGCCGATGATGAACTTCCGCTACGTGATGGTCGATCACCTGATCGATCTTACCAGGCTCGATGAATTGCGCGGTGTTGCTGCGGGGGATGGGCGTCTACGTATTGGCGCCATGACGCGGCAGCGCGATCTTGAAGTGTCGCCGGAGATCGCCAAACATTTCCCACTGATGGCCGAGGCGCTTCGTCATGTCGGACACCGGCAAACCCGCAATCGCGGCACGATTGGGGGCAGCTTGGCTCACGCCGATCCGGCTGCCGAACTGCCCGCGATCTGCGCGGCCTACGATGCGACCGTCCACCTCGTCAGCGTCCGCGGCATTCGCGAGATCGCGTTCCGCGAATTCGCCACGGGTTTCATGGCAACCGCGCTGCAAGGTGATGAAATGATCGCGGCGATCGAGCTTCCGATCTGGCGTTTGGGTCACGGCCACGGCTTTCATGAATTCGCGCGCCGTCAGGGCGACTTCGCAATCGCCGGAGCGGCCGCGCTGCTCGACGTCGGTGCCGATAACGTCGTGCGGCGCTCGGCGCTGACGCTGTTCGGTGTGGCGGTTTCGCCGGTGCGGGTCGAGGCGGCGGAGGCGCGCCTGGCGGGACAGTCTCTCGATGCGGAAGCGATCCGGGCGGCCGCTGCCTCGGCATGGCTGGTCGAGCCGATTTCGGATATCCATGCCGGAGGCGAATACCGGCGTCACCTGGCGCAAGTCCTGAGCTTGCGCGCACTCAACGATGCGGCGCGCCGCGCCGGGGTACCGGCCTAGTGTCGTGGCGGTTCAGAAGTCCGCATCATTCTTTCGGCAGGACTCTTATGCGGACTTCTGAACCAAAGCCACACTAGATCAATAACTTGCTATTGTCCTTTCGTTTCCGAAGTTCGCAAACGGGGGGGCCGCACAATGACGCGAACTTCGGAATCGGGATAGTTAGAGAGTACGCGTATGAACAAGCAGCCGACGCGACTGACCGTCAACGGCAAGTCCTATGCCCGCGTCGTCGAGGCGCGGCTGACGCTGGCTGACTTCCTGCGCCATGAGATCAATCTTACGGGCACGCATCTGGGTTGCGAGCACGGAGTATGCGGCGCCTGTACCGTGCTGGTCGACGGCCGTTCGGCGCGTTCTTGTTTGATGTTTGCCGTGCAAGCCAATGGCTGCGACATAACGACCGTCGAGGGGCTGGCGACCGACGGCAAGCTCTCTGTTCTGCAGCGGGCGTTCATCGACAATCATGGCCTGCAATGCGGCTTCTGCACGCCCGGAATGTTGATCACACTTACCGAGCTGCTACGCGAAAACACCCGGCCAACCGAGCAAGAAGTCCGCGATGCGCTCACCGGAAATCTGTGCCGCTGCACCGGCTATGCGGGCATCGTGGCTGCGGCGCTCGACGCCGCGGAACGCCTCCGCGGCGGTGCGCCGAAAGCGGAAACGCACTGATGGGTGCCAAGCATTTCGGTGCGCGGGTGACGCGGCTCGAGGACCCGGCGCTGCTTGCCGGCCACGGCCGCTTCGTTGACGATGTCAAGCTGCCCGGCGTGCTGCAGGCGTGCTTCGTCCGCTCGCCGCACGCCCACGCTAGGCTTCGCGGTTTCGATTCCAGGGCGGCCTTGATCCTCCCCGGCGTTCACGCGGTTCTCACGGCGGAAGACTTGCCGGAGCCGATGCGCAGCACGCCGCTGCCGCTGTTGCTGCCAAATCCGTCGCTTGCGATCACCCGCATCCAGCTCGCACTCGCGCGCGAGGAAGTAACGTATGTGGGCCAACCGGTCGCGGTCGTGATCGCCGAGACGCGCTATATCGCCGAAGACGCAGCGGCTGCGCTGATTGTCCAATACGATGAGTTGCCGGCGGCTGCGGACTGCCGCGTCGCCGCCGCGGACGGCGCGCCGCGCGCGCACAGCGACCTGAGTTCGAACGTCGCCTCGACGTTTCGCTTGGCCTACGGCGACGCCGAGGCCACTTTCGTCGGTGCCGCGCATGTGTTCACCGAGCGTCTCTGGCAGCACCGCGGCGGCGGCATGGCGATGGAGACGAGAGCCGTGCTCGCCAGCCACGATCCGGTATCCGATATGCTGACGGTGTGGTCGGGGACCCAGACTCCTCACATTGGGCGCCGCACGCTCGCCGATCTGCTTGGCCGCGATCTGCAGTCGATCCGGATGATCGCACCCGACGTCGGCGGCGGGTTTGGGCCGAAGGCGATCTTTTACCCCGAAGAGGCGGTCATTCCGGCGGCGGCCTTGAAACTTGGCCGGCCGGTGAAATGGATCGAGGATCGCCGCGAGCATTTTTTGTGCGCGACCCAAGAACGCGATCAATACTGGGAATTGTCCATCGCGGTCGATGCGGATGGAAAAATCCGCGGCTTGCGCGGTCACATGCTGCACGATACCGGCGCGTTCGTGCCGTGGGGCATCGTCATGCCTTATATCGCGGCGTCGACGGTGCCCGGCCCATACGTCGTGCCAGCCTATGAATTCGAAACTGTGGTGGTGCTCACCAACAAGGTGCCGACCACGCCCGTACGCGGCGCCGGTCGGCCGCAAGCGGTGTTCGCTATGGAGCGTGTGCTGGACCGGGCGGCGCGCGAATTGGATATTGATCGGGCCGAGCTGCGCAGGCGCAATCTCATCCAGCCCGAGCAAATGCCTTACAAGGTCGGGCTGATTTTTCGCGACGGCAAGCCGGTGGTCTATGACAGCGGCGATTATCCGGCGGGCCAGGAAAAGGCGCTGGGGCTGGCCGAATATGGCGGCTTCCGCGAACGCCAAAAGGCCGCGCTCGATGAAGGTCGCTTCATCGGCATTGGACTAGCCAATTACGTCGAAGGCACAGGTCTTGGTCCGTTCGAGGGCGTCACGGTGCGGGTGCTGCCAAGCGGCAAGGTCGCGGTCGCGACCGGCGCCGCCAACCAGGGCCAAGGCACGCGCACGACGCTGTCGCAGATCGTCGCCGAGCAGGTCGGATGTCGCCTCGAAGACGTGGCGATGACGATCGGCGACACCGCCGGAATTTCCCAAGGCGTCGGCGCCTTCGCCAGCCGGCAAGCGGTCAATGCCGGCTCGTCCGCGTTCTTGGCCGGGCAGTCGGTTCGCAAGCAGCTCATCGGGCTTGCCGCGCGGGCGCTGGGCATCTCCGAACTCGACGTTGAACTCGATGACGGACACGCAGTGTCGCGGCGCGGCAACAGGCCATCGATCTCGTTCGGCGATCTGGCGCGGCTGGCGCAAGGCATTCCGGGCGTTGCGCTGCCGGCGGGGCAGGCCGCGGGTATCGAACACACCGCCTATTACACGCCATCGCAGGCAGCTTATTGCTCGGGCACCCACGTCGCCGAAGTCCAGGTCGATCCGATGACAGGAGGCGTCAAAGTTGTCAGATACACTGTCGCCCACGATGCGGGCCGCGTGATCAATCCGCTGATTGTCGATGGCCAGGTGCAGGGCGGCGTCGCTCACGGCATCGGCAACGCGCTGTTCGAATGGATGCAATACGATGCCAACGGCCAGCCGCTGACCACCTCGTTCGCCGATTACATGCTGCCGATGGCGACCGATGTGCCCACTTGCACCATTGCCCATATCGAAACGGTCAATCCGCTCAACCCGCTCGGCGTCAAGGGCGCGGGCGAGGGCGGCACCATCCCGGCGCCCGCCGCGATCGTGGCCGCGATCGAAGATGCGCTGTCGCGGTTCGGCGTTCATTTCGCCGAAACTCCGCTCACGCCCGAGCGCATCGTCGCCGCCTTGCGCGCCGCCGGCGCTTACGAGAGATTGTTTGCCGGATGAACGACATGCCTGCGCTTCCAGAGCCCACGCCATTCTGGCGGTTCTCGTTGCAGCTTTACCGGCAGCCTGGCGTCGCCGATGCCTGCATCGCCTTGCAGGACGGTTGCGGCGTCGACGTCAATCTTTTGTTGTTTCTGTTCTGGCTCGCGGCTGGCGGGAGGCATCTGGCAGCGGATGAAGTCGAGAAGTTGGACGACCAAGTGCGCGGCTGGCGCAATCTGACAATCATCCCGATCCGCGACATGCGGCGCCAGCTCAAGGAGACGCGCACGCTGCTCGTAGCCGATCGCCAGGAGGCCTTCCGCGCCAAAGTGAAGGCCGTGGAGCTTGAGGCCGAACGCCTGCAGCAGGAAGCGCTTTACGCCATCAGTCGGTCCGGTCCGCTGGGCAAGGCCGCCGATCCCGGCGCGGCGGTGCGCGGCAATGTTTCCGCCTACGAACGCCTGATCGGGGCAAGCTTTCCGGAGAGCGCGATCGCGGTGCTTCTCGGCGCGTTTAATTCGGTTTCACATGACGGCCTTGGCGCGGACTTGGGCCTGGCGGCCGCGACACGGGGGTAAAAGCATTCATGACCAAACAGGTGCAGCGCCTCATCGTCGGCATTTCGGGCGCCTCCGGCACGGTCTACGGCGTGCGGCTTCTGGAATTGTTGGGCCGTGCCGGGATCGAGACTCATCTGGTGATGAGCAAGTCGGCGGAGATGACGATGGCGTATGAGACCGATCTCAAGCCCAAGGACGTGCGCGCCCTCGCTTCCGTGCATTATCCGAACTCCGACATTGGCGCGGCAATTTCGTCCGGCTCGTTTCCGACCATGGGCATGGTGATCGCGCCCTGCTCGATCCGCACCATGAGCGAAGTCGCCTCGGGCGTGACGGCTTCATTGTTATCGCGGGCGGCCGACGTGGTGCTCAAGGAAAAGCGTCGCCTGGTGCTGGCGGTGCGCGAGACGCCGCTGCATGTCGGCCACCTGCGCAGCATGCTGACGCTTGCCGAAATCGGCGCGGTGGTCGCGCCGATCGTGCCGGCGTTCTATAATCGACCGAAGACGGTCGACGATATCGTCAACCACACCTGCGGGCGGCTGCTCGACCTGTTCGGCATCGATACCGGCGCGGTCAAGCGCTGGAAGGGCGGTCCGGCCGAAGAGTGATCAGCGAAGCGGAGGAAACGCCATGGACCAGAAACGCTACGATACCGGCCTCGCCAAACGCAAACAGGTGCTCGGCGGCGCCTATGTGGATCGCGCGCTCAATAATGTCGATGATTTCAATCGCGATTTTCAGCGTTTGTTGACCGAATATTGCTGGGGCGAAACCTGGGGTGATGAAACCCTCAAACCGCGCGAGCGTTCCATTCTCAACCTCGGCATGATCGCTGCGCTCGGCAAGATGGAAGAGTTCGCCACCCATGTTCGCGGTGCGCTCAACAACGGGCTGACGCCGAACGAGATTCGCGCGGCGCTGACGCAAGTCTTGGTCTATTGCGGCGCGCCCATTGCGGTCGACTGCTTCCGCGTGGCGCGGCCGATCATCGCCGAGCACGAGAAGAATAAGAAGTAATCAAGCATGCTCGATCAACCCAAAAAGAAACAAAGTGGAGGCCAAACCTCCGGTCCGCCGCTCGACTTTCAGGAGCACCTCGCCCGGCTGGAAGCCGCGGGTCTTTTGTTGCGCGTCGAGCGTCCGATCAACAAGGAGACGGAGCTGCATCCGCTGGTGCGCTGGCAGTTCCAGGGCGGGCTTGCCGAGGACGAGCGCCGGGCGTTCCTGTTCACCAACGTGGTCGATTCGGAAGGCCGCCATTACGACGTGCCGGTCGCGATCGGGGCGCTGGCGGCCTCCGCGCGGATTTATGCGGTCGGCATGGGCCGCGCGGTCGAGGCTATCGGCGATGCCTGGATGGCGGCCATCGCCAATCCGATTGCGCCGATCGAAGTGGCGTCCGCGCCTTGTCAGGAAGTCGTCATCGCGGGCGACGATCTGCGCAGGTCGAGCGGCGGTCTGAAGACCTTGCCGGTGCCGGTGTCGACGCCGGGTTATGACGCGGCGCCGTATCTCACCGCCACCGTGTGCATTACCGAAGACCCGGAAACCGGCATTCGCAACATGGGCACCTATCGCGCCGCGCTGAAAGCGACCGACCGGCTCGGCGTGCGGATGGCGGCGCGCCCCGGCGGTGCCGGCGGCTACCTGCACTGGCAGAAATACCGCAAGCTGAAAAAGCCGATGCCGATCGCCATCGTCGTCGGCTGCGCGCCGGTGGTCATGTTCACCGGGCCGCAGAAGCTGCCGATCGACTGCGACGAGATGGCGGTGGCGGGCGGACTTGCCGGCGCGCCGATCCGCACGGTGAAGGCCGTGACCGTCGACCTGCATGTGCCGGCCGACGCCGAAGTCGTGGTCGAGGGTTTGATCGATCCGGAGCTGCTCGAGCCGGAGGGACCGTTCGGCGAGAGCCACGGCCATGTCGCGCTCGAGGGCTTCAACATGTCGATGCAGGTGACCGCGATCACGCGCAGGCGCTCGCCGGTCTGGACCTCGATTCTGAGCGAAGTGACGCCGAGCGAGTCGAGCGTAATGAAGCGCGTCGCCTACGAGCCGCGCTATCTCGCTTATCTGCGCGACTCGCTGGCCATCAAGGGCGTGCGCCGCGTCGTCATGCACGAGGCGCTGACCAACTTGCGCAAGGTGATGTTCGTGCAGATCGCGCCCGGCACTCCCCGCACGGAAATCTGGCGCGCGCTGCACGGCGCTGCCAGCCTGCAGGCCGACATCGGCAAATACATCATCGCGGTGAGCGAGGACATCAATCCGGAAAATCCCGATGCGGTGTTCTGGTCGCTCGCCTATCGGGCCAATCCGGTCGAGGACGTGCATATCTCGCCGTATCGCTCGGAAGGGCATGGTCCCAAGTCCGGCGGGCCGCGCGACGATTCCACCATGCTGATCGACGCCACGCTCAAATCGCCCGATCCGCCGATCTCGCTGCCCAAGCGCGAGTTCATGGAGCATGCCCGCACGATCTGGGACGAGCTTGGCTTGCCGAAGCTTAGTCCGCGCGAGCCCTGGCATGGCTATTCGCTCGGCGACTGGGATTCGGTCTGGGATACCTACGCGGCGCGCGCGGTAAGCGGGAAGTGGGAAGAAACCGGCCACGAAACTTTCGCACGCCGCCGCGGCGGACTGACGCCGGAGACGCCGGTGAAGAGCGTGAAGGAGTAGTAGTGCAAGCGGCAACTAAAGTTGACCGTCATCCTGAGGTGGCCGCGAAGCGGCCCTCGAAGGATGTACGGCCCGGGCCGTCGCCCTTCGAGGCTCGCTTCGCGAGCACCTCAGGGTAACGGAATTGAATTAGCGAAAATCCGGAGCGGTATAACCCATGCTCGCAACTTTGCTCGCTCTCCACCTCCTCGCCGCCGTGTTCTGGGTCGGCGGCATGGCGTTCGCTTATTTCGTGCTGCGGCCGGCCGCCGGGCCGCTCGAACCTCCGATGCGCTTGCCGCTGTGGTGTCGCGTGTTCGAAATTTTCTTGCCCTGGGTGGGCGTGAGCATCGCGGTGCTGCTTGGCTCCGGCTACGCGATGATGGCGTTGTACTTCGGCGGCTTTGCCGGCGCGCCGACCTACGTCAATGCCATGCAGGGCTTGGGCATTGTGATGGTGCTGCTTTATCTGCACCTTTTCTTCGCGCCGTGGCGGCGGTTTCGCGCCGCACTCGATAAGGGCGCGCTGCCCGACGCGGCGAAGGCGCTCAATCAGATTCGCATCATCGTCGCGATCAATCTCGCGCTCGGCATCGCCGTCGTGATCGTCGGCGGGACGGGACGGTACTGGTAGCCGCAAACAAAGGTCGGCGTGCCAGGGTCGGCCGCGCTTGGGCGGCGACCCGTCAAATCGGGTGCACTGGACACGACTGCCGCGACCTGTTGCGATAGCGACCTCTATTGGCCATCGGAGGAGCTTGTCCAATGACGATCATCGATTCCCAGGTCCACGCCTATGAGGCGAATACGCCGAGGCGGCCCTGGCACAGCGTCCCCAACTGGCCGGATCACGTCACGGGCGACGAGATGGTGGCGGCGATGGCCAAGGTTGGCGTCGACGCGGCGATCTTCATCTCGCCTTTTTCAATGTATCGTTATGACGGGAGCTACGCAGCGGAAGTGCAGCGAGCCCATCCGGACCGGTTCGCGATTGTCAAACCGGTCGACCCCGACGATCCGGCCGTGGACGATGTCGTCGCCGAATGGAAGAAAACTCCGGGCGCGGTCGGCATTCGCATCATGATGACGAAGGAATCGGGACGCGCGCCGGACGATCCGGGTCTCGACCGAATCGCGCGCGCTGGCGCGACGCATGACTTTCCGGTCAACATGCTGTGCTGGGGCAACCTCAATGCCGGCGCGGCGCTGATCGACCGCCATCCCAATACGCGCTTCATCATCGACCATCTGGGTCTCATGCAGCCGCGCACGCGGCCGGCTCCGCAGGAGCCATGGGCCGACCTGCCGAAGGTGCTCGACCTTGCCAAACGCAAGAACGCGGTGATCAAAGTGAGCGGCGCCTGCACGCTGTCCAAGGCGCCGTTTCCCTTCCCGGACATCTGGGATCCGCTTGCCCGCGTGTTCGACACGTGGGGTATTGATCGCTGCCTGTGGGGCACGGACTGGACGCGCGGCTACGCGGTCGTCAGCTACGAGGAGGGAGTGAAGCCATTTGTGATGACTGATCGACTCAGCGACAGCGACCGCGCGATGCTGATGGGCGGGGCATGCGCCAAAGCCTATCGCTGGTCGCCGAACAAAAGGTAGTCGCGAAAAGGCCTATCTTGGCCGGACCACCGTGTCGACCAGAGCCGGTTTGCCGGCTTTGACTTGCGCGATGGCACGGCGGAGCGCGGGTGCAATGTCGTCGGGCTTTTCGATCGGTCCCTCGGCGTACCAGCCCATGCCTTTGGCGATGGTCGCGAAATCCGGTTCGGGACCGGCGATGTCCTGCGCGATATAGGCGCGCTCGACCGGCGTGCCGCGGAAAGTCGCTACGCGGATCTGGTGTTCCCAATCGTTGTAATAGGCGCGGTTGTTGTACATCACGATGAGCATCGGAATATCGTTCTTGGCCGCGGTCCACAGCGCGCCGGCATCGAACATGAGATCGCCGTCAGGTTGTATATCGACCACGAGGCGTCCGCTGCCGCGGTGCGCCAGCGCCACGCCGAGCGAGGTGCCGATCTGGGTTCCGGTGCCGAGCGCCTGGCCGGAATGGCGATAGGGCTTGTCGAAATCCCACAGCTTGTAGCACCAGTCCTGGAGATTGGCGCCGGTGAGCACCCAGTCCTCGCCTTTGATTGCATCCCAGATTTCGCTCGCCAGCCGCGGCAGCGTGGTCGGTAGACCGTTCCACTCCTTCCTGGACTCGTCGGCCCATTTTTTGAACAGAGCATCGTGTTTGCTCGCGACCAGTCTGGTTCGCTCCGCGATGGTCTTGGCAAGCGCCGGATTGGCGGCGATACGCTCGCGGCAGATGCGCGTGAGTTCGGGAATGGCTGTCAACGTGTCGCCGAGCACGCGCAGGCTGCAGGCCGGCATCCGCGCGTAATCCATCGACCATTTGCTCAAGTTGATCTCGCCAAAACCGATCTCGATCATCTCGCAGTGTGATGGGTAGTGCGGGACCACCTGACGTTTGGTGCGGTCGTTGAAATGCGTCGACTTCTCCCAATCGCGGGTGTCGAGGGTAAGGATCAGATCGGCATCGCGAAAGATTTCCTTCTGGCAACTGAGATTGAGCTCGTGGCGATTCGGAAAGTTCAGCCGGGCGTGCACGTCGAACACGGCGGCGCCCACGGTTTCGGCGAGCGCCACGAGATTGTCGAAGCCGTCGGCGCTTCGTGCCACGTACTCGGCCATCAAAACCGGATACTTGGCGGCCAGCAGACGATCCGCGACCTCGGCAAGCGCGAGCGGGTCGGCCGCCATCGGCACTGGTACTCTGTTGTCGGAGCCCTTGGGCAGGGCGACATCCCTGGTCAACGGCTGCTCCTGCAGCCATGCGTCGTAGCACATGTAGATCGGGCCTTGCGGCTCGGTCATCATGGCCGCGTAGGCGCGCGCGAAGGAGTCCGGCACGCCTTCGATGCTTGAAGGTTGATAGTCCCATTTCACGTAATGGCGCAGCTGTTCGCCGTTGACGTTCGCGGTGTGAATCCAATCGATGAAGGGGCGGCGGCGGCTCTCATCCATCGGGCCGGTGGCGCCGATGACGAACACCGGACAGCGGTCGATATAGGCGTAGTAGATGCCCATGGTTGCATGCAGCATGCCGACCACATCATGGACGATCGCCACCATCGGCTTGCCGGTTGCCTTGGCGTAGCCGTGAGCGATCTGCACGGCGATCTTCTCGTGCTGACAAAGCAGGATCCGCGGCTGATTGCCGCCGTAATTGACCAGCGAGTCGTGCAGTCCGCGATAACTCGCGCCGGGATTGAGCGCGATATAGGGAAAGCCATAATGCTTGATCAGGTCGACGATAATGTCGGACTGCCAGGCCTTTTTCGCGTAGCTTGCCTGTGCCTCGGATTGGGCGGTCACGTCGTTCATCGGTATAGTCCTTAGTGCGTCTTTTTGGCGGGCTTGCGCTTTGGCCAGTCGGCTTGCCGCGGCACGATAAGGCGCGAATGGCCGGGCAGCAACGCGGCGCGTCAGCCTAGGCTTGCTGCGCGATGGATCGCCGCGCGGACGCGCTGATAGCTACCGCAGCGGCAAATATTGGTAATCGCCGCATCGATATCGGCATCGGTAGGCTTTGGCTTCTCCCGCAAGAGCGCGACCACGGCCATGATCATCCCGCTCTGGCAATAGCCGCATTGCGGCACGTCGAGATCGATCCAGGCCTGCTGCACCGGATGCAGCTTGCCGTTCTGCATGAGGGCCTCGATGGTCGCAACGCGCCGCTGTCCCAACGTGCCGACCGGCACCTGACAGGAGCGCATCGGCACCCCGTCGATATGCACGGTGCAGCAGCCGCATTGGGCGATGCCGCAGCCGTATCGCGTGCCGGTGAGGCCGATTGTGTCGCGCAACACCCACAGCAAGGGTGTGTCGGGTTCGACATCGACGTCGTAGGATTGGCCGTTGACGGAGAGAGCGATCATGCTCGTTCTTCTCGTCCTTTCGCTTGCCAATGCATAATTCCGGCCGGCCGCCGCCGTTTCGGGCTCAAAAGCGATGGCAACCGAACTCAAGATACCCCCGTCCAATCGGTGCGCAATATCGGCTTGCGGGCGGCCTGCGCTTTCCCAGAACATGCGGGCCGGCCTTGCACCCTACGGCATTAACCTTGCCGCGAATCTTGCCGCGCACCCTGCTGCCCGCCCTGGGCAGATTGCCACGGACCCCCTTGCGGTCCCTTTTCACGGGACCGAAAGCGAGGCATCCTAGGGGTGAAACCTCCGCATCATTACGGCGACCGGCAGGCAACCGGCGGGGATAATGACGGGGGTCGCACGAAACCAAAACTCGCCTTCTGGAGGAAACCATGGTCAATCGCATTACCCGCCGCGGTGTCAACGCCGGCATCGGCGCTGCCCTGATCTCACCCGCATTGTCCGGTGCGCCGGCATTCGCTGCCGGACAGCCCATCAAGATCGGCTTTTCCATGGCCCAGACCGGATCGCTCGCGGGGGCGGGCCAGCAGGCGCTGCTCGGAATGAAGGTCTGGGAGGAAGACGTCAACGCCAAGGGTGGTCTGCTCGGGCGGCCGGTCAAACTCATCTATTATGACGACCAGACCAATCCGTCGCTCATTCCTGGCATCTACACCAAGCTGATGGATGTCGATAAATGCGACCTCATCGTCGGCCCGTACGGGACCAACATGGTGGCGCCGACTATTCCAGTCGTGATGCAAAAGGGTAAGGTCTTGATCGGACTGTTCGCGCTCGATGCCAACGGCCAATTCCACTATCCGAAATATTTCTCAATGCTGCCGTCCGGCCCCAACCCCAAGGAGTCGTTTACCGAAGGATTCTTTCAGGTGGCGTCGGCGCAAAACCCCAAGCCACAAACCATTGCGATCGCGGCGGAAGACGCCGAGTTCTCGCGCAACCTGGCCGATGGCGCCCGCGAGAACGCGAAAAAATTCAACTTCAAAATCGTCTACGATAGAAGGTATCCACCGTCGACGACCGACTTCTCGCCGATCATCCGCGCCATCCAGGCTGCAAATCCCGATCTCATAGTCATCGGCTCGTATCCAAACACCTCGGTCGGCATGCTGCAGTCCGCGCACGAATTAGGGCTCAAGCCGAAGATGATGGGCGGCGGCATGGTCGGGCTGCAATACACCGCCATCAAGGGCAAGCTGAAGGGCGAACTCAACGGCATCGTCAATTACGAGACCTGGGTGCCGTCGCCGAAACTGCTGGCGCCGGCGGCGAGCTTCTTCAAGAAGTACCAGGCGCGCGCGCCGCAGCTTGGCATCGACCCGCTCGGCTACTACCTCGGCGGCTGGGGCTATGCCTATCTGCAGGTGCTGGCGGAGGGCGTCACGGCTACCAAGAGCCTCAGCGACGACAAGATTGCCGCCTACCTGCGTAATCACACGTTCACCACCATTATGGCTGCCGACATCAAGTTCGGCAAGAACGGCGAGTGGACCAAGTCGGGGATCATGCAGGTGCAGTATCACGGCATCACCAACGCTGCGAATCTGGAGACGTGGCGCGGCATGAGCTACCAAACGGTGCTCACGCCGGCCGACGAAGCGACTGGAAAAATCATCTATCCTTACGCTAAGGCCCTCGGCTAGCCCAGGCGCGTTCGTTCAAACAAATCTGGGAGGGGTATATGCAACGACAAATCACGCGACGCCGGGTCAATGCGGGCATCGGTGCCGCGCTGGTTTCGCCGGCGCTGGGCGCGGCTCCAGCGTTTGCGCAAGGCACGCCGATTAAAATCGGCTTTTCGATGGCGCAGACCGGTTCGCTGGCCGGCGCCGGCCAGCAGGCGCTGCTCGGCGCCAAGATCTGGGAGGAAGATACCAACGCCAAGGGCGGCCTGCTCGGCCGTCCGGTCAAGCTCATCTATTATGACGATCAGACCAATCCGTCGCTCATCCCCGGCATCTACACCAAGCTCATGGATGTCGACAAATGCGATCTCATCATGGGGCCTTATGGGACCAACCTGGTGGCGCCGTGCATCCCCGTGGTCATGCAGAAGGGCAAGGTCTTCATCGGCTTGTTCGCGCTGGATGCCAATGCGCAATTCCACTACACGAAGTATTTCGTGATGATTCCGACCAGCGGTGCGCATCCGCGCGAAGTCCTGACTGAAGGCTTGTTTCAGGTGGCAGCGGCACAAAATCCAAAGCCGCAAACGGTTGCGATTGCCGCCGAAGACGCCGAATTCTCGCACAATGCCGCAGACGGGGCGCGGGAGAATGCGAAAACATACGGCTTCAAGGTCATCTACAACAAATCCTATCCACCCGACACGACCGACTTCTCCCCCGTCATCCGCGCCATCCAGGCGAACAATCCGGATATCGCGGTCATCTGTTCATATCCAAACAGTTCAGTCGGCATGCTGCAATCCGCCACCGAACTCGGCTTCAAACCGAAGATCATGGGCGGCGGCATGGTGGGGCTGCAGTACACCGCTATCAAGAGCAAGCTCAAAACCAAACTCAACGGCATCGTCAACTATGATAACTGGGTGCCGTCGCCGAAATTGATGAAACCGGCGGCCGCCTTCTTTAAGAAATACCAGGCGCGGGCGCCGGGCCTGGGAATCGATCCATTAGGCTACTACCTCGGTGGTTGGGGCTATGCCTATTTCCAGGTGCTGGCGCAGGCGGTTGAAGGAACCAAGAGCCTCAATGACGATAAGATCGCCAATTACCTGCACAGTCAGGCGGTCAATAGCATCATGATCGATGGCGTCAGGTTCACCAAATACGGCGAATGGCTCAAGGCCCGGCAGCTGCAGGTGCAGTACCACAGCATCACCGATGCCGCGAATCTCGAAACCTGGCGCGGCATGAGTTATCAGACCGTCCTCACACCGCCGGATTTTTCGACCGGCAAGGTGATCTATCCGTACGCTAACGCGCTGAAGGCGTAGCAAACTCACCCTCCCACACGATAGAGAGTGTGGGAGGGGGGCCGCGCGTTAGTGCGGTGGAAGGGGCGTCGGTCGTAAGGTCAATTGCTGTGCTGCATGCCCCCTCCACCATGCTGCGCATGGTCATGGTCCCCCTCCCCCGCTTCGCTTCGCTCTGCAGGGGAGGATAAATTGCTGCTTCCCACCTCGCTCGTCGGCTCCTACCCACAGCCCGAGTGGCTCATCGACCGCGCTCGGCTGTCGAAGCAGGTGCCGCGCGTGCGGGCCGGCGATCTCTGGCTCGTTCCGCCCGACAAGCTTGAAGCGGCCCAGGATGACGCCACGATCCTCGCCATCCGCGACCAGGAGCGGGCCGGCCTCGACATTGTTACAGACGGCGAGCAGCGGCGCGAGAGCTACTCGAACCGTTTTGCCACCGCGCTCGACGGTGTCGATGTGGACAATCCCGGCACCACGATCAATCGCAGCGGCAAACCCATTCCGGTGCCGCGCGTGGTCGGTCCGATACGGCGCAGGGCCCCGGTCGAGCTTCGCGATCTCAACGTGCTGCGCGCCAACACCGGCCGTCCGATCAAAGCGACGGTGCCCGGCCCGTTCACCATGAGCAAGCAGGCGCAGGACGACTACTACAAGGACGAAGAAGCATTGGCGTTCGGCTACGCAGAGGCCGTCAACGCGGAAATCAAGGATTTGTTCGGCGCCGGCGCGGACGTCGTCCAGATCGACGAACCGTGGATGCAGCAACATCCCGAAAAAGCGCGGCAATATGGATTGAAGGCACTCGACCGCGCGCTCGACGGCGTGCGCGGCACGGTCGCGGTTCACCTTTGCTTCGGCTACGCCGCGGTCGTCCACGATAAGCCGTCAGGCTATTCGTTTCTACCCGAACTGGAGGGCACGAAGGCCCAGCAGATTTCGATCGAGGCGGCGCAGCCCAAGCTCGATCTGCAAGTCTTGCGCGAACTGCCGTCGAAAACCATCATTCTGGGCGTCATCGACCTCTGGGACATGAATGTCGAGAGCCCGCCGACAATCGCTGAGCGCATCCGGCGGGCGCTGGCCCATGTGCCGGCCGACCGGGTGGTCGTGGCCCCGGATTGCGGCATGAAATACCTGCCGCGACCGATTGCCTTTGCTAAGATGAAGGCAATGGCCGAGGGCGCGGCGCTCGTTCGCCGCGAGCTGAGTGGCGGGTGACGTTCGGGCGCGAAGCCGCCCAGGGATTCAAGGAGACGACCATGCCTTATGTGACCGAAAAGACTTTGACCGATGTGGTGCGCGAACGCTGGAGCGATATTCCCGATCCGCGTCTCAAGCAGGTCATGCAGGCTTTGGTGAAGCACGCCCACGCCTTCGTGCGCGAGATTGAGCCGACGCAAGCCGAATGGGCGACGGCAATCGATTTTCTCACCCGTACCGGACAGCTCTGCGATGAAAAGCGCCAGGAGTTCATCCTGTTCTCCGACGTGCTCGGAGTGAGCATGCTGGTCGATGCTATCAATCATCGCCGGCAAAGCGGGGCGACGCCGAGCACGGTCGAAGGTCCGTTTCACGTACCGGACGCGCCCACCATGGCGAATGGCGCCAACATGGCGGGCGACGCACCTGGCATTCCCTGCTTTTGCACCGGCGCGGTACGCAGCATCGGCGGCGAGCCGATCTTGGGCGCCACGCTCGACCTGTGGCAGACCGACGGCGAGGGGTTCTATGAGGCGCAGCGGCCGGAAGTCACGGGCGCCTGGATGCGCGGCCTTTATCGCACCCAGCCCGACGGGTCCTATCTCATTCGCACGGTGGCGCCGATCGCCTACACGATCCCGATGGACGGCACGATCGGCGAACTCATGAACCGCACCAACATGAGCCACATGCGTCCGGCGCACATCCATTTCGCCCTCGATGCTCCGGGCTATCACGGCTTGGTGACGCACCTGTTTCAAGCCGGCGACAAATGGATCCAACACGACGCGGTTTATGGCGTGAAGGAACCGCTGATCGTCGAGTTCAAGAAACTGCCCGCGGGCAGCAAGGCGCCAAGCGGCGAAATCATGAATGAGCCGTTCTACGTCGTGAATTACGACTTCGTGCTGGAACGCGAGGCGCAAGCCGCTGCGGCCTGAAATCTCCGCCGTACCTCATCAGACCTTATAGTCACCGCCTGCCCCACGGCAGGCGGCGTCTGTGTGGTTTGATCATGACGAGACACGACGCTCTGCTTCAGAAAACCGAACGCCAAGATGAAGATCGCAATCCCGGACGACTACCAGGACATGGTGGATCAACTCCAATGCTTCTCGATGATCCGTCATCATGAGGTGGTTCGCTATCGCGCGCCGGCGGGCGATCTCGATCGGCTGGTCGAGCGACTGCGCGACGCCGATGTCATCGTATCCGTCCGCGAGCGCGTTCATTTCTCCCGGGCGCTGCTCGAGCGGCTTCCCAAATGCCGGCTGCTTGCGCTGGTCGGCCGCAACTCGCAACGAATCGATTTCGCCGCGGCCACCGAACTCGGTATTCCGGTCTCGACCGGCGTCAGCAATTCCCCGGACGCGCCGGCCGAGCTGACGCTGGCATTGATCGTCGCCTCACGTCGAAACGTTGCGCTTGAGGCCGAGCGCATGAAGCGCGGCGAATGGCCGTGTACGCTGTCGCATCGGCTGCGGGGATCGACGTTCGGCGTCTATGGCCTGGGCGCGATCGGCTCGCTGGTTGCCGCCGGCGGCAAGGGTCTCGGCATGAACGTGCTCGCCTTCGGACAGAACAAATCGCGGGACAAGGCCGCTGCCGCGGGATATGAATTTGCAGGGTCGAAGGCCGAACTGTTCGAGCGCGCGGACGTGCTTTCGATCAGCGTCCGGCTGCAGCGCGAGACCAGGGGTCTCGTCGGCCCGGACGACTTCGCCCGCATGAAGCCGACCGCGCTATTCGTCAATGTCGCGCGCGCCGAGCTGGTACAGCCCGGCGCATTGCTCGAGGCTCTGCGCAAGGGCCGCCCGGGCTATGCCGCGGTCGACGTCTTTGACGAAGAGCCGGTCATGAACGGCGAGCATCCGTTTCTGGAGATGTCGAACGTGCTCTGCACGCCGCATCTCGGCTGGGCGGAATGGGATAACTTCGAGCTTTATTTCCGCGAGTGCTTCGAGCAGATCCAAAAATTCGAAAGAGGCGAACCGTTGCGGCTAGCCAATCCGGCGGTCAAGCCGCGGTCATAGATCAACCGGCCTCACAGCAGAACGTAACGTGCTCCGCCGTAGTCCGCACTTCGGACGATGGCGGAGCAATAAGCAGCGGGTTAGCGGCGCTGGTGCAGTGGCTCACGCAAAGGCGCGCTGCTTCCATGGGACAAAGACGCGCTCTGCCCAATTCACGCCGCGATTCAACAAAACCGCCAGCAGCGCGATGACGATGAGCGGCGCGAAGTATTTGGCCAGCGACAGCGTCTCGCCATAGAATTGGAACATGTAGCCGATGCCGGTGGCGACGATCAGCAACTGTCCGACGATGATGCCGACCAGCGCGCGCCCGACCGCGATGCGCAGGCCGGCGAAGATATAGGGCAGGGCCGAGGGCAGCACCACGATGTGGAGGATTTCTCCCTTGGTGCCGCCGAGCGAGCGAGCCACTTCGACCAGGAAGGTGTCCGCTTCCTTGGCGCCGGACTCGACGGTCAACAGTTGCGGGAAAACGGCCGACACGAACACGAATATGATCAGGGTCAATTGGCCGACGCCGAACCAGGCGATGAACAACGGCAGCCACGCGATATTCGGGATCGACCAGAAGACGAAAATATACGGGTCGAGAATGCGGGCGGCGGGGCGGAAAATGCCGAGCAAGAGCCCTCCGACGGTGCCGACCACAAATGCAACGCAGAGGCCTACGGCAAATGGCCATACGGTCTGGACGGTGGCGCGGAGCAGCTCACCGGAAGCGCTGAGCTGGACAAAGGCGATGATGACGTTCCCCGGGCTGGGCAAGATAATCGGCGGTACGTTCATGCTGACGATTTGCCAGACGGCAAGGAACACCACGAGCGAGGCGACGCTGAGCACGTACTGGTTGCCGGCGACGACGGCGAATGCGGATCGTCCGTTTGTCGGCGGTCTTCCCGGGAGCAGGTTGGAGACCTCGGTCATAGCTCCTCCTTGATGCTTTGCCAGGCGATGTTGCGCAGGCGCGCGAACTCCTGTTCGCCGCGCGCGTCGTAACCGTAGCGTGGTTGCGGTAGGTCGACGGCGAGCACCTGTTTGATGCGGCCGGGGCGTCGGCTCATGATGATAACCATATCCGAAAGATAGATCGCCTCGTCCAGATCGTGGGTAATGAAGAGAACGGTGCTCTTGACCCGGCCCCACAGGCTGAGCAGTTCGTCCTGCAGCACGGTGCGGGTCTGCGCATCGAGCGCACCGAACGGCTCGTCCATGAGCAGGATTTCCGGCTGGCGCACCAGCGCCCTTGCCAATCCGACCCTCTGCTGCATGCCGCCGGAGAGCTGATAGGGAAAGTAGTTTTCAAAGCCATTCAGTCCGACCATCGCCAGCGTTTCGGCGACGAGCGTCGTTTCCTTGGCGGTCAGCCGGCGTCGATGGGCCTGCAGCTGGATACCGAGCGCAACATTGTCCTCGACGGTCTTCCACGGCATCAGGCCGATGCCTTGAAACACCATCGACATTTTCGGGCTCGGCCCCCTGAGCACATCGCCGTCGAGGCGGATTTGTCCGCCGTCCGCCGGGATGAGACCCGCCGCCATGCGCAGTAGGGTGGTCTTGCCGCAACCGCTGGGGCCGACCACGGTGACGAAGCGGCCGCCGCCGATCTTCAAATTGAAGTCGGCGAGAGCCAGCAGGTTCTCGCCGCGCGGGCTGCTGTAGGTCTTGCGGACGTTGATGAGATCAAGCTCGGGCATGACAGGCGGGACTCGACTGTTGTTTCACGTCTCAACGATCCGCCCGCCGGTCCGCCGGGCTGGACTACTTCGCCTCTGCGGCCTTGCTGCCGTACCAGTCCGGAACGTCAGGCAGATTGGTACCGGACTTGACCACTCCCATTTTGTCGAGGGCGGCTTTGAGCGGGCCGGTATCGTATACGTCGGATGGCTTGGAAAGGTATTGGTTGGGACTTTCGTTGCGCAGCTTGAAGAACAGGTCCATGACCTTTTGGGTGGCCGCGAAGTTGATGCCGCCGTTGATCGAGAAATAACCGCCGTCTCGGAACAGCTTCCAGCCCTCATGGAGCTGCTGGTCGGTCAAGCCGCCCGCCTTGTAGATCTTCGCGGCGGCGTCGACCCAGCTCTTGGCGTTGGTCTGCCACTGGCGATTGGCGTCGAGCATCATCTCGACATAGCGGGTGGCCTCGTCCTTGTGACTATCGAGCCAGCTCGCTTTCGCCACGACGACGAGCCGGGGGATCGGCGGCGTATGCGCGGAGGTGTGCAGCACGACCGCGTGGATTTGCTTGGTAAAGCCCTTTGCTTGGGCGGTGATTGCGCCCAGATGCGACAGGCTGGCAAGCTGCGTACGCCCGGTGTCGAGTGCTTCAAGCCGCGCCGCGTCAGCGCCCGAGATGGCCACCCACTGGAAAGCACCAGCCTTAAATCCCATGCCTTCTGCGGTCATTTGGGCGTTGAAGCGTTGCGCGCCGCCCAGACTGGCGACACCCCAGGTCTGGCCCACCGCGTCCTTCAACGTCTTGTACTTGTTGAGACCCCAGACCTCCTCGTCGCCGTAAGGCGTCATCACCATCAGGATCTTGATCTTGGCGCCCGAATAAATGCCGCCGAGCACGGCGATGATGTCGCTCGTCGCGACGTCGGTATTATCGGTCACGACTGCCTGGACCCGCGCCGGCCCGCCGCCGCCGAGCGCCGGGCCGAGGTCGAGCTTGAGTCCATGTTTGGCAAACGTTCCCATCGCATCCGCCATTCTGTTGAAGGCGAGCGACGGGTCCGGCGGCGGTTCGAGCTCGGTCGCCTTGATCGCGATCGGACCGGCGGCCTGCGCCTTCATGATGGCAGGGGCGCCGACGAGCGCGGCGCCGGCGGCAAACAATCCGAAGGTCACCGTGCGGCGGCGCAGCGGCGTCTTTGCTATGGACATACTCATCTCCCTGTTTTGTTTCCTACCCGCGCTCCCGGCGGTGCCGGACGGACGCTCTACGCCACCTGCGCCGGAAACGCCGTGCTTGGCGGCTGGCGCATAAATCCTATACTTCAGTGGATTAGACAAGTTCCATGCGGCAGGTCAGCCCAGGTCGGCTTGAGGTAAATTCACCAAGCTGGAATAAGCACTTGCAAGTCGCGCGGATCAATCTGACTAAACCTGTTCCGCCGCTTCACTTCTTCATCAACGCGCCGAATCTCTCGATCGCCTCGCGCCTTTCCTCCCCGCTCGGCATGTTCACCGCCGGAAATTTGTCGCGCCAGTGCCACGGACGGCAGGCGTCAATCACGGCGCGGCTGTTGGTGTAATCGCCTGCAGCCTTGCGCTCGGGCTCGATGCGTGGATCGAGCGGGGTCGACCATGCGCCGCGGATAATGTCGATCGACGTCGCCGGATCGGAACGCGTGATCAGCGCCCAGATCACCTCTTCCAGATTTGACACGTCGATGTCGTCATCGACGACGATGACGTAACGGCCGCAATAGGCGCCGACATGGCATTGCGCGGCGATGTGGCCGGCTTGTTTGGCGTGACCCGGATAGCGCTGTTTCACCGCGACAGCCAGCAACAGCCGCGCATTGCCGACCTCGTGCGCCCACGCGGCGGTCACGCCTGGCACGCCCGCCTTTCCGATATTCTCGCGCAGCAGTGCCGACCGCACGATGGCGCGATAGCGGCAGATTTCGTCGGGTGGCCGTTGCGGCACGCAGCCGAGCAGAATCGGTTCGTGGCGGTGATAGATCGCCTTGATGTCAATCACCGGTTCGGGCCGCTCGTCGCTGGCGTAATAGCCGGTCCATTCGCCGAACGGGCCTTCCTCGCGCACATTGCCCGGTTCGACAAAGCCCTCGATGACGATCTCGGCGTTGGCCGGAATAGGCAAGCCGGTGACCGGCCCTCTGATCACCTCGACCGGCTGGCCGCGCATGCCGCCGATCACGTCAAGCTCGCACACGCCTTGCGGTACTTCGCTCGATCCCATGAGGAAGCTCATCGGGTCGCCGCCGCAGACGATGGCGACCGGCATGCGCTCGCCGCGCGCCGCATACTTGTCGCGCATCACCCGGCCGTGTTTGCCCGGCGAGATGTAGAAGCCGAGCGTCTTGGCATCGTGGATCATGACGCGGTAGGTACCGCAATTGATCCAGCCGTCATCGGGATCGCGCATGATGTTGTAGCATCCGGTGCCAATATAACGGCCGCCGTCCTGCGGGTGCCATTGCGGCGCCGGAAACCTGGTGACATCGATTGCGTCGCCCGTCATGACGTTCTGCATGACCGGACCTGACTCGACGTATTGGGGCGGAATGCGCTTGCCCATGCTGGCATGATTGACGCGGAAGCTCTCGCTGAGTTCGAGCTTGGAAAGCTCGGCGGAGAAGCCGAGCGTCATGTTCTTGCGTTTGCCGGCGAAGAAATTGACCAGAAGCCGGCTGCCTTTGAGCGTGCCGGGCACGTCCTTGAACACGAAACACGGCGCGTCCTCCGCATGGGCGGACAATTCGGCGACCATGCCGATGTCGCGCTCATACGACAGCCCGCCCACCTCCCTCACCTCGCCGAGCTTTTGCGCCTCCTCGAGCCATTGGCGCAGATCGTGGTAGGGCAGAAACGGCGCAGTGTTGGACCCGGCGGCGAAAAAAGCTCCGGCACCGAGAGGCGTCGACATCGGATCGGGCATCTCGTTTTGCTGGGCCATTCACACGCCTTGTTTTGCCGTCGGGCAAAATGCTTATAATGCTAAGGAATTCGCGAGAGTCATTCTATCGAGAGCCATTCTATCATGCAGGCGGACGCCGGCTCAAACCTGTTGCATGACTGGATCGCGCGCGCGGCGGAACGCGCGCCCGACAAGCCATGGGTCATTGCGGCCGACGGCGGACGCTCCGTCAGCTACCAGAAACTGCGCGAGATCGTTGGGCGCTTTGCCACGTTCCTCCGTCAGCGCGGCATCGGCCGCAACGACCGGGTGGCGCTTCTCGCCAACAATTCGATCGAGCAATTGCTGTGCTATTTCGGCGTTATGGCCGCGGGCGCCACCGTCTGCACCATCCATGTCGAGATGAACCGCAATCAGCTTGGAAATATTTTTGAGCGGCTCCAACCGCGGCTCATCTTTTATCAGGACGGTTTGGGCCTCGATGATCTCATCGCCGCCGCTGCCGCGCCGCATTTGCGCATCGGCCGGCTGGACAAGCCGGAGCCCGGGACCTTGTTCGCAGAGATCACGCGTTGCGCGCCGGGCGCCCCCATGAAGCCGGCGCAGCCCGACGATGACGCCATCATCCTGTTCACCTCCGGCACCAGCGCCAGGCCGAAGGGCGTCATCCTGAGCTTTCGCGAATATCTTCTCAATATCGATCCGCTTACGGAAGGTTTCGGCATCAACGCTGAGGATCGGCTGTACGATTTCCGCCCCTTCAGCTGGAACTCGGCCCAGACGTTGGGGGCGCTCGGCACGCTTAACCGTGGCGCCACCCTGATTCTTGCCGAAAAATTTTCGGCGAGCCGCTTCTTTGGGCATCTGCGCGATCATGGCGTGACGATTGCGACCGGCAATCCAACGACCATCAATATTCTACTCAATAGCCAGCAAACCGCGCGCCGCGACGATGTGCCGAAACTGCGCTTCGTCACGTCAAGCTCGGCGCCGCTGCTGCTCGAAGAGTGGAAGCGCTTCGAGCAGAAGTTCGGCATTCCGGTCGCGCAGGGCTGCGGTGCGAGCGAAGTGAGTTGGATCGCCGCCATTCCGGGCGAACGGCGGCGCCTCGGCAAGGTCGGGCGACCGTTCGCCTATCACGACCTTGCCATCGTCGATGCCGAGGGACGGCGCCTGCACGCCGGCGAAATCGGCTATGTCGAGCTTGGCGGGCTTGGCGACCATCCTTACCGCTATCTCGGCGAGGACGGCGAGGTGAAAATCCATTGCCGTGGTCGCTTCCGTACCGGCGATCTGGGCAGTCTCGATGCCGAAGGTTTTTTGGCTCTCAGCGGCCGTGAGAAGGAGCTGATCATCCGCGGCGGCGCGAAGATTTCGCCGGTCGAGATCGACTCCTTTTTGATGCAGCACGCGGACGTCATCGAAGCCGCCACCGTCGGCGTGCCGGATCCGATCTACGGCGAGGAGGTGGTGAGCTACGTGGTGACGCGGCCAGGCGCGCCCGCCGATGCTGAAAACCTTCTGCGCTATTGCGCCGCGCTACCGGCCTTCAAGGCGCCCAAGCGCATCCTGCTCGCTGACGCACTACCCAAGACCGAGCGCGGCAAGCTCGATAGGAAGGCGCTGACGGAAAGGTGGCGCCAGGGCGTCCAGGCCAGCAAATAAGGTCTGCCTGGGAACCCGCAGCGGCCTGCCCGGTTGTTGCACCGCGACGGTTTGGGCGAGGGATGGAAGCCGTCTGCGTTGGCTCGCCGGGGCGATTTGATGCCGCCTGACAATGAAGAAACGGAAAAATCCTTCAGCGCCGCGGCCAAGCTCGACAGCCTTTCAGAGCGGCAGAAGGAAGAAGTCGAGTCACAAAGCCGTCCCAATGCCGCGCTGATTCACGAGACGATCAGGGCGGAGGGCCAAAGCGAGCTTGAGCGAAAGTGGTGGGCGTTGGCGCTGTCGGGACTCGCCTCCGGTCTCTCCATGGGTTTTTCGCTGATCATGCAGGGGGAATTGCAGGCGGTGCTGGGCGACGGCATTGCCGGGAAACTGATCAGCCCATTCGGCTACACGGTTGGATTCGTGATCGTCGTCCTCGGCCGACAGCAACTGTTCACTGAAAATACGCTGACGCCGGTCCTGCCGCTGCTGCATCACCGCGACCTTGCGACCTTGCGCAAGGTACTTGTGCTGTGGGCGATCGTGCTGGCGGCGAATCTGGCGGGCACCTGGCTGATCGCGGCGGCGCTCGCACATACATCGGTGTTCGATCCCCACGTGGCGGCAATGTTTGCGGTGCTCGGCCATCGCATCATGGCGGCGGGCTTCGGCCTCACCTTTGCGCGCGGCATCTTCGCCGGCTGGCTGATCGCCCTGATGGTCTGGCTTCTGCCCGCCGGTCAAGGCTCGCGCCTTCTGATCATCGTCTTCATCACCTACATCATTGCGCTGTGCCAATTCCCGCACGTGATTGCGGGCTCTGTCGACGCCGCTTTCGTCGTGCAGATCGGCCAAGCCTCGGCGGGCGACTTCTTCACCCGTTTCTTCGTGCCGACGCTGTTCGGCAATATCGTCGGCGGCGTGGCGCTGGTGGCTGCGCTCAACTACGGGCAGGTCGCGGCGGAAATCGAAGGCTCGGAATAGCAAGCAGCCCGGATGGAGCGAAGTGAAATCCGGGAGCGCCATCCCGCATTGCGCTTCGCTGCACGGGCTACAGCACTATCGCCCCGTCCTTGCCAGAGAGTGCACCCAGCCGGCCATGCGCTTCTTGGCGGTGGCGATGTCTTCCTTGGAGAACCAGTCTTCCGGCTTGACCTTGTCGACCGGATAGATGGGACGCAAAAAATCGCTCTCGTAGCCGAACGGCACGGTGGCATCGATGCCCATGCCGCCCTCGAAGCGCGTGTTCGACGCCGTCCATTGCTGCGCACCCGCGGTCATGCGTTCGGCCGGCATGAAGGTCTGGCCGCGGCCGCCGGGGATCGGATTGAGGATATCGGTCTGCGGATTGACCCGCGTCGTCAGGCACCACATGACGTCGTCCATCGAATACGGATCGACGTCCTCTGAGACCGCGATGGCAAGCCGCATGCCTTGCGAGCAGGAGAGCGCGGCGGCCATGAAATTGCGCTGCCAGCCCTCGTCGATCTGGTGGCGTTTCTTCACCTGGATAACGCAGCCGCCCCAATCGGTCATGCAGTAGGGGATGACGACGTTCTGCACGATACCGGGCTGCAGCCGGTTGCACAATTCGTAGATCGCCGCCTCGCGCACGCTGGTGTCGATGTTGTGATCGTCAAGCATGTGAACGCCGAGCGCGAAGATGATCGGCTTGGTCTCCGGCTTGCGCATGGTAATGGCGGTGACGTGGAAGGTCGGCGCCTTGTAGGACTTGCCCATGTAGCCGGCCCATTCCGGGTGGAAGTGATAGCGGCCCTGCACGCCGGCATCCTCGGCCTCCTTGGTCTCGAAGCGGCGATCGCGCGGATTGACGTAGCCTTCCAGCACCAGTTCGCAATCGGCCAGCGCCATGGCGTCGACGGTGCGTGCCTTGACGAGACGGATTGGCATGCCCTGCACCGCGGAGGCGATACCGATCTCGTCGCAGCCCATCGGCAGTACGGCATAATCGAAGCCGGCGCCGGCCAGAAGCGTGCAGGCCGGCGGCACGCCGAAGCACATGGTGATCGGCACCGGCTGGTCTTCCTTGTAGTATTTGTTGACCACCTGCCACATGTGCGAGCCGGGCGAGATCTGGAACGTGCCGATATTGCCCCAGCGGAAATTCATGCGGTTATAGCCGAGGTCGGAGCCGCCTTCGAATTGCGGACCGGTGACGCAGCGGATGCCCGAGCCGACCGTGAGTTCCGGCTCGTAGGTGGTGTGGCGGATCGGCACCAGCCATTTGTTCACGTCGTCCGGCTTCTCGACCACGAATTCCTGGCAAGGCGCCTCGCTCTGGGCGATCTCGGCGGGCTTGAGCGGATGGGACAGCGCGTGCGCCAACTTCTTCACCCGGTCGGCGTCGTCCTTCCAGCCGAACATCTTATTGATGATCGCCATGTCGCCGAACAGATTGGTGATGACGCGATGGTTGGGCTTGCCTTTGACGGTGTTGAACAGGACCGGGCAGCCGCCGTCCATGTGCTTCTGCAATCCGGTGATCTGGAGGTCGGGATCCACCTCGCGATCGGTTTCGATCAGTTCGCCTTGCGCGCGCAGCCATTGCAGCGCGCTGCGCAGATCGAAGGCCTGGTTCGGCGTCGCCGCCGGTTGTGGTTCCTGGCGCAGCGGCTGTTGCATCGTCGGCGTTCCCATTGCATAGATTTCTAAGTAATTCCTGCCTTGGAACGCCCGGACTGTCAACGCCGATGCCGCCGTCGTTACCGAAGACGAAGCAATCTCGCGTGGTGGAATTCCCGCCGCAGTTCTCCTCGGGCCATCTGGTGCGCGATGCGCACCGCGCTTTTCAGCGGCTGCTCGAGCGGCGCATTGCCGCCTACGGGGTGACGCGGGGCCAATGGTATTTCCTGCGCGTGCTGTGGACCCATGATGGACTGTCGCAGCGTGAATTGTCGGCACGCGTCGGCATGATGGAGCCGACCACGGTGATCGCGCTGCGCAGCATGGAAAAAGCCGGATTGATCAGCCGTGTGCGCAGCGACGAAGATCGGCGCAGGGTCCGCGTGCTGCTCACCGCCAAAGCGAAGCGGCTGCGTAACGAATTACTGGGCGTGGCGCGCGGCATTACCGATATTGCGGAAACCGGCATCGCGGCGCACGACCTTGCCGGCTTTCGCCAAGTTGTGGCGCGCATGACCGCCAACCTCGATCGCGTCGAGCGGCAGCCCTGATCGAGCAGGTTCCGTTCAGATTGCGCTGCTGCCCGAACCGGGACGGTGCGCTGTCCGCTCCAATAGGCGTCCGACGGCGCGGCGCAGCCGTGAAACCACGCGCCACGCCCACGGCGTCTGTTTGATGAAGCGTTTGATCGGACGGCGTACCGCCGAAATCGCGTATGCCGGCCAGCCTCGCCACCTCGCCGGCCTCGCATAATCGGCGAGTACCACATCCGCGTCGGACCATTCCCGCTTGTAGGGCTCGTCGCCGATGGTGAAGTCGAACTGTTTCAGTCCGCGACCGATCGCATAGGCAAGAAGTTCGCGCAGATGAAGCGCGCCGGGGCCGTAATGGGCGAGCGGACCATCATCGTAGCTTGCAAGCACGTGATAATAGGTCTCGCCGAAGACGACGCCGACATTGGCGGCCGCGCAGGTCGCGCCGACTTGCACGCGGCTTACGTGAACACGATCGCGCGTTGCCGGGTTGGTGGCGACATCGAGGAAGAATTCGCGCCAACCGGGGCGCGCAAACATGTCGCCGATTCCCCGCTGCGCGAGCAGCCGGTTCTTCTGCGCCATCAATGCTTCGAGTGTGCACCTGACGTCGCCGGCCTGGAAACTGGTCGCGAAGGCGACCTCGCCAAACTCGGACAAATGCCTGCGCTTGGCGCGGTCACGCCGCCGTGTCGCCGATGAGCGTTTGTCGTAATAAAACGTCTTCCAGTCGGCGCCCAATTTGGCGAAATGGGCTCCGCTTGGATTCGTTGCGTGCGGAAGATGAAAGAAAGGATTGATTTGTCCGCCGATTGCTTGCGGCATCTTTTCCAGTTCAACCCAATCGTGGCGCCGCATCGGATCGCGTTGCATGCGTTTGAGCAGCTCCCGCCAGGCCGCGCGGAAGCCTTCCGTGCTCAGGCGTTGCGGCAAATCCCGTGCGATGAGCGGCGCGTTATAGTCATTCACGTCCTGGCCAAGCCAGCACAGCCGGCGCGTCGTGCGGCCCGGCTCGATGGCGAGGGGGAGGATGAATGCCGTGTCGCCGTTGGCGAACGAAGCCGCGGCAATCGCGGGGAGCACGCCTTCCCGGTCGCCGATATGGCGTTGCCAAGCGGAGAGCCAGTCGAATGTCTGAAACGGCGTGCAATCGGCGATGGTCTCAAATTGCCGCCACTGCGCTTCCGCGGCGGCGAAACCGTCGTACAGCATGAGGTGCAGATCCGAGGACGCCTCGACCGATGCTTCGGCGCCGCGCGCTTGCGTGCCGGCATCGCTATTGAATGCCAGAACCGCACTCCGCAATGCCCGTAATGCTGTGGCGCTTGTCACGCGGTCCGCTGAATTGGATGTCATCCCGTCCAGCGTGATAGTCGCGAATAGCTAAGGGAGCATCCGCCCGAACGGTCGCGGCTTGCGTTAAGGTAAAGCGATGCTGAACAGGATGTCGCGCATCTGAAGCAGTCGTTGAGAGTCCTCAAAGAAAGCTCGAAATAGCAACAACGCACTCCGGCCTGCGCGAAGAGAATTTCGCACCCTGCCTCCGAGGTGAGTGCCCTGGGCTTGTCGACGAAAGACGCGGCATCGCTGCCCGAGAGAATAGAGCCAAGAAAAATTGTGTCTTTAAAAATTGCCTCTTGGGCTTGACGCAACTTATAAGAGTGTCTTATGGCATTCACAACTTAAGGCTTTGGTCTCCCCCCGGTGGGGAAGTCCCTCAGCTAAAGCGAGTTGGTGCCGATGCTGCATCGCGCCGCGTCAAGCGTCCGCGTGACGCCCGATCACGTCTTCGCCCAAGCCAATGGGCGTGAACGACGAGCGGGCACCTCGCACGACGTTCTGCTTGTCTCGATGCCGTACGCGTCGGTTGAGCGGCCATCGCTGGCGCTTGGCACGCTCGCCGCGGCGCTTGATCGCGAAGCGATCTCCACGCGTACCATTCACGCCAACCTGATGTTTGCCGAACGCATCGGGCGGGTAGCCTATGAGGGCCTTAACAATTCGGACATCACCGTCCAGCTCGGCGAGTGGACTTTTTCGGAGGCTGCGTTCGGCGCCGCCGTGCGCGACGTCGACGCCTACGTCGCGGGCTTGCGCCAAGTGGGCTACCCCGCGCCGGGACTGAAGGAGTCGCTGCTGCAGGCCCGCGCGGTGGCCACCGCGTTCATCGACGATCTCGCCCAGCTCATTGTCGAAGCCCGGCCGCGCATCGTCGGCTGCAGTTCGGTGTTTCAGCAGCATTGCGCATCGCTGGCGCTGCTGCGCCGCGTCCAGGCGCTCGACCCGTCGATCGTGACGATGCTGGGCGGGGCCAATTGCGAAGCCGCCATGGGGAGGGCTACTCATCGGCATTACCGCTGGGTCGATTACGTTGCGTCGGGCGAAGCCGACAAGCTGCTGCCTGATCTGTGCCGGCTCATCTTCGCGCATGGCCGCGGTGCCCCGACCGAGCTATTGCCTTACGGAGTTTTCGGACCGGCCTCGCGGGATGCGGCCGACGACAGCGGCTCGGAAACCCGCGAAGCGCCGCGCGTCCTCGTCACCGACCTCGATGAATTGCCTATTCCCAATTTCGACGACTATTTCGAGCAGCTCGAACTGTCTCCGCTTCGCGATCACATCATCCCGGGGCTGACGCTCGAAACCTCGCGCGGCTGCTGGTGGGGCGCCAAGCACCATTGCACGTTCTGCGGCCTCAACGGGGCCGGCATGGGGTTTCGCGCCAAGTCGCAGGAGCGGGTGCAGGAGGAAGTGCGCTGGCTCGCCGAGCGCTACGGTCTGAAGAAGTTCATGACCGTCGATAACATTCTCGACAATCACTACTTCAGCCGCATGTTGCCGGCGTTCGCCGAACAAGGCGACATGCTGTTCTTCTACGAAACCAAGGCGAATCTCAATCGGGCCCAGGTCGAACTGCTCGCCCGAGCGGGGGTTCGCTGGATTCAGCCCGGCATCGAGGCGCTGCATAATGAGTTGTTGGCGCTGATCGAAAAGGGCTGTTCGGTCGCGATCAACGTCCAACTGCTGAAATGGGCGTATAATTCAGGGATTTGGGTGATCTGGAATCACCTCCACGGAGCGCCCGGCGACAAGCCCGAGTGGTACGAACAGATTGCCGATTGGCTGCCGCTGATTGTGCATCTACAACCGCCGACAAGCGGCTCTCTCACGCCCATCCGTTACGACCGCTTCAGCCCGTACTTTAACAAGGCGCAATCCTACGGGCTCAAGCTCAAGCCCTATTGGGCTTACAGCTACGCCTATCCGGTCGATCAGCAAGCGCTGATGGAGCAGGCGTATTTCTTCTGCCACGACGGCCCGCCTGCGCCTCGCCCGGTGCGCCTCGCCCAGGCGATGAGCGAATGGGCGAAGCTGTTTTACCGCCAGCGAAATTCGTCCGCCGAACTGCCGCGCCGCAGCGAAACCGCGCCGGTTCTGATGATCACGGATAACGGCGCCACCATCGCCATCCGCGATACTCGGCCGTGTGCGGTCGCACCGCACCACGAGCTGAGCGTTCTCGAGTCGCAAATCTGTCGCGCCTGCGATTCCGCTCGCAGCGCGGCGACGTTGGTTGAGGCCTTGCGGCGCGACGGTTCCGACGAAAGCGAGTGCACCATCGCGGCGGCGCGGCAGCGTTTGGTCAATTGGAAGATCGTGGCCGACTTCGACGGCAAACTGCTTTGCCTGGCCACGACCGACCATCCGGTGCCTTACGCGAGCTTCGAGGATTTCGCCGGTGGCTTGATGCTGATCCTGGGGCGGCGCCGGCGCTCGCGTCCGGCCGATCCCTGGCAGACGCAAATTCGAGACATGTTCATGGCCACCCAAACCGCGGCCGAACGCCCGGCCGCGCCGCTCTCTCAAGGAGGCATGCAATGACTGATCCGCAACAGCCCATCGACCGCAGGTCATTCGAAGCGCGCATCATCGCCAAGGCGTGGAAGGATCCGAACTACAAGCAACGTCTGCTCGCCAATCCGAAAGGCGTGCTGCAGCAGGAAGTGGCATCGATCGATCCGTCGGTGGTGTTGCCGTCCTCGCTTCAGGTCCAGGTCCACCAGGAATCTCCGGACGTCTATCACCTCGTGCTGCCTCGCAATCCACAGGACATTTCGCTCGGCGAACTGCTTGGCGACAATCTTGAAGCGGTGGCGCCGCAAACCATCGCAGTGGTGACCGCCATCACGCAAATAACAAATGTTCAGACGAATTATGTCGTCATCCAGGGCGTGGTACAGGCCGTTAACATCGTCAGCGCGCAAGTCGCTACCAACCTCACTTCCGTGGTCAGCAACGTCATCGGCTGATCTGAAGGTCAGCGCGGGCGATCGGAGCCGGGGAGCCAATCATGAATAGCCGGCAGACATCCGTTGTGCCATCGGGCGCGTTCACGCGGCGCGATTTCGAGGCGCGTGTCATCGCCAAAGCCTGGAAGAATCCCGCCTATAGGCAACGCCTGCTGTCGAATCCGAAAGGCGTGCTGCAACAAGAAATCAGCGTCGTCGATCCGTCGGTTGTGCTGCCATCATCGCTTCAGGTTCAGGTCCACGAGGAATCTCCCGACATCTATCATCTGGTGCTGCCGCGCAATCCTAAGGACATTTCGCTCGGCGAGCTGCTCGGAGATAACCTCGAAACAGTCGCACCGCAGACTGTCGCGGTCGTTGTTGTGGGCGTCGTCAATCAGGCGGCCAGCATGAACCTGGCGGTCGTCAGCAATATTGTCGGCTCGAGCATCAACATCGGCCCGGTCGTGGCGATCGCCGGGACGCTCGACGTGGTGACCAACACGATCGCAAACGTGATCGCATGAGCCGGACGCGAGAAGCTGAGAGCTGAAACCGTCCGGACGAAAATGTCGTTGCCTCAACCCTGAACCATCAACCGAAGCGAAAAGGAGCTCACAATGGCAAACCAACCGGGAACCGCAAACCCACCATTGGTGACGCGGCGCGATTTGGAAGCGCGCATCGTCGCCAAGGCCTGGAGGAATTCCGCTTACAAGCAGCGGCTGCTGGCCGATCCGAAAGCCGTCTTGCAGAGCGAGATCAGCGCCGTCGATCCGGGTGTGACGCTGCCCGCGGGACTCCAGGTCCAGGTCCACGAGGAAGGACCCAATACATATCATCTCGTGCTGCCGCGCAATCCGAAGGACATCGCTCTGAGCGAAGTGCTTCCGGATGATCTTGAGGCGGTGGCGCCGCAGACTATCGCCGTCGTGGTCGTCGGAATCGGCGCGGTCGTGGTCAACACCGTCGGCGCCGTCAACAACGTCGGTGCCGCTAACGTCGTCGGAGCGGGCAATGTTGCCACCACCGGCAACGCCGTCGCCAACACCAACACGGTCGGCTGATCGCGGAACGAGGAAGTGCCGCGACCTTGCCGGCCTGCACCGAGGAGGGTGCCGTGACAAATGCACCGATCACAAATCCAGTGGCCCCGGTCGTGACCCGCCGGGACCTGGAGGCCCGCATTGTCGCCAAAGCCTGGCGCCATCCGGCCTATCTGCAACGGCTTCTGACCGATCCAAAGAGCGTCTTGCAAAGCGAAGTCAGCGCCGCGGATCCGGGGGTTACGCTGCCTGCGGGCTTGCAGGTCTCTGTGCACCAGGAAACTCCCAACACCTATCATCTGGTGCTGCCGCGCAATCCCAAGGAGATCGCATTGAGCGAGGTGCTCCCCGACGATCTTGAGGCGGTGGCGCCGCAAACTATCGCCGTGGTGGTGATCGCGGTGGTCGCGGTCAACACCGTGGGGGCTGCGAATAACATCGGCGCCGTCAACGCGGTCACTGCCGGCAACGTCGCCACGACCGGCAATGTTGCCGCAAACTTTAACTCCGTTGGTTGAGTTCGTCCGCATGGCCGCGACCGGCGAAGTGGTGTTGGTGCTGATGCCGTACGCATCGGTCGAGCGTCCTTCGGTCGCGCTCGGCACGCTGCAGGCTTGCCTGCGGCGTGCCGGCATCACGACGCGCTCGCTCTACGCCAACTTGCGCTTCGCGGACCGATTAGGACTGCAAGGTTATGAAAGCATAAACGGCTCGGCGATTTCCAATCGCATCGGCGAATGGACCTTCGCCGAAGCCGCGTTCCCGGACGCCGATCTTCGGCCGCAAGCCTATCTGGAAACGCTCTCCGCGCTCTTGGGCGATCCGCCGGAATTGATCGAGCAGCTCGCGCGCGTCCGCGCATTGGCCACCGCCTTTGTCGGCGACATGGCGCATGCGGTGCTGTCCGGTCATCCGCGCATCGTCGGATGCAGTTCGATGTTCCAGCAGCAATGCGCTTCACTGGCGCTGCTGCGGCGCGTTCGCGAGCTCGATCCATCCGTTGTGACCATGCTGGGTGGCGGCAATTGCGAAGGCGAAATGGGATGGACCGCTCATCAAAGCTTCGATTGGATCGATTTCACCATCTCCGGAGAAGCTGACGAGCTTTTACCGGATCTCTGTCGCGCCATACTCGATTGCGGTCGCGATGTCCCCGCTTCTCTGCTTGCACCGGGCATATTTGCTCCGGCTCATCGTACGGCCGGGGAAGCACCGACCCCGCCGCAGCGCGCTCTCTACGCCCGGGTGCGGCGCATGGATCGACTGCCGGTGCCGAGTTATGAGGATTATTTCGAGGAGCTCGATCGTGCCCGCTTCAAGCCGCGGGTCCTGCCCGGCATCGCCATCGAAACCGCGCGCGGCTGCTGGTGGGGCGAAAAGCACCATTGCTCGTTTTGTGGCATCAGCGATTCCGGGATGCTGTTTCGCGGCAAACGCGCCGAACAGATCATAGACGAACTCGACGAGTTGTTCACTCGTCACCGCATTGGCCGCTTCGTCACCGCCGACAATATCATCGAGCCGTCCTACTTCGAATCGCTGATGCCGGCTCTGATCGATGCCGGGCGTGGTTATGGGTTGTTCTATCAGACCAAAGCCAACCTCAAACGCCGTCAGGTCGAATTGCTCGCCGCGTCTGGAGTCCGGTGGATTCAGCCCGGCATTGAAAGCCTCGATGACCGGGTATTGCCGCTGTTGGAAAAAGGCGCCAGCGCCGCGATCAATCTTCAGCTCATCAAATGGTCACGCCAATACGGCGTGTGGCTGCTCTGGAATATGCTGTTCGGCGCGCCGGGTGAAGACGACGCCTGGTACAGCGAACTCGCCGCATGGCTGCCGTTGATTTATCACCTGCAGCCGCCGTCCACCCAGGAGATGACGGCGATCCGATATAATCGGTTTAGCCCTTATTTCGAGAGAGCCGGCGAGTTCGGCCTCGATCTCGTACCGTATTGGGCCTATCAGCATACTTATCCGCACGATGCCGAGCGGCGCGCGCGCCAAGCCTATTATTTTTACGACAGGCGCGATGCCGCCAACTCGGCGCGGCCATGGTCTCGACCGGGCGTCCGCGCCGTCAACGACCGCCTGCGCGAATGGACGGCGCTCTTCCTGGATCGTGAAGCAGCGCCGATTCCGACCGTCCGCTTCGACGCGCCGGTGCTCGTCGCCAAGCCCGACGGCGACGGTATGATCATCCGCGACACGCGTCCGTGCGCTGTTGCATCGCGGCATCGCCTCAGCCCCGTGGAGACGCGCGTCTATCGCGCTTGCGATGTCGCCAACTCGTCGGCCGCGATCGTTAGCACGCTTGAACGCACAGGCGCTGCAGCCTCGGCTTCCCAGGTGGACGACATTCTCGGTGGATTCGCCGAACGGAAGCTGATGCTCGCTTTCGGCCATCGCTTCCTCGCGCTTGCGGTCGATGAGCCGATGTCCGCTTACGGCGACCCGCTCGATTTTCCGGCCGGCCTGCTGTTGCCGGACCGCGCGGCCGCGGAACCCCCGTCGCCGCCGCTCGACTCCGCGTGGGACGTGCCGGTTGCCGCGCTGCCGCAGTTTGTAACCGCGAACCAGAGGAGTGCTTCCCCATGACCGCGCCAGAAGTAGCCGCAACGGCCGCCCTATATGGCGATCCGCCTTTGACGATCGGTCAGGTGAAGCGGGTGCTTGAATGGTGGTCCTGCTCCGAACCATTCCGCAAGCTGATTGCCGCCGATCCGGAGCGGGCCGGCCGTGAATACAAGCTTGGCTTCGATCCGGAAATCATGCGGCCGTTGTGGGACCCGTTCGACGCGCTCACGGCAGAACGCGAGAAGCGCCCGCTGCATCCGGTTGTCGGCGCCTATCGGCAATTCTTCAACGCCAAGAAAAAGTGGCGCGACGAGATCAAGGAGGAATGCAGTCCCGACGACCCGCGTTTCAAGGCTTGGCGCACCCGGCAGATTGCCCGTAACGCGTTGGAGAACGGCGCCTACGACGACTACATCATCCACACGCCGCTGGCGATCGAAATCACCGACGGCTGTTCCGTCGGCTGCTGGTTCTGCGGCGTTGGCGCCACCAAGCTCGCGAAGGCATGGCCATACACGCAGGAGAACGGTGCGCTGTGGCGAGCGACCGTCAAGGTGCTGCGCGACAAAATCGGTCATGCTGCCAAATGGGGCTTCTGCTACTGGGCGACCGATCCCTTGGACAATCCGGACTATGAGCGCTTCGCCGGCGACTTCTGCGACATCGTCGGCATGTACCCGCAGACGACAACCGCTCAGGCGCACAAAGATCCGGAGCGTGTGCGCAACATTCTCAGAGTGTCGCAGTCGAGGGGCTGTCGGGTGAACCGTTTCTCGGTTCTCACCGAGCCGCTGCTGCGCCGTGTTTTTGCGGCCTTCACGCCGGATGAACTGACCGGGGTGGAGATCGTCGCGCAGATGAAGGATGGCACCGTGCCCAAGGCGGCCGCCGGGGCGTTCCGCGAAAGAGCAAAAAGCAAAAAAGATATCGTCGAAGTCGAGCACCGCAAGCTTGCGATGCTGGCGGATACCTCGCGGCGGCTCGCGGGCGACGCCGGCCAGGGCAGCGGCGACATGGCCATGACGCAGCCGGGGACCATCGCCTGCGTTTCCGGCTTTCTGCTCAATATGGTCACGCGCACGGTGAAGCTGATCAGCCCGTGCCGCGCCAATGACAAATGGCCGCTCGGCTATATCGTATTCGAGGAACGGACGTTCGCGGATGCCGCCGACCTCGACCGCCACCTCGAAGAGATGATCGCCGAGCACATGCCGTTGACCATATCGCTGCACGATCGCATGCGGTTTTTGCCTGAACTGAATTACGAACGGGTGTCGGACGGATTTCAGGTCATGACTCCGCTGAATGCGCTGGTCATGCGGCGGCCGGAGCTTGGCGAATATGTCGGTGCGCTCGGCGATAAATTATTCAAGGGCGACCGCACCGCGGGCCAGATCGCGCTTTCGTCCTTCTTCGAGCACGGCATCCCGGAAATCAACACGCTGGGCACGCTGGCGACGTTGTTCCAACGCGGAATGCTGGTCGACGCCAAGGGACGCGTGGCCGGTGAGCGACCGCCGGGCACCGGATGACCCCCGAGCTTGCCGCGGCCGTCGATGCGTTGCGTCTCTACCTTGATCGGGTAGGTTTTCAGCAGATCTGCAAGTTCATCGTCGGCGTCAACCAGTATATGGTGGCGCCATCGATGATTTCGGCGGCGAGCGCCGGCAAGGTCGAGCATTTCTTCGACACGGTGCTGTACGATTGCCGTGAACTTGCACTGCTGCAGTGCCTGATGACCGGCCGGTCGGCCGCGCGGCGGACGCTAAGCGAATGCGAAAGGCGTCTCGCCGACCTGCTGATCGCCGCCGACATTCTGCGTGAGGCCGATCGCGGGGCCAACGTGACGGCCGCGGACCGGCAGCTCATCACGGCATTCAATCTCGATCTCCTCATCGATCGGCGCATCCACTTCGGCGGCAAGGTTCACGAGGTCTATATCGGCCCCGACAGTTATTGGATGCTCTATTACATCGATACAGCTGCCATCGGCCGCGATCACCGTATGCTCGATCTGTGCACGGGGAGCGGAATCGCCGCGCTGTACCTGTCCCTGTTTTCAGATCGCGTGGTGGCCACCGATATTGGCGATGCCCCTTTGGCGCTCACAGCGATCAACCGACGGCTCAACGGCCGCGAAGCGATGGTCGAAATTCGCTCTCAAGAGTTGAGCCAGACTTTGGATGGTGGCGAGCGGTTCAATCTCTTGACCTGTAATCCGCCTTTCGTGGCCTATCCGCCGGGCATTCAGGGCACTTTGTATTCGCATGGCATTGACGCCGACGGCCTCGGCTATTTGCGCTCGATCATCCGGTGTCTGCCCGCTGTCTTGACCCCCGGCGGCTGCGCCTATCTGGTCGCCGATCTCGTCGGCGACAAGCGGCGGCCGCATTTCGCCGAAGAACTGGAGCATTTCGCCGCGAGCGACGGGCTCGGCATCGACGTTTATATCGATAACGTTCTGCCGGCGTCCGCGCAGATCGCGCCTCTTGCGAATTATCTCGCCCGCATCAACAGCGGCCGCTCGAGCGCGCAGATCGCGAGCGAACTGGTCGCCTTTCAGCGCGAGACGCTCCGAGCGGAGCGCTACTACATGTCGACGATCCGGCTGCGAACCGCCGCTCCCAAACCGGGTTTGCGCGTGCTGCGCCGCTGTCCCCCGCCACGCGCCGTCTCCGAGGAAACATGGCCGGAACTGCTGCTGCGCAACTGACCCTTGGCGGCGATCTGGTGCGGCAGATCGCGGCCCGATCGATGTTCCTGCACGAATGTCTCGCGGCGCAGGGCGGTGCGGCCGACCTCCAGAGCGAAGACGTTCAGACCCGTTGGCTTGCGAGCCTCGGTGCCGGTGGATTGGCGCGCCGTTTGGCCTGGCAGCGGCCGATTGCGCCGCTGCGACCCGAACAGGCGGTTGCGAGCGTCGCGCCGGACGGCTGGATCGAACTTCTCGCCGAGGCGCTCACGGCACCGCCGCCGGACGAAACGCGACGCTATCGCTATCTCGTCGCCGGGTGTCCGGTTGCATTTGAAGACCTTCTGCTGCCGTTCATCGAGGCCGCACGGCGCCGGCTAAGACGAGAGGCGGCCGCGGCTTACCCGCTTCTTTCAGACGCAGCGCAGATTGCGCTCGAGCGCAGCTTGTTACTGCTCCTGTCTCATGTGTCGCTGCGCGTCTTTCATTTTGAGTTCACGCTCTACCAGAACCTCTCGGGCCGGTTTCCGTGGGTCGGTGCGAGCGCATCAAACGGCGGTTATCGGCGCTTCGTTCGCGACCTGCTTGCTGGCGGGCTGCCGGAGGTCATGCGCGAATACGCTGTCTTGGCGCGCCTCCTGGCCTTGAAGTCCGCCGAATGGGCGGGCACGCATGGAGAGCTCCTCAGGCGGCTGCAATCCGACTGGCCGGCGATCGTTTGCGGTTTTGATCTCGCTGACGTGCCATGCCGCATCGAAAATATCGTGCCCTATCGGTCCGACCCGCACCATGGCGGCCGGACCGTTGCGATCGTCACGCTGCCCGGCGGCCGCAGGCTGGTCTACAAGCCGCGCCCCGTCGACATGGAAGAAGGATTGGGAGAGCTGCTGAGCTGGGCCAACGCCTGTGGCTTCTCGCAACCTTACAGACGCGTAGCGCTACTGCGCTGCGACGGCTACGGCTGGGTCGATCACGTCGCTCATGCCGGGTGCGACGACTTATGCCAGATCCGCGCCTTCTACATCCGCATCGGCGGACTGCTTTGCTTTGCGGCGCTGCTGCAGGGGACGGACTTTCATCACGAGAATCTGATTGCTTGCGGCAATCAGCCGATCATCGTCGATGCAGAAACGCTGTTTCATCCGCGGCTGTCGCCCGACGTCATTGCCGATCTTGGGTCCGGTGCGCGGCGTAGCGTCGAGGATGACGATTTTGGCAACCGATTGGTCGAGACCGGCTTCTTTCCTTGCGGCCGCGATTTTGATTTTTCGGCGCTCGGCGCGACCGAGCCGATTGAAACGCCGTTTCGTGTCGCGCGCTGCGACCCCGTCAATTCCGACGCGATGGGCATCCGCTATGAGACCTATCGCGTTGCGCGGCGTGACAACGTGCCGACCCTGAACGGTCATCCCGAAACGGCAGCCCAGCATCGCCAGTCGGTCATCAACGGCTATGGCGAGATGGCGCGGCTTGTTTTGCGCAACAGGTCGACCCTACTTGCCGCAATCGGGCGCTTCGTCGGACGGTGCGGCCGTGTGGTGGCGCGGTCGACCAACACATACGGTCTCTTGCTGCAAGCCTCGCTGCGCCCTGAACTGATGCGCCAAGGCGCTGAGCGCGGAATTCTGTTCGAGCAATTGCGCCGCGCGGCGGTCGGGCGCAGGCAGCGGCCGGCGTGCTGGGCCATTCTCGATGCCGAGCTACGCGCGCTGGAACGCCTCGACGTTCCCAACCTCCCTAACGTCTGCGGCCAGTCCGACGTCTGTTGGCCGTCGGCCTTGGAGGAGGTGGTTGCGCGCATCCGGCACGTCACGCCGGCGAGCATCGAAAAGGAGATCGCTCGCGTCGCGTGGATGCTGTCGCGTCTGCCGATGCCGCGGAAGGAAATTGCGACCGCTTTGGCGTGATCAGGCCCGCGGCTTGGCGCCGTGCGATAAGGCAAACTGTTGGAGAAAGACGATGAGCGCAGAACTGGACGTGAAGGCGACGCTGGAATTGGTCGCCGGTTCGCCCAAAGGAGCATTCCTTGCAGCACGGCGTGGGAAAATATCCGCGGCCTTATCGGCTGCCGAGGTGCCGGATCTGCGCGACCGCTTTCCATGGGCTTTTGCCGAAGGTGTCGTCGGCCTCGGCGTCGCCGAAAAGAAAACGGCCGGAAAGGTGTTGCGTGGGGTCATAGCATTTAAGGTCTACGTCGAAAGGAAATTGCCGCGGACTTCGGTGGAACATCCGATACCGCCTACGATCGAACTTCCTGGGTTGCCGCCAGTCGATATCGACGTCGAAGAGATCGGCAAGGTCGTGCTGCAAGGCAACACGCAACGAATTCGTCCCGCGATCCCTGGCTACTCCATCGGTCGTGCGGTCGACACTAATGTCGCGGGAACGTTCGGCATGTTGGTACGGCGGCGCGGAGAGCAGAACCCGCTTTATTTGTTAAGCAATTCCCACGCGATTGCCGCCTCCGGCTTTGCCAAAAAGGGCGATGTCATTGTTCAGCCGGGAGCCTATGATGGCGGTAAGGCCCCGGTCGATGCGATCGGCACCCTGGCCGATTGGGTGCCGTTGATCTTCAGCGCTACCGGATTTCCCAACCTGGTCGACGTGGCGATCGCCGAATTGGACCCCGGCATCGCTTCCCCTGCCATCGCGGTGCTGGGTGTGCCCAAGGGCGTCAACACCAATCTGACGCGCGGCATGTCTGTGCAGAAGATGGGACGAACCACCACTCTGAGCGTGGCGGTCGCGCAAGACGTCGATTTTCGCGTCTCGTCGACTTATCCGGATGCGTCGGGAAAGCTGGGCCGGGTCGGCTTTTCAGACCAGGTGCTGGTCACCTATTATTCGTCCGGCGGCGACAGCGGCTCGCCGGTGCTGGACATGGAAAACAATATTGTCGGCCTGCATGTCGCCGGATCGGACACGATTGGAATTTTTTGCAAGATCGCAAACGTCGTGGACCAGTTGGGCGTTGACGTGGTGACCCAGCAGAATCAGACGCCGACCGTATAAGGAACTGAAACATGGCCAGTGAAGGTCAGACCAAGCGCATCCTGGACGAGCATACCGACGCACTCGCGAAGCTTCCGAACGTCGTCGGGCTTGGAATTCAACATGCCGAGAACGATCCACATTCGCCCGTTGTTGCGGTCTATGTCAGCACGAAAGTGCCCGAGGCGAAGCTTAAGCCCTCGGAGGTCGTGCCGCCTAGCCTGAGCTCGCTTATTTCCGGCGAGCGCGTCGAAGCGCCGACGCGCGTGATCGAGGTGGGCGACGTCAGGCCGCAATAACGCCGGCCCGTTCATCCAGCCAGGCACGTAGCCGAGACAGGAAGGCGCCGTCGACCGGCCGCGGTTGGTAATATTCCGCGAGCGTCGATCGGCCGATACTGCGCTTGAATAGATGATCGAGCCCGGGGAAGAAAGCATAGCCGCAGTCAACGTTGCCGGATCGGGCGGCGGCGACCAGCACTTCCGCATCGCGCGTCGGCGAAACCTGAAAGTCCGTGCCGCCCTGGCAGGCGAGCGCCGGACATGTCACGCCTGCAATCAGCATGCGCGTGTCACAACTCAGCATCTCCTGATACCAGGTGCGGGTGCGAAACAGTGCGAGCAACCAGTCGGGAATTTCGCCCGGTCGCCAGGGGCGACCGGAACGTACCAGTCGCGTGGCTTGCTTGAGGTCTTCAAGTTGTCGGCCGATCTGCTCCTGAGTGAAGCCGATCGTTTCGCCTTGGGCAACGATTTGGTCGGCCAGCACTTCGTCAATGGTTCGGCCGGGCGCCGCCATGAGCACGATCCCGGCGAGCCAGGGTGCAACGTCCTTTTTGTTGGCGAGCGCCAGGGCCTCCATGCCGCCCTGACTATGCCCGATGAGGAACAACGGCCGACCGGCGACTTCCGGCCGCTGGCGCAGAAAAGCGAGGCAGGCTCGCGCATCGGCGATGTCGGAGGTCAAACCGCGGTCCAGCATGTCAGAACCCAGCCGCGTGCTCCCCGCGCCCCGCGTATCGAATCGCAAGCCGACGAAGCCGTGATCCGCGAGATCGTCCATGATTTCGTGGGTGCCGAGATCGATCTCGCCGCTGATGCCATGCCGGTCGTGCGTTCCCGAGCCGCTGAGAAAGAGCACGCCGCCGACCGGATCGATCGCGCGCGGAATGGTCAGGGTCGCGCCAATCGGGGTGACCGGACCGGCAATGCTCACGTCCTCGATGCTAAATTGCGCAGTTTGGGGAGGTGCGTAGGTCAGCGAGGGTGAGCGCAAATCCTCGGGCCAGTTCGGCGGCGATGGGCCCGGCCGGCGGAGGCTGCACTCGCTCCCGAGATGCGGAATTCTCACGTCCAGCATCCGGCCTTGTGGGTCGAGCAAGACATCTTCGCGATGCGAGGTGCGATACCAAAGACCACTGCTCGCGGACGGATCTTTCGCCGCCGGGATTTTCCCTAGAGCGATTTCAGATGGAGCGATTTCCGATGGAACGGTGACAAGCTGTGGCACCAGAAACAACCGCACGCTTACGGGTTGCCGCAAAGACCCTCGGTTGGCGAGCTCGGCGTAGAACAGCGCCGCCTGACCGGGAAGATTGCCGTCGACGATGAATTCGGCGCTGTCCCGCGCGATCGTCTGCGCCGTGTCATCGGGCAGTTCGATCTTCACCACGTCGCGCGCGAACTGAAGCGTCAAGCGGGTGCTCTGCGCCTCACTAGTATAACGGACTGGATCAAGGCCGTCGGTGCACCATAGGCGGCTGCGTTGCCGTATCAGCGCACCGCCGCCGCCCCATGCCGCGGGATCGATCTCGGCCAGAAATTCGATCTCGTGCAGACCGTCCGTCCCGATACCGCGGTAAATGGTCCACTGCGTCGTGGATGGTTTGCCGGCGAGCGACATCGTGTAGACCAGCGGAACGCCGCCGGGAAACAGGTGCGTCGTCCAGGCGGCGCTCAATGGGCAATAACCGCGAGTGACGACAGAAAGCCGTCTGGATCTTGCGGGCTGATCAGCAGGCTATAGCCCAAGGTGGTGGGTATATACACGGCGGGCTTTGAATCCGAGAGGAAGACGAGCGCCTTCTCGCCGTCATAAAGCCGGAACCAGCCGGCCCTGTAACTTGGCAATCCTATTCCGAACGTTCGCCACTTCGGACGCAGGTCTGGCGATCGCGCAAAGTCCACGACATGAGCGGCGTCCAGCCGCAAGTCGGCCGCAGGAATCGTTCTCCCGAAGACATTGCCGGTGATGCGAAGGCCTTCGGGCGTCACTTCGAACTTTGGCGGCCGCGATAAAATCAATAGGGAAGCGCCGGCGAACACGGCAACAACAACAACTCCCGCAATCCACCACATGGTTTTGCTCTCCACGGGCGCCAGATCGTAAACTGGCATCGGATCGCCTCCATCGCGGAACGTGCCTCAGTTACGCGACGCAGTTTCACCTGGACCTGGCAGCGAGGATTTTCTCACTGCCTCGTGTTGCTCGGCGCCACTTCCAAAAATATGGTAGTGGAATCACTTGATTACAAGTAAAAGTAGCAAAGGTTATCGGCCGGCTAGAGCAGGTAAAACTGTTTTGTATCAAACATTTAGATGGTACAGCTGGGTGGATTCGAACCACCGACCTCCTGATCCACAGTCAGGCGCTCTAACCAACTGAGCTACAGCTGCACGGGGCGCGGTCGCGAAGCTAGTGTGGCGGTTCAGAAGTCCGCATCATTCTTGCGGCCGGCTCGTCGTGGGATTCTGAACCAAAGCCACACTCGATCAATAGCTTGCTAATATCCTTTCGATTCCGAACTTCGCAAACAAAGGGGCCGCACAACGATGCGAACTTCGGAATCAGGACACTAGGAGTAGGGAGCGATTTTGGCAAGATCGCATACAAAAAGCCCGGGCAAAGCCCGGGCTTCCTCTCCGCACCAGCGAATACAAACGACAGCGAACGTCAGGCGACCTTGGAAAACGCCTTGTTCATGCTGCTCTTGATCGGTTCGGCGGTTTCGGATGCGACCTTTTGCGCCAGCGCGTTGAGTTCTTTGCTTTGATGGGTGAGGGCCTCGAACTGCTTGCGAGCATGGGCGCTCGAGAGTTCGACGACTTCTGAAAGGGTCTTCGCCGCGAGCAGTTCGCCCGCGAAGTCGAAGGCCGCGTTGGTGTTCGTCCGCGCCGCCTCGATCATCTTAAGTCCGTAGTCCGAGGCGCCTTTGCTGGCGGTCGAATAGGTGGTCTCCAGCATGTCGGTCGCCTCTTCGGCCACCGCCTTCATCTTCTCGTATGTATCCTTGGCCTGAGCGACGCCGCGCTCGGCGAACTCGCGAAAGGCGGCAGGCATTTCAACGTTGGGAATTTCAAACTTCGGCATCTCGAATCTCGGCATTTCGAACGCGCCCGTTGCCGATTTTGTGCTTTTGGTTTTCGGGGAAGTTGCAGTCGTGGTTTCCGCCATAACGCGTGTCCTTTAGGTTTTTGGCTTTGCTCGCGGGCTGTCTCGGGTGAGAATTCCAGTCGGCCTCGCCGCCCTTTACGCAAGACCAGTGGTCCATTGCAAACCCGATAGCCTGACGCAGCACACGCCAAGGTCGGGGCTTTTCTAAGGGCGTATATAGCAGCATCATTGGTGCATTGCAATAGATTTTATTGCATTGCACAAAACGGCAACTAGCTGATTGAACGACGCTTTTTTGCTCGGCGCCAAATCTGCGTGGCAAAATCAGGGTTTCGGTTTGGCTGCCGCCACCACCATTTTGGCGGCGCTTTGGCCGAGCTCCTGAACCTGGGTGGAAAGGGCCTGCATTTGCCGGCCCAGATACTCCGACTGCAAGCCCATTAGCTCAACGGCATCCTTGGCGTGCATGAGCTTCTGCGCGAAGTCAAAAGTCGCCGAAACGTTCTGCTGCGCGTATTCCATTGATTTTTGCGCGATTTCGCCGGCGCCGCTATGCGCCGCCTGGGCTTGGCCGTGCGCCTGGCCGACGGCCTGATTGGCAGCCTGGAGGAAGCCCTCAAACGCCTGGCGGGCTTGCGCCACACTCTGCTCGGCAAACGAACGCATTTCGTTCGGAATTACGAATTGTTCGAACGGATCCTTCGCCATGGTCTGTCCTCCGCCGGCGTTCCATCGTAGCGCGAAACTGGCATCGACGTGCAAGCCAAAGCCGCCAACCAAGATTAAGGCCGGCCGAGTCCAATAGGCGCCGGATCAACATTATCGCACTCGTCCGGATAAATGGACAGCGCGTGCCATGGACGAGGCAGATCGCTCGCATTATTAAGAATCTGTTAGGCAACGGGTTCCGTCGCATGCCGATAGCCGAGTCCGACGTCACCCTCCTGCAAGTCCCGCAACTTGCGGCGTTGGCGACGAGCGCATGTCCGGCTTGGCTTTGGAGTACCGACGCCTCGCATCTTTTATGGGCGAATGCGAGCGGCGCTGCGAATTTCGGTGCCGTCCATGCGGCCGACCTCGGCAAGCTCCGGTTCGCCACCGACGACCCGGCGCCCGTGCAGATCGCCCGTTTGGCAGCCACGTTGCCGTCCGGCGGTCAGGAAAGGCTTGAGCGTTTGCGTGGCTTTGGGGGTGGCCTCGGTCGGCTACTCACCTGCGGGTGCTCGCGCATCGTAACGCCTGACGGCACCGCGGCGGTTCTTGTCGTCGCCACAGGGTCGGCAGGACCACCAATCCCGCTCCGCGAGCGCGTTCACCGCCTGGTGGCCGATGGCCCTGAAGCGCTCGCAGCGTTTGCTCCCGATGGCGCGCTTCTGCATGCCAACGCGGCCGCAGAGTCCTATCTCGGCGGCGCCACCACATTGTCCGCGCTCGGTCTGGAGACGCTCGCGGCGAGAAGCCATACAGGCGGCCAAGCGACGGTGCCGGTGCGTCTTGGCCAAACTGACTTCGCTGTGACCAGCACGCTGCTGGGCAGAAATCACGCGCCCGTCGTCCTGCTCAGCCTCGCTCCCGCGCAATCCATCGGGACGGCCGCTGACAAAAACATGGCCGCGGACGCGAAAACCTCGCTTGGACCGGAAACACCGATCGCAGCGCCCGCCACAGCGACTCCATCGACCGCCGAACCAGTGCCCGCCGTTGCATCTGTTTCGCAGGAAGAGCCGACAAGCGAGCACCGGCATCCCTTGCGCTTCGTGTGGCATATGGACGCCATCGGGCGATTCATCATCGGTTCGGATGAATTCGTCCAACTGATCGGCCCGCTTGCAATCGCAACCTGCGGCCGGCCCTGGAGCGAAATCGCGATCGACCTGAAGCTTGATCCGGACGACCAGGTCGCGCATGCGATTGCAACGCGCGAGACTTGGAGCGGCATCCCGGTTTCGTGGCCGGTGGATGAGACCGGCGAACGGCTGCCGGTCGAACTTTCCGGATTGCCGGTGTTCGATCGCGCCCGTGTCTTTCGCGGCTATCGCGGATTCGGCGTCTGCCGCGATATCGGCCGCCTCAATCAATTGGCGCGCACGCGCCAAACGCGGCCTATCGGGTTCTCGCCGGAGCCGGGCAGCAATGGCGCTGATGCCGTAGCGGTCCCCCAACCGGCTGAGGTTTCGCTCCAACCTGTCGCAACACCGCCTTCGACGGAAGCGGACCAGCCGCCGGAGGGCACGCGGGACGTGATGCCGGACGTCACCGCTGAACCGAGCGTCGGTTCTCCCGCCGCCGACAATGTCGTGCCGTTTCGCGCCAGCGGCAGCTCGGAAACGCGGGCTCCAAGCCTCAGTCCGGTCGAGCGCAACGCGTTTCGCGAGCTGGCGCAGGAACTGACCGCACGTTTGCGTGGTCCTCAAGACGAACCGGCCGTAGCTGGTGAAGAGCACCGCGCGGTCACCCAAGCCCTTCCCGCGCCAGGGGCCGCTGCCGCATCCGTGGCGCAGGTGGCCGCGGATATTCCGTCAATCGGTCCGGCGGTGTTGGCCGAAGCGCAGAGTCCGGCACCGGGGCAGCTACAGCCGCGCGGTGAACTCAAGCTGCTCGACCGCATCCCGGCCGGTGTTCTCATCTTCCGTAACGATGTGTTGCTCTATGCTAACCGGCATTTGCTGGAATTGACCGGATACGGCGACATTGACGGGCTGGCAGCGGCGGGGGGCCTGACGGCTCTGTTCGCCGACCCTCCCGCCGGCGCGCTTGCCGACAACGGCGCTGCCCGCAAATTGTTGGTGAAAACGCGGACCGGCAACACGCTTCCGGTCGAGGGCCGGCTGTTCTCGGTGCCGTGGTGCGGAGCGTCGGCACTCGCGCTGATTTTGACCAGGGCGGCGGGCGAGGAAAGGCCGCAGGCCGCGGAGGCGGCGCTCGAAGCCGCGCAGAAGGAAATCCGCGAGCTCAAATCGAACCTCGACCGTGTGTCTCGGCGAGAGGCGCAAAAGGCCGCCACGGCGAAGGCCGATTTCCTCGCCAAAGTGAGCCACGAGATCCGGACGCCGCTGAATTCGATGATCGGCTTTGCCGAAGTGATTTTGGCCGAGCGATTTGGATCAATCGGCAATGAGCGCTACCGCGAATATCTGAGGGACATTCACGCCGCTGGAACGCATCTCGTCTCAATACTCAATGATCTGCTCGATCTTTCCAAGATCGAGACCGGCCAGCTCGATCTCGCCTTTACCGACGTAGACCTCAATGACTTGACGCAACAGTGCGTCGCCGTCATGCAGCCGCAGGCGAACCGCTCCCGCATCATTATTCGCACGGCGCTTGCGCCGGGCGTGCCCCAAGTCGCCGCCGACGAGCGGTCGCTACGCCAGATCGTGATCAATCTGCTGGGCCACGCAATCAATTTCACCGGACCGGGCGGCCAGGTGATTGTATCCTCGGCAACAACTGATGCCGGAGAGACATTGCTGCGCGTTCGCGATACCGGCGCTGGCATGCGGGAGACGGACGTCCAGGCAGCGCTCGATCCATTTCACCCGACGACACCAACAAATTGGGGGGCGGGCGGCACCGGTCTGCGGTTGCCGCTGACCAAGGCGCTTGCAGAGGCGAATCGCGCCCACTTCACGATCAAGAGTTCGCCGAACGCCGGCACGCTCGTCGAGATCGCCTTTCCAAGGAGCCCCGTGGCTGCACACTGAAGGCACACTGAAGGAAGCCGGGGCCGCGATGGTCCGCGCCGCCCGGGCCAGTGCGGCGGTCACGAATCCGACACAGATGCGCAGCATCTTCGAAGCTTGCCCATCGCCCACTATGTTCGATTGGTCCCGCAACATCGGAAACGCCTCCAGTGACCGCGGCTAAAGGCTTGAAACGCCTTGGAATTGCCGTTGCGGCCGTGGCCGCGGCGGCGTTCGGTACGCTGGTCGCCTTATCGATCCTCATTCCGGCTTCGACCGTTCGCGATGCGGTCAAGAAAGAAATTCGTGACGTAACCGGGCTCGCCCCGACACTGCGCGGTGGAATTTCCGTTTCGCTGTTCCCGCACCCGTCAGTGAGTTTTTATGACGTGCTGCTGGGAGAAAACGGCGACTCGCATCCGGCCGTTTCGGCCGATCAAATGGTAGCGCGGCTCCGCTATTTCCCATTGCTGGCAGGGCGGATCGAAATCGCCGACGTGACGCTGGAGCGGCCGACTGTTGACGTCACCTTCTCGGCGGATGGCAAGTCGAACTGGTCGGGCCTCGTCGCGGCGCTTGCGCATGCCGTTCAGCCAAGTCCAAGCCGCACTGTATCGTTTTCGGAAATCGGCATCCACGATGGCACAGTCATCGTGCACGATGCGAAGCAGCGCACCGAGCGTCTCAGCGACGTGGACTTCCAGCTGGCTTGGCCATCGATCTCGCGCAGCTTCGTCGCCAACGGTAGCCTCGTGTGGCGGGACCAACCGATCGAAGCCAGTTTGACGTTGAGCGATTTCCTTGCCGCTCTTACCGGCCAAAGCTCGGGCGTGAAGTTGCGGGTCGCATCCACGCCGCTCAACGTCGCCTTCGACGGCACCGCGAGCAATCGGCAAGCGCTCAAGATGGAAGGCACGCTGAGCGTGGATTCCCCCTCTTTGCGCGATGCACTCCTTTGGACCGGCTATAGCAATGTGCCGTTTGGGGGCTTTAGGCGCTTCGCCTTGCATGCAAAAAGCCGCGTCGGCAAGAGCGCAATTTCACTAACCGATGTCGACGTTGAACTCGACGGCAACAAGGCCGTGGGCGTGCTCACGATGGCGCTCGACGGCCGTCGCGGCGTGGAGGGTACGCTTGCGGCCGACAACCTCGATCTTACTTCATACCTCGCGGGGACCCGGCTTATGGCGGCCAATGAGCGCGCCTGGGATCGGGTGCCGATTGCGCTCGACGGGCTCCAAGATTTCAACCTCGATCTGCGTTTGTCTGCGGGCAGTATCAAGGTTGCCGATGTCCAGTTGGGCCGCACGGCCGTCGCCGCCACCATGCGTGACGGCAAGCTCGACGTGGCGGTTGGCGAATCCCAGGCTTTTGGTGGTCTCGCGACGGGCTCATTTGGGCTTGGCACCGCGAAAGACGGCGTCGAGGTGACGTCGCATCTGCACTTTTCCGATGTCGATCTCGCCAGCTGCCTTGGCCAGATCTTCGGCGTGCACAAGGTGGAAGGTCATGGAACGCTGATCCTCGACGTTGGCGGATCGGGCGGCTCTGTTTGGGCCCTCACCCACACGCTCAGCGGCACCGCCAGCCTCGACGCCCATGACGGCGCGCTCGCCGGCATCAATGCGGAGCAATTATTGCGTCGGCTCGACAAACGCCCACTCTCCGGTAATGGCGACTTTCGTGGCGGCCGCACGCCGTTCAATCATCTCGCGCTGAACGTCAAAATCGGCCAAGGTACAGTGTCGGTTCTGGGCCTGCGCGTCGACGGGCCCGCCGTGCGGCTGAAGATTGCGGGCCAGGCCTCGGTGCCGACGCGGGACCTCGACCTTGAGGGGATCGCGACCTTGGTCTCGAACACGCCCGCCGACGAGTTTGATTTGCCGTTCGTCGTGCAGGGGCCGTGGGAGAATCCGATCATCTTGCCGGATGCGTCGAGTCTCATTCGGCGCTCCCAGGCCGCGGCGCCGCTGCTTGAAGCGGTCAAGCGGCACTCGGCAGGCGATGCCGTTCGCTCGGTGATCGATCAATTGTTCGCAGCGCCAGCCACGGTCCCGGCCGCGAGCGCGCCGTCTTCCGCGGCCGCAGCGGTGCCGGGCGCTCCCGCCGCCTCGCATTGAAGGCGCAAGCGGCGCGGGTCGAAGCAGTACCGCGACATCACAGCCGTGTCGGCGCCCGTCTTGTGGCTGCGAGCTTGGCCAGCAACGAGGCGGTCAGCACGGCTACGCCGACCACGCCAACGAAGATGGTGCACACCGCATTGATCTCCGGCTTCACGCCAAGGCGAATCTCCGAATAAATGCGGATAGGCAGCGTGGTCGCGCCCGGCCCCGTGGTGAAGCTCGCGATCACCAGATCGTCGAGCGACATCGCGAACGCGAGCATCCACGATGCAGCAATGGCCGGCAGGATCAACGGCAAGGTCACGCTCAGGAATGTCCGCAACGGCGCCGCGCCAAGATCCATCGCCGCTTCCTCCAGACTCATGTCGAAATCGACCAGCCGGGATTGCACGATCACGGTGACGAAGCACATCGCCATGGTGGTATGCGCGATGACGACCGTCCAAAAACCGCGGTCCACTGCAATCGCCACGAATAGCAGCAGCAACGAGAGACCGGTGATCACCTCCGGCATCACCAGCGGTGCATAGATCATCGAAGCAAACAGGAGCCGGCCGCGGAAGCGGCCGAAGCGGACGAGCGCTACCGCCGCGAGCGTGCCCAGCACGGTCGCCGCGGTTGCCGACACAAGCGCGACGCGCAGGCTGATAAAGGCCGCTTGCAGAAGCTCGGTGTCCCCGGCGAGTTCGGCGTACCAACGCGTCGACCAGCCGCCCCAAACCGCCACCAGGCGCGAGGCATTGAACGAGTAAATCACCAGGATGACGATCGGCAGATAGAGGAAAGCGATGCCGACGATAACAGCGAACAGATTGAGCGAACTCATTTTTCGCATGTTCAGCTCCGGTCGCCGCCGCGCATCGCATGGTGCTGAAAGACGACGATGGGGGTAACCAAGAGACAGACCAGAACGACGGCCACCGCTGAAGCGGTCGGCCAATCCTTGTTGCCGAAGAATTCCATCCAGATTGTTTGCCCGATCATCGGCGTATGCGAGCCGCCCAGCAGATCGGGAATGACGAACTCGCCGACGATCGGAATGAAGCACAGCAGCATACCGGCCAGCGCGCCTGGCGCCGATAGCGGCAGGGTGACGAGCCAAAACGTCTTCCAGCGCGCGCAGCCGAGATCGGCGGCGGCTTCAAGCAGCGACTCGTCCAGCTTCTCCAGCACCGCGTAAAGCGGCAGTACCATGAACGGCAGGTAGGAATAGACGATGCCGATATAGATCGCCGTATCGGTCGCGAGCCAGACCGGCGGCTCGCGCACGATGTGCAGGGCCATCAATAATTGATTGAGCGGCCCGTCGCGCTGCAGAATGTCCATCCAGGCATAGATGCGAATGAGGAACGATGTCCAGAACGGCAACACGACGAGGACGACCAAAGCAGGTCGCAGGCCGCGCGGTGCCCGCGCCATCCCGTAGGCGATCGGATATCCAATGATCAGGAGCATCAACGTGGAGAAGGCGGCGATTTCCAGGCTTTTTAGATAGGACAGCAGATAAAGCGGATCCGAACCGAGCAGGCGATAATTGTCAAATGATAGCGCGGTGAAAAATTCTTCGATGCCGTGCCAGGATTTCAAGACGAGCACCGGCGTGTATGGCGGTAGCGCGATCGCGCTCTGCGAAACACTGATTTTGACGATGATGAGAAACGGAACGAGGAAGAAGACGACGAGCCATGCGTAGGGAATTGCGACGACGGCCCGTTGCCAGAATAAGCCCGGCTGCTTCTTTTTCATGGTCTCCCTATTCCCCACCCAGGAAGTGTAACTCGGCGGCGCGCGCCGGATGCAGGTTCCCGCTGGTCGCGAGCAGTTTCGCCACTGCCCAGATCTAAAGCGGCAGCACGATCAGGGCTTCCGGCGAGAAGCTGAGCCACACGCTGTCTTCGGGACGCGCCGCGCGCTCGCCGTTCGCACCCGTATTACCGGCCGTTGCCTTGATGAGCGAGCCATCGGCGACGCGCACGCGATAGATCAAAGAATCGCCCAAATAGCCGATTTCGGCGACCGCTCCAGGAAGACAGTTTTCGATGCCGGGCGCCGGCCTTTCGCGTGAAAGGCGCATGCGTTCCGGCCGAACCGCGACCGAGACCGGGGTGCGCGGTTCGGCCGTGATCGGCGTGGAGACGCGCAGTCGGCCGGCCGCCGTGCCTTCGATGCTCAGCCGATCGTCGCCGACGCGGCCTTCGAACAGGTTCATGTCGCCGATGAAGTCCGCGACCCACCGCGAGTTTGGCCGCTCGTAGATTTCGGCCGGCGATCCAACCTGCATCAGCCGGCCGTGGTCCATGACTCCGATTCGGTCGGCGACAAGCATGGCCTCGCTTTGGTCGTGGGTGACGATGATGAAGGTCAGCCGCAGCTGGCGCTGAAGCTCCATCAGTTCGAAGCGGGTGGCGTCGCGCAGCTTCTTGTCGAGCGCCGCCAGCGGCTCGTCCAGCAACAGCACGCGCGGCCGCTTGACCAAGCAACGTGCCAATGCCACCCGCTGGCGCTGGCCGCCCGAGAGTTCGTTCGGTTTGCGCGTTCCGAATTTCTCCAGCTTCACCAGCGCCAGCATATCGGCGACGCGGTCGGCAATGTCCCGTTTGGCGAGGCCCTCCTGTTTGAGCCCGAACGCCACATTGGCCTCGACGGTAAGATGCGGAAATAGCGCGTAGCTCTGGAACATCATGTTGACCGGACGCCGATGCGGCGGTACCGGCGCCAGGTCCACGCCGTCGAGGACGATGCGGCCGGCGTTCGGCCGCTCAAAACCGGCGATGAGTCGCAACAGCGTGGTCTTGCCGCAGCCGGAAGGTCCCAGCAGAGCAAAGAACTCGCCCGCCTGGATGTTCAGCGAGAGACGATCGACCGCGGTGAAGCCGCCAAAGCGCTTGCCGAGGCCTTCGATGCGCAGCACAGGCGGCGCCGCCTTGTCGGCCGATGCAATGCCGGGGTTTGGCGTCCGGTTTTTAGCCTCGACAGGCTGCATCGACACTCCCAGCACGCGCCCACCTGCTTGTGGCCACGCAACGTGACGCCATCTCTCGTGTGGCGGTCAGAAGCCCGCATCATCCTTACGGCGGGCTCGTCGTGCGGACTTCTGAACCAAAGCCACACTAGCCGAATAACTTGCTAGTGTCCTTTCGATTCCGAAGTTCGCAGACGAGAGGCCGCACAATGATGCGAACTTCGGAATCGGGACACTAAATTAGCGCATGTAAACGTGAAGTGGGAATCGAACCGGCCGCAATGCGGCAAAGGAGCACAAACCGGCGGCGCGTCAAGCCGGCGGCGGGTCGGCCAAGAGCAGGCCGAGGTCCGCGCCGTCCGAATCGATCGAGAGCTTGCGCGGTTCGGGGCCATAATAGTCGCCCAGCTGCACGATCGGCCGCGGCTTCATTATGATCGACACCAGTCGATCGTAGATGGACTTCGTCGAGACTGGTTTGGTCAAATACTCGTTGACGCCGAGACGCACCGCCTCCACCACGCGCCAGCGTTCGCAATGCCCGCTGAGCATGATGATCGGAATATCCGGCATCGGGAACACGCCCGGCGAGCGGACGATGCGAACGAGTTCGGCGCCACTCAAAAGCGGCATCTCCCAGTCCAGGATGACCACGTCGGGTGCCACCGTGCGGATGGTGTCAAGCGCCGCGATGCCGTCGGCGGCCTCATAGATATCTTTGACGCCGCAATTGACCAGGAGATTGCGGACCATTTTGCGCATGTACTGGTTATCGTCGACCACCAGGACCCAAAGCGACTGCATGAGGTCCTCGATTTCCTTCTTTGAAGGATTCGAGGCTATCGCGATTCGGCGAGGATTGTGCTGCACAGACGGTGTTCCAAAGTAGCGGACCCCTATCAAACCATTGGCCTGTTTCGGCTTGGTAAAGGCGCTGGGCTAAATTTCACAAAGGGGCCGTCGCGGCGAGGCGTTCCGTCGGTTGGTGAGCTTTCCGTTAAACGGGGCCGGCCGAAAGCCACCCCATGGCCCGGAAGCCGCGCCCGCAATTGAGCGGCTCAAACTTCGATGAAGCCCGGTCGGCTTCCGGCCTGTGGCTGGAACCTTCCGCGGTTCGGGCACGCGGTCGCCGCCCGACATCACCTCACGTTTCGAGGCGGTCGCTCATGCATGCTCGCGCGCCATGAAGCCTGCGAGGGCGTCGCGTTGTGCCGATGAAAATCGCAAGCCCAATTTCGAACGGCGCCACAGCACGTCATCGGCGGTCCGTGCCCATTCGGTCTGCATCAGATAACGAACTTCGGTGGCGGTAAGATCGACTCCAAAGCGCTGACCGAGATCGTCAAGCTGAGCGGCATTCTTCAGCACGTTCTCCGCTCGCGTCCCATAGGTACGGACCAGCCGCCGCGCATGCTGCCGGGTGAGGAACGGCCAGCGTTCGAGCGTGCGCGCGATCAGCGCATCAAGGCTTTCGAACGCGAAATCGCCGCCCGGCAAGGCACTCGTTTCGGTCCAGGGGCAAGACGGCGGGAAGAAGTGAGCGAGCCGGCCGAGAACGTCCTCGGCGAGCCGCCGATAGGTGGTGATCTTGCCGCCATACACGGTCAGCGACGGCGCCTCGCGGGGGCGCTCGTCGAGAATGAGCGCGTATTCGCGCCCGATATCCTGAGGCTTGCCGGCGCCATCGTCATAGAGCGAGCGCACGCCGGCATACGCCCACACCGCGTCTGCGGCGGTGACGGCGGTGCGGAAATATTCGTTCACGACACCGCACAGATAGTCGATTTCCCCCGCGGAGGGCGTCACCAGCGCGGGATCGCCGGAAAAGCTTCCGTCCGTGGTGCCGACGAGTGTGAAGTCGTGCTCGAACGGAATGGCGAACACGACCCGGCGGTCGGCCGCTTGCAGAATATAGGCGCGGTCGTGGTCATAGACTTTGCGCACCACGATGTGGCTGCCTTTGTCGAGCCGCAGGCGCCGCCGCGGTGGCTGGTGCAGCACGGTTTCGCCGACGGTCTCCACCCACGCGCCGGCGGCGTTGACCAATACGCGCGCGGTCACGACATCACGCCGTCCTTGCGCATTGAGAACGAGCCGCCAAACCTCGTTGCGCTCGGCTCGCACGCAGCGGGTCCGCGTGCGAATGATGGCGCCGCGTTCGGCGGCATCGACCGCGTTGAGTACGACGAGGCGGGCGTCATCGGCGAAGCAGTCGGAATACTCATAAGCCCGGCGAAAGGCGTTGCGCAGCGGATGGCCGCTCTCGTCGGTCAACAGATCGACTTCGCGGGTCCCCGGCAGGATTTTGCGGCGGCCGATCCAATCGTAAAGCAGCAGACCCATCCGCAGCAGCAACGGCGACCGGCGTGCCGCATTGATGGGCAGCACAAAGCGCAATGGGCGGACGAGGTGCGGCGCCGCCCGCAGTAATACCTCGCGCTCCTTAAGTGCCGTGCGCACCAGGCGAAATTCGCCATGCTCGAGATAGCGCAAGCCGCCATGGATGAGCTTAGAGGAAGCCGACGACGTGCCGGATGCAAGGTCGTTCTGCTCGAACAGAGCGACCCGCAAGCCCCGCCCGGCCGCGTCGCGCGCAATGCCGGTGCCATTGATGCCGCCGCCGAGAACGGCCAGGTCGAAGTCAGCCACTGATTCTCCCCTGCGCGAAGCATAAACAAAGACATCGGCGTGTGTCTCCGCCATTATGATGATCGGCGGCGATGACAATGCGGCAAGGATCGGCGATGATCCATGACGGCAGGTCGCTATGGACTATCGTGATCGTCATGTCGTGATTACCGGCGGTGCCGGCGCGCTCGGCACCGCGGTCGCTGCGATTCTGGTCGAGGCCGGCGCCGTTTGCCACGTGCCCTGTTTCAACGAAGCAGAGGCGCAGCGTTTTCGCTTGCGCGAGCATCCCAATGTGAGGCTATCCATCAGCGGCAATCTGGCCGAGGAAGCGGCCATCGCACACCTTTACGGCGGCATTGCACCGCTGTGGGCCTCAATTCACATCGCCGGCGGCTTCGCGGCGGCAGCGCTCCAGGAGACCAGTCTGGCGACGTTGCGTCAACAGATCGACATGAATCTCGTGAGCTGCGCGCTCTGCTGCCGTGCCGCTGTGTCCGCCATGGCAAATACCGGCGGCCGTATCGTCAATGTCGCCGCCCGCGCCGCGCTGGAATGGCGCGGTGGTGCCGGCATGGTCGCCTACACGGCCAGCAAAGCCGCGGTCGCTGCGCTGACAGTTGCGCTCGCCGAGGAAGTCGCCAAAGACGGTATCCTGGCCAATGCCGTCGCACCGTCGATCATGGATACGCCGGCCAACCGGGAAGCCATGCCCAACGCCGACTTCTTCCTTTGGCCGAAGGTCGAGGAGGTCGCGGCGACGATCGCCTTTCTCGCTTCACCTGACAATCGCGTGACGCGCGGCGCCGTTGTGCCGGTGTACGGCAAGTCCTAATACCCCGGCCACAATCCGGGTGTGGCCAGTTCCAGCAAATGGCCGTCGGGATCGCGGAAATAGATGCTCTCGCCGCCGCGCGGCCATCTGGTACGGCCTTCGATGGCGATGCCGGCATCGCTTAATTGTGTTTCCCAGCCGGCGAGCTCGGCGGCGGCAATCGAGAAGGCGATGTGCACCGGGCCGCTGCCGTCATGTGGCGGAATCGTACCGCCGGGAAGCGTCACGGTGTCGAGCGAGTGGCCGCGCAGGAACAGCAAGAGCACGCCGCGCTGGCCGACATCGTAAGCGCATAACCGCTGATCGCGGTAGATGCTGTTAAGCCCGAGCACATTCTCATAGAACGGACGGGCACGCTCGAACGCGTCCACATAGAGCACGGTTTCCAGAACGCCGAGCAGATGGCGCATCGCCCTGTGGCCCTTGCCGTGTTGCGGCGAACCGCACACGACGCGTGGGTTCAACCCGAAACCGGAACGATCTCGCGCACCGGAGAGCGGACCAGCCGCGTCACGCTGCCGGCCGCGACCACGGCGTGCTGTTGCGCATAGGCCTCATGATTCCGCTCGATGTAATCGAGATTATAGAGATAATTGACCATCAAGCCGTGCGACTGGGCAAGCGCACGTTCCGAGGTATCGCCGAGCCAGTCGAGCCGCTCCAGGCGCGCGCCGTTGCCGAGATGGAAACGGGCGACGGCATCGTAGGGCAGGCCACGGCGATTGCGCGCGCGTATGTAGTACCACGCGGCGGCATGAAGCAGCGGCTCGCGGACCGTTTCGGCGATTTCGGGCGTCCGCCACCAATCCGGATTGTCGAGGGCGGCGAGCGCCTCTCGCTCTTCCGCATCGAGCGCCAAAGAAGCCTCTTGCGTCCGCTCGCGTCTGAGCCATTCGGCAAAATTCGGTGCCGGCGATAGCGTTACGAAGCTCGAGACGCGCGGCACCTCGCGAGAAACCTCCTCGACCACCTGCTTGATCAAAAAGTGTCCGAAGCTCACCCCGTTGAGTCCGCGCTGACAATTGGTGATCGAATAGAACGTCGCCGCCGTCGCGCGCTCGGGATCAACAATGTCGCGCTTGTCGGCCAGGATCGGCGCGATCGCCGATGGAATTTCGCGCGTCAGCGCCACCTCGACGAAGATCAGCGGCTCGTCGAACAAGGCGGGGTGAAAGAAGGCGTAACAGCGCCGGTCGGGCAAATCGATTCGCCGCCGCAAATCGTCCCAATCGCGGATTTGATGGACCGCCTCATACTGAATGATTTTTTGCAGGATGGCCGCCGGGGTCGACCAATCGATGCGGCGCAGCACCAAAAATCCGCGATTGAACCAGGAGGAAAACAAGTGGACGAAATCGTTATCGATCGCGGCAAGGTCATCACGATGGTCCATGGCGTCGAGAAGCTGCTCGCGCATGCGCACCAGGGCCGCAGTGCCGCCCGGCGCCAGATTGAGGCGGCGAAACAATTCGAGCCGTCGCGGCTCGCTGGCGCGATGCAGTTCGGCGGCATTGTCGGGCGACGGCGTCTCGCGCCAAGCGGCGATCGCGGCATCGATGTGGGCCGGATCATGGCCGAACGTGGTGTCCAGCGCCTCGAAAAAGGCGATGCGCGGGCCGATCGTCAGCGTGGCATAGCGCGCGAGAATGTCACGCGCGAGCGCCACGCCAGACGCTTCGCCGCGTCCGGACAGCAGCCCCTCGCATAATTCGACGAGACCGGCCGATCGCTCGCGCGCCGGCTCGCGGCGCTGAACGAGGGCCCGGCCGCGATCGGCGATGCTCTGCAGCATCTCGCTGAAAAATGAGGCGTTCACCGCTCAAACCCATCCGTTTGGCAGAACCTAGCTAATAATCGCCGCCTGCCAAGACAAGTCGACCCGCCATCGACCCGCTGCGAACCGCGCACGGCCCGCAGATGGTGGACAAACCGGGCCGGCTGCGTCAGTTAAGCGGCTGCCGGACGTTCCGCCGCCGCACTGTACTTGAACTTCGTTTATCGAGGGTTGTTCATGCCGGGTCCGTTGACTGGTCTGCGCGTTTTGGAGCTTGCCCGTATTCTCGCCGGTCCCTGGGCGGGCCAGATTCTGGCCGATCTCGGTGCCGACGTGATCAAGGTGGAGCGCCAAGGGCCGGGCGACGATACCCGCGCCTGGGGTCCTCCCTTCGTGGCGGCATCCGGCGGCGGTCATCTGGACTCGGCGTATTTTCACGGCGCCAATCGCGGCAAGCGGTCGATCGAGCTTGATTTCACGACAGCGGAGGGCCAGCGCCTGGTAAAAAAGCTGGCGGCGCGTTCCGATGTACTCATCGAGAATTTCAAGGTCGGCGGCCTCGCAAAATTCGGTCTCGATTACGGCAGCCTCGCAAAGATCAACCCGCGTCTGATCTACGCTTCGGTCACCGGCTTCGGCCAGAACGGCCCTTATGCGTCACGCGCCGGATACGACCTGATGGCGCAGGGCATGGGCGGAGTCATGGGCGTGACCGGCAATGCCGACGGCGAGCCGATGCGGGTCGGCGTGCCGATCTCCGATATTTTCTCCGGGGTCTATGCCACCGTCGGCATCCTCGCGGCACTGGCGCGACGGGAGAAGACGGGCCGGGGTGGCTATGTCGATGCGGCGCTAGTCGATTCGACCGTGGGCGTACTGTCGTATCAAGCGCTCAATTATCTCGTGTCCGGCGCAATTCCGCAGCGCATCGGCAATACCCACCCCAATCTCGTTCCCTATCAGGTGTTTCCGGTTGCCGATGGCAACATCATCATCGCCACCGGCAACGATGCACAGTTCGTCAAATTGTGCGGCATCCTTGGCGCACCCGAATTGGCTGCGGTGCCGGAATATAAGGACAACAAGGGCCGCCTTGCGCACCGCGCCGAACTTGTCGGCAAGCTCAGCGCGCTCACCTTGCGCGTCTCGCGCGACGAGTTGTTGGTGAAACTCGAAGCCGCCGGCATACCTGCTGGGCCGATCAACAATCTGGAACAGGTCTTCTCCGACCCGCAGGTGATTCATCGCGGGATGAAGCTCGAACTGGAAAATCCTGCCGCCCAGGGCGGCACGAGCCCCGGGGTCCGCACGCCGATTGTGCTCGACGGCGTGCCGATGGCATCCGATCGGCCGGCGCCCCGGCTCGGTGAACACACTGCCGAAATTCTGCGCGAGATCGGCGAAACGTGACGCTGCAATCGTTGGGGATGCGGTGGCCGGCATGACATCCGAAATCCGCGACGGCATGCGAATCGATTGGGATGCACCGATCGGGATGGATGATGGCGTTGTTTTGCGTGCCGATGTGTTTCGTCCCGTGGTGGAAGGAAAGTATCCGGTTATTCTCAGCTACGGTCCCTACGCCAAGGGGCTCGCTTTTCAAGAAGGCTACAAGGGCAATTGGACGCGGCTCACGAAGGCGGCGCCCGACGTTTTGACGGCATCGAGCAACAAGTACCAGAACTGGGAATTGGTCGATCCGCAGAAATGGGTGCCGGATGGCTATGTGTGCGTGCGTGTCGATTCACGCGGCGCCGGACGCTCCCCGGGTTTTCTCGATGTCTGGTCGCCACGCGAGACGCAGGATCTCCATCACTGCATCGAATGGGCCGGCACGCAGCCGTGGAGTAACGGCAAAGTCGGTATCAACGGCATTTCCTACTAAGCGATGAATCAATGGACCGTCGCCGCGCTTAAGTCCCCGCACCTCGCCGCCCTGTGCATCTGGGAAGGTTCATCGGATTATTACCGCGAACTCTGCCGGCATGGCGGTATTCTGTGCGATTTCCTCGACAGCTGGAATCCGCGCCAGGTGGCGAGCGTGCAGCACGGCGTCGGCAGCCGCGGCGCCAAGAGCGCGGTGACCGGCGAGCCGGTTGCCGGCCCGGAAACGCTTCCCGAGAGTGCGCTCGCCAAGAATCGCGCCGACTCGCCCGGCGAAGCAACGCGCCGTCGCCTTTTTGACGATTATTACGATTCTCGCACCGCCGCGTTCGAGCAGATCGAAGCGCCGCTTTTGTCGGGCGCGAATTGGGGTGGCATGGGCCTGCACACGCGCGGCAATTTCGAGGGTTTTTTGCGTGCCGGCTCCAAACAAAAATGGTTGGAGGTGCACGGCGATACTCATTTCACGCATTTCTACAGCCGTTACGGCGAGACGCTGCAGAAACGCTTTTTCGGCCATTTCCTCAAAGGCGAGGATGCCGGCTGGGACAAGCAGCCGCGCGTCAGCCTCAACGTCCGTCACCCTGGCGAGAAGTTTGCGTTGCGCGCCGAGACTGAATGGCCGCTCAAGCGCACGCAATGGACCAAATATTTTTTGCAGCCCGACCGATGGGAGCTGGCGCCATCCGAGCCGGCAACGGCGGCGACTCTGGAATATGAAACCACTAGCGACGGCCTCACCTTCCGTACCCCGCCGATGGCCGAGAGCGTCGAGATCACCGGCCCGGTTGCGGCCAAGTTGTTCGTCTCGTCGCAAACCGCCGATGCCGATCTGTTTCTGGCGCTGCGCCTTTTCGATCTGGACGGCAAGGAGGTCACCTTCATCGGCTCCAACGATCCGCGCGTGCCGATCGGGCTCGGCTGGCTGCGCGCCTCGCAGCGCAAGCTCGACGCTCAAAGATCGCTGCCATACCGGCCTTGGCACACGCACGATGAGGAATGGCCGCTTACGCCTCGCGTGCCGGTCGAACTCGACATTGAAATCTGGCCGACCTCGATCGTCGTGCCGCCGGGCTACCGGCTTGCGCTCAACGTGCGCGGCAAGGATTATGAAGTCGACGGCAGCGACATAGCGTTGCCGAACGCGCCATATCCGATGAAGGGTGTCGGGCCGTTTCTGCATATCGATCCGCAGGACCGGCCGCCGGAAATTTTCGCTTCGCGCAACGCGTTGCATTTTGCCCCCGGACGACAACCTTATGTACTATTGCCGATTATTCCGCCGCGCTAAGATTCGGAGAGAAGAAAACCCGGGAGGATCGTATGACCATGATGCGTTTCGCTGTTGCCGCTGTGACCGCGCTCGGCCTTGTCGCCGTCGCAACGCCGGGCTCGGCGCAGCAATACCCGACCCGCACCGTCACCATCGTGGTTCCGTATCCGGCGGGCGGCCCGACTGACCAGACCGCGCGCGTCGTCGCTCAATCGATGGGCGCGCAACTCAAGCAAAGCTTCATCGTCGAGAATCTCAGCGGCGGCAACACCATCGTCGCCTGCGAGAAGGTCGCCCATTCGACACCCGACGGCTACACCTTGATCCTGCCCAATCTGCAGATCTCGGCCAATGTGACGCTGTTCAAGAAGCTGCCATTCGACACGGTGAAGGACTTTACGCCGGTGATGCTGATCAATCGCAATCCGCTGGTGCTGGTCGGCCGCAAGACGCTGCCGGCCAACAACCTCGAGGAGCTGATCGCGCTGATGAAGAAGCAGCGGCTCCGGGCCGCGATTCCCGGCTATGGCGCGACCGGCCATCTCGCCACGGCGCTGTTGGCGCAGCAGGCTGGCGCGAAGATCGATATGATTCCCTACCGCGGGGCCGCCCCCGCCATTACCGATCTCCTTGGCGGCCAGGTCGATCTCTTCTTCGCCACGCCGCAATCGGTGGTGCAGATGGTCAATACCGGAAAACTGAAGGCCTTCGGCGTGACCTCGAAGGAGAGATTGCCGGAACTGCCGAATGTGGAGAGCTTTGTCTCGGTGCTCGGGCCGAAGCTCGACTTCGTCTATTGGCAGGCGCTGTTTGCACCGGGCAAGACGCCGGCCGCCGTGATCAAGAGGCTCAACGCAGCGGCGCAAAAGGCCGTTGCCGACCCGGCGATTGTGAAGACTTGGGCGGCGGAGGGCATCAGTGTGTTCCCGCCGGAGCAACGCACGCCGGCGGCCGCCGAAGCGTTCTTCAAAAGCGAGATCGCGCGCTGGGGCGACGTGATCCGGACCAACAACATTCACCTCGAGCAATGAGGTGCGGGACGGGGACTACCTGGAAATGCGGCTGATCTTCGTGCCTTCGAGCGTGAGGTTGTACATCAACCCCTTCTGATCGAAGATGAAGCCGATCACCGGCTTGGTGATGCTGTTGGTGTCGATCGAGCCGCCGGCGCCGATGGCAATGATCGCAATCGAGCCGTCGACGCCGACCTTGAAGCCGTCAGTGCGCTCGAATTGTCCGAGCGCCGAATCGGTCATGAACATGATGATCACCGAACGGGCCTGGGCGCCAAGCTGAAATCCAACCGAGGCCGAAGCGATATTGTAGAAGCCCGCAGGCTGGCCGCGGATCAACAGTTCGCCTTCGCCATACTCGCCGCCCACGCCGATGCCAGCCTTGACCACCCTGGGAAAGACCAGAACGGCGATCGCCTTGTTGGCAAGGTCGCGCGAGGACCGAACCTGCCGGAAGAACTGGGCCAGCGTGACGTGGACGCCGGCCTCGATCTGCGTGCCCGAAGCCGCGCGGCTTTGCGTTGCCGGCGCGGCGGCGGCGAACAGCGCCGCCAGCAACAGAACGATCGGCATTTTCGACCGCGGGCGCATCGGCATTTCCTCAAGATTCGAATCGCTGGCCGCGAAGGTAGCCCGCGCACGGGTATGCGGCAATCGGGCGGCGCTAATGGGCCAAGCCGAGTACGATCAATAAGGCTGAGTCAAGTCGGATGCGCGTTTCGGAATCGATCTTGCCGATGACACGGCGCACCTGTTCGCGGCGCTGAGCGAACAGCTTATCTGTCATGATTTGAGAACTAATACGAAGCCCGTTTCCAGCCGAGGGTTCGATGACGGGCCGTATTCGCGGATTTGGATTGGTCTGTACATTTGAGGACAAAGGACACGCCAGCAATGTGGTGGTGTCGTCGCCGAGTTGATCAGTCTGAACAATGATGCCTGGACGTGGTCGGCCGAGTTTGCCTGGAACGACCATCAGCACGACGTCGCCCCGCTTCACGTCCATTCGCTCCAATCGTAGGCAGCGTCGATCCAATCATCGATGGCCGCGTTATCGGGGTGCTGGGCCAAAAGTGCAGCCTCGCGGCGAATTTCGGCGCGCACCTTTGGATCGCGAAGATCCGGCACCCAATACTGCACGGGCCGCATGCCGCCCGCGCGCAATCGCTTGCGCCGGGCGGCCATGCGTTCGCGTGGCGTCCTCGCACGCTTCGTTTCGGCGTCGCCAATTTTTGTCTTCGAGCGCTTTGGGTTTGAAGGCATGGCGGTCACATAGCGCGCCGTAACATGTTACGCAAGGCTGCGGTGCGCTCCACACCCGCCGTCAGCGCAGCGACGAGCGCCTCCGGCGGAACATCGACCTTGCCGAACGGCGCATGCGCCTCCTGGGACCGCAGGCTTACACATCCACCTTCAGCGCCGCGATGAAGGCCTCCTGCGGAATGTCGACTTTGCCGAACTGGCGCATGCGCTTCTTGCCTTCCTTCTGCTTGTCGAGAAGCTTGCGCTTGCGCGAAACGTCGCCGCCATAGCACTTTGCCGTCACGTCCTTGCGGAACGCGCGCACCGTTTCCCGAGCGATGATCTTGCCGCCGATTGCCGCCTGGATCGGCAC
>JBOHIU010000069.1:0-43551 GCA_050725855.1 Xanthobacteraceae bacterium | reverse complement strand
CGTCGGCGTCCTGCACCAGCGTCTTGCGGACGTTCTCGCCCACAGTCTTACCGTTGATGGTGAGCGCATCGGCGTGAATGCGCTTGGCTCGCAGCAATTCATTCATCACCGCCGGCAGACCACCGGCGCGGTAATATTCTTCGCCGAGATACTTGCCGGCCGGCTGCATGTTGACCAGCAGCGGCACGTCGAAGCCGACTTTTTCCCAGTCCTCGATGGTGAGTTTCACGCCAACATGACGGGCGATGGCGTTGATGTGGATCGGCGCATTGGTCGAGCCGCCGATCGCCGAGCAGGCGACGATGGCGTTTTCGAAGGCCTTGCGGGTGAGAATGTCGGTGGGCTTGAGGTCTTCGCGCACCAGTTCGACGGCGCGACAGCCAGTGTCATAGGCGATCTGCGCGCGCTCGCGGTAGGGCGCAGGGATAGCCGCGCAGCCGGGCAGCGACATGCCGAGCGCCTCGGCAAGCGCGTTCATGGTCGAGGCAGTGCCCATGGTGTTGCAATGACCCGCCGAGGGCGCCGACGAGGTCACGATGTCGAGGAATTCACGGTAGTCGATCTTGCCGGCTGCGTGATCTTCGCGCGCCTGCCAGACCACGGTGCCGGAGCCCGCGCGCACGCCTTTCCACCAGCCGTTGAGCATCGGCCCGCCGGAGAGCACGATGGCGGGAATGTTCACGCTCGCCGCGGCCATGATGCAGGCCGGCGTGGTCTTGTCGCAGCCGGTGGTGAGCACCACGCCGTCGAGCGGATAGCCGTAGAGGATTTCCACCAAGCCGAGATAAGCGAGGTTGCGGTCGAGCGCGGCGGTCGGCCGCTTGCCGGTTTCCTGAATCGGGTGCACCGGAAATTCCATGGCGATGCCGCCGGCCGTGCGAATGCCTTCGCGTACTCGCTCGGCAAGCTGCAAGTGATGGCGGTTGCAGGGACTCAGATCGGAGCCGGTCTGTGCGATACCGATGATCGGCTTGCCCGAGGTCAGTTCGGCGCGGCTGAGGCCATAATTGAGATAGCGCTCCAGATAGAGCGCGGTCATGCCGGGATTGTCCGGATTGTTGAACCACAACTGCGACCGCAACCGGCGGGCTCTCGCACCTTGCGAAGATTTAATGGTCATCACGGCCTCTCCCGGCGTCGATTTTGTCCGGCTAAGATATGCCGATTTAACGGCCGCGATAGCGGCAGAAATAGTGCGTCGGGACAGTGCGCAATGGTGCCCGACTGGCCGGTTCCGCGCCAACGCTCGGGGTATTTCCACAACGCCAAACGGATCGGCACTGGCAGCAAATCTTTTCATTGCATTGCAGCATTATAGAATTAATTCGCCACATAAATTTTCCATTAATATACTGAAATTGCATAACTTTCTTGTGACAAGACGGTGATCGTTACGATCTTGTGCGATGCAAAATAGGAAGTAAGTGAGGCGGCACGGGTGACGTGAAATGAGAGAACGAACATGAAATCGCTGAATATTAAGCTGCTTCTGTCCGCTGTTGGAATTGCGTTGCTGGCGACTCCCGCCCTGGCGCAGCACCGGTACAGGCAAAATTCGTCACGGACGCTGTACGATTACAATGTCCAGGCGAGTAATTTCGGCAGCGGCTATCCGAATCCGGTGGCCCGCAGCGGCAGCGCCAGTCAGGCGCAGTCTGGAGCCTTCTTCGATCTGGATCGCGGCTACTGAGTCCCTTCGCCGATTTGCCTTAGCGATGCTCGGGAGCCCCGGACATGTTCCGGGGCTCTTCGACTTTGCGGTCGTTGGCGTCCGGGCCTCTCCGCGTTGCATTTGTCTGCCGGTTGGGTTGAATTGTCGCCCTTATCGAGAGCCGGGGGACCGTGATGCTGAAGACTGTCGCTGCCTTTGATCGTATCGGCGAAGAAAACGCGTTTGCGGTACTGGCGCGTGCCACCCAGTTGGCCGCGGCCGGTCGCGACATCATTAATCTCGGTATCGGCCAGCCGGATTTTCGCACCCCGGATTTCGTTGTCGAAGCGGCCGTCAAGGCCCTGCGCGACGGCCATCACGGCTATACGCCGGCGGTCGGCATTCTGCCGCTGCGCGAAGCGGTCGCGGCCGACCTGCACCAGCGCTTCAATGTCGGTGTCTCGCCCGGCGAAGTGATGATCATGCCCGGCGGCAAGCCGACCATGTACATGTCGATCCTGATGTTCGGCGAACCGGGCGCCGACATTCTCTATCCCGATCCTGGATTCCCGATCTATCGCTCCATGATCGAATATACCGGCGCGCGTCCGGTTCCGGTACCGATCCGCGAGGAGAACGGTTTCGCCTTCTCGGCCGACGAAACGCTCGCGCTGATCACGCCTCAGACAAGACTCTTGATCTTGAATTCGCCGGCCAATCCGACCGGCGGCGTCACGCCGAAGTCAGAAGTCGACAAGCTTGTCGCCGGGCTGGAGCGATTTCCCGATGTCGCCCTGATGTCGGACGAAATCTACGATCACATGGTCTATGACGGCGAGGCCCATGTCTGCCTGTTGTCGTATCCGTCGATCCGTGACCGGCTCATTCTGCTCAATGGCTGGTCCAAGACCTACGCGATGACCGGCTGGCGGCTCGGCTACGCGATCTGGCCAGGCAAGCTCTACGACTATGCGCGCAAGCTCGCGGTGAACCTCTATTCCTGCGTCAATGCGCCCACGCAGTATGCTGGGCTCGCCGCGCTCACCGGCCCGCAGGACGAGGTGGCCAGGATGGTCGCCGAGTTCGATCGGCGGCGCGAAATCGTCGTCGACGGGTTGAACAAGCTGCCGGGCACGTCCTGCACCACGCCCAACGGGGCGTTCTATGCCTTTCCCAACGTCAAGCAGACCGGCTGGAAATCGAAACCGCTCGCCAACGCGCTCCTTGATCATGCCGGCGTGGCGCTGATCGGCGGACCCGACTTCGGCATTCTCGGCGAAGGCTATTTGCGCGTGTCATACGCCAACTCGACCGAGAACATTTTGCGCGCGCTCGAGCGCATGGGCGACTTTCTGGCGAGCCGAAAAGCGGCGTAAGGGGCGACCACGTCCGAATTCGTCATGGCCGGACAGCCGTGGCATGAAGGCATGACGAGTGTAGGAGCTTCAATGTCCGAGCGTCTCACCGAAGAACAGAGTCTGATGCGGCAGTCGTGCCGCCATTTCGTTGACGATGTCGTCGTCCCCTTCATCCGCAAGGATTGGCAGCGCGAATGGGTCATGACGCCCGGGGACCGCCTGCCGCCGGAGATCCTGCAAGGCGCCGAGAAGGTCGGCATCCGCACGCTCGGCGTGCCAGAAGAGTTCGGCGGCATCGAGCTTGACCGCGCCAGCGAAGTGCAGACCTTCGCGCTGATCGCCGAGGAAATTGCGCGCGGCGATTCCGGTCTCGCCGACAAGCTGGTGCAAAATTGGAAAGTCGCGGTCTTGTTACGCAACCTCGCGCCGCGCCATTTGCAGGAGAAATGGTTCAAGCGGCTGCTCGACGATCCGCAATTCCTCCTCGCCCATTGCCTGACCGAGCCGCGCGGCGCGTCCGACCGCTGGCTGCCCTACAATGTGCCGGAAGCCGCGATGCAGACCCGCGCGGTGAAGCAGAACGGCGAATGGATCATCAACGGCCGCAAGCAGTTCATCTCCAACGGTTACGACGCCGGCCTGTTCGTCGTCTATGCCAATACCAATCCGGCCTCTGGCATGCTGCAAGGGACGTCGAGCTTTCTGGTGCCGCGCGATACGCCGGGGCTGACCATCGCGCGTTGCAACGAGACCCTCGGCTGCCGCTTCATGAACAACGGCGAACTGGTGTTCGAGGACATGCGCGTGCCGGCGGATCATCTGCTGGTCGAGGGCGATGCGCTCGGCAAGGCCGCGGTATATTTCCGGCCGGGCAAGATCATTCAGGCCGCGAAAAATCTCGGCGTCGGCGTGCGCGCCTTCGAGGTCGCTGGGGACTATGTGCAGAACTACGTGCAGGGCGGGCGCATTCTGATCAAGCATCAGGCCGTGGCGCTTCGCCTCGCCGACATGGCGACGCGCATCGAGGCGGTGCGCGCGCTGCTTGAGCGCGCCGCCCAGGCGGTGGACGACAGCGCGCCCGACGCCGATACGCTGTGCAACATGGCGAAAGTGTTCGCCTCGGAGGAAATCCTCAAAGTGGCGCAGCACGCGCTCGAACTGCACGGCGGCAACGGCGTCATGCTGGATTTCGGCGTCGAAAAGCTGTTCCGCGACGCGGCGATCTTTCTGCACATGGACGCGACCGTCGACATCTCGCGTTTCAAGATCGTCAAATCGATGTTTCCGCACACCGCGGGCAAATACGCCGGGCCGGAGTGATTGACCGTCATTCCGGGGCGCCGTGGAACGGCGAACCCGGAATCCACAGCCACAAGTTGAGAAATGTAGCGCGGCGCGACCGCCCGCGAGTCGTGGGATTATGGATACCGGCTTTTGCTCCCCTCGGCCGAATGACGGCTATCCCATCTGCGTCAGCCGGAAGCCGGCGACCACGATCGCAAGGCCGATGAGTTGCGGCACGCTGGGGATTTCGCCGAGCGCCAGAAATCCGATCAAGAGCGAGAACGGCGGCACCAGCGACGGATACAGCGCCGCTCTTCCCGCCCCAAGCAGGATGACCGCGCGGGTGAAAAGATAGATCGCGGCCGGCCCGGCGAAGACGCCTTGCACGACGGCCTCCAGCAGATTTTCGTAAAAGCCTGCGGCGAGAAGATTGTGGTAGCTGAAAAGCAATATCGGCAGACCGGCAAGCGACAGCACGCTGGTCACGGCGGCGGCGTGTAGCGGGGGAATCCGCCAAAGCCGCAGGAACATGCCGAAGGTTGCGAACGAGCTGCCGGCGGCGACAAACAATAGATCGCCGAGGACGCCTTGCGAGCCCATGGTCCGCAGCGCCTCCGTGCCAATCACCGCAAGCCCGAGAACGATCGTCAGCGCGCCGGCGGCGCGACGCGGCGGCAGCTTTTCCTTGAGGATCAATCGCGCCAGCATGAGGCCGCCGACGGCGGCGCAGGAGGGCTGAATGATGCTGCCGTGGCCAAGAGGAACGTAGACGTACCCGCAGTAGCTCCACAGCGCGAGCGGCAGGCCTCCGCAAAGCGTGATGGCAATGCCGCGCCGCCAACCGAGGCCGCCGAGATCGCCAAAACCGCTTGCGGCGATGACTGGAAGGAGCGCAAGACCCGGCCAAACGAAGCGGTGCAGGGCCAGCACCAGCGGCGACATGCCGATCAGCACGCCGTGGCGCGCGGCGACGAAACCGAAGGCCCAGAACAGGGCTGAGCCGGTGCCGCACGCCACACCCCATGCCGTAGCGTGTTTGGGCGGCGGTGAAGCGTATCCGGAAGAATCCATTGCGAACCCTAATCCGCGGCGGCTGCCGCGAAAACTCGCAATTCGTCGTGTCAGGCTTCGCCGGTCGCGAAGTTCCACTGGTCTCGGTGCCGTGACGTCGGCACGCCGCGGCTGCTATCATGCGAACAAAGTTCGAAAGGAAGAGGGGAGGGGATGGCCGAGATAAAGCCGATCGAAGGCGAATATGATTATGTGATCGTCGGTGCAGGTTCGGCCGGCTGTCTGTTGGCCAATCGGCTGTCCGCCGATCCGAGCTGCCGCGTGCTCGTGCTCGAAGCCGGCGGCCGTGACGATTGGATCTGGTTCCGTATCCCGGTCGGTTATCTGTTCGCAATCGGCAATCCGCGTTCGGATTGGTGTTTCAAGACCGAGCCGGAGCAACGACTCAATGGCCGCATTCTCAATTATCCGCGCGGAAAGGTGATCGGCGGATCGTCCTCGATCAACGCCATGATCTACATGCGCGGACAGGCCGCCGATTACGATCATTGGCGCCAGCTCGGCCTGGCCGGCTGGGGCTGGGATGACGTGCTGCCATATTTCAAGCGGCACGAAGATCATTTTCTCGGCGAAAGCGATAAACACGGCGCAGGCGGCGAATTGCGGATTGAACCACCGCGCGTGCGATGGGTTCTGCTCGATGCATTCCGCAACGCCGCCGGGCAGGCCGGCGTCAAATCCATTCCTGATTTTAATACCGGAGACAATGAGGGCTGCTGTGCCTTCCACGTCAATCAAAAACGCGGCCGGCGCTGGTCAGCAGCGTCCGCCTTTCTCAAACCGGCACTCAAGCGCGGCAACGTCCGGCTCGAAACCGGCTGTCTGGTCGAAAGCGTCATGTTCGATGGACCGCGCGCCGCCGGCGTGCGCTGGCGACGGAACGGCGAAACACGTTCTGCACGCTGCAACGGTGAGGTCATTCTCTGCGCGGGTGCGATCGGTTCGCCGCAAATCGTGCTTTTGTCCGGCATCGGCCCGGGAGAGCATCTGCGCGAGCATGGCATTCCGGTCGTGCTCGATCGTCCGGGCGTCGGCGCCAACTTGCAGGATCATCTGCAGATCCGCATGATCTACAAGGTCGATGGCATCCCGACGCTCAACGAACGCTACTACGCGCCGCTTGGTCTCACCCGCATGCTGATCGAGTATGCGCTGTTCCGGCGCGGTCCGCTCACCATGGCGCCATCGCAGCTCGGCCTCTTCACCCGTTCCGATCCGGACCAGGAGCGCGCCAACTTGCAGTATCACGTACAGCCGCTCTCGCTCGACAAATTCGGCGACCCGCTGCACAGGTTTCCGGCCTTCACCGCGAGCGTCGCTAATCTGAGGCCAACCAGCCGCGGAACGGTGCGATTGCGCTCACGCGAAGCGGGCGCGCCGCCCTCGATCAGGCCGAATTATCTTTCCACCGAGGAGGACCGGCGTATTGCCGCGGCCGCCATTCGGCTGACGCGCCGGATCGCGGCACAGCCGGCGCTCGCGCCCTATCACCCTGACGAATTTCTGCCCGGCGTCGCCATTGGCGACGACGAACAGGCTCTGGTCAACGCTGCAGGCGACATCGGCACGACCATCTTCCATCCCGTCGGCACAGCTAAAATGGGGCTTCCCAGTGATCCGATGATGGTGGTGGACGAGCATCTTCGCGTTGCCGGAATCGAACGCTTGCGGGTCGTCGACGCTTCCGTCATGCCGACCATCACCTCGGGCAACACCAATGCCCCCACCATGATGATTGCGGAAAAGGGTGCGAGCCTCATCCGCGCTGCGGCTTGATACACATTGATATGAGTCCGCTCTTTCAGGCACCGGCGATTCTGGCCAATCCGCACACCGGCTGGCAGCGGGTCGAGAAACACTCCGAGGAACCGGCCGATTTGATGGTGCGCTATGTGGCGCCGCTGGCGGCAATTCCGGCGGTTTTCAGCTTTGTCGGCGCCTGCGCGATCGGGGTCATCGTGCCCGGTGGCGTCACTGCACGCACGCCGCTATTCGAGGGGCTCACCGGCGCCGCATTCGGTTATCTGGAAAATCTCCTGCTGGTGCTGGTGCTGGCGCTCATCGCCAACCTCGCGGCGCCATTGTTCGGCGGCCGCAGGAACTACGGCAATGCGCTCAAGCTTATTGCCTTTTCATATACGCCGGTCTGGCTCACTGGTATCTTTCTGCTGCTGCCCGGTCTCCGCTTTCTCATGCTAAGCGGCTTCTACGGCGCCTATGTGCTCGTTGCCGGCTTGCCGTTCCTGATGAGAACGCGAGGACGGAGAACTGCCGGGTTCGCGGCGCTTATTGTTGTTTTTGCGTGCGCGCTGACCTTTATCGCGGCGGCGGCGCAGACGGCGCTATTTGGAACGCTCAACATTTAGTGTGTTTTCACCACGGCGCGGCTCGTCGCGCGGGGCATGAGGGTCGCGACTGCTGACGGGGTCGTCGAATCGTTCATTCGCCGGCGATCGCTTTTGCTCTCGCCACCAGGTCTGGTGGCGTGGCGTAGAGGAGAGCGACATCGCGCGCGACTGCCGCACCGCTCATCGGCGTCACGGTAAGGCGGAGTTTTTCGGCGTCGCTTAGAAAGGCTGGATCGACGACCATCGCATCAAAGGCATGGCGCAAGGCGGCGACGCGCTTCGCCGGTACGCGGCTCGACACCATGAACAAGCGCCCGAGCTTCTCCGGCGCCATGAGAAAATCGAAAATGGCGCGATCACGCGCGGTCTTCACCAGATCGCCGGCGAAGGGGATGCGCCTATCCATGCCGGGCAGCAATGTCGGCGCCAGCCGCACGACGACGTCGACCTTCGCATTGCGCAGCCAATCTTCAGGCATCGCGGTCCAACCGCCGCAACTGCCGTCGACCTCCCCTTTCTCGACCGCAAGCCGCATTTCGGCGCTGCCACGGTAGCCGTTGACCTGCCTGAGATGCACGCCGAAAAGGTCGCGCAGCATCGCGGCATCGACGTAACCTGCCGTACCGGGAGCGGAGTCAGAGAACACGACCGACTGGCGCGCCAACAGGTCCTGCCAGGTGCGCACGCCCGTCGTGTGCCAGAGATAGCAGACCCGCGCATCCTCGCTGATATTGCCGATCCAGCCTTTCCGGCGGAAATTGGTCTTGATGCGATCGGGCGAGGTGACGGCCTCCGTCAGCACCCCCGAGCTGAACGTCGCCATTGCCGTACCATCGGCCGGCAACGTTTCGAGATACTCGACCGATTTCATCCCGCCGGCGCCGGGCACATTCTGCACCACTACGGAGGGAGCACCGGGCAGATGTGCCGGCAAGTGACGCTGCACCAGCCGCGCGTAAGCATCGGCGGCCCCGCCAGGCGGCAAACCGACGACGATGATGACGGTCTTGCCGGAATAGAAGGAGGCGGCGTCCTCGGCGCGCACGGGGTCGATTGCAATCAAAAACAACAAAACAAATAGAAACGTGATCACTTTATTGATCGTGCGCAAGACGCCCATTCCATTCCCATCGCCCCGCGAAGCGGGGAGAGGGTGCCTGAGCAAAAGCGAAGGCGGGAGAGGCTTTCTTAAAAAGCCCTCTCCTGGCTGGCGCTGCGCGCTCGCCACCCTCTCCCGCTGTGCGGGAGAGGGAAGCACGGTCGCAGCGCACTCGTGCATCATGCGGTCGCCGTCGCGCGGTGACCCTCGGGCGCGCGGTATAGCTCCTCGCTCATCTGCGATGCGACGCCCTCGCGGGCCAGCGTCTCCTCGTACTCCTTGCGCAGGAACGGATCCTCGAGCCAGTACGGAATCGCAGTGCCACCCGCGGTGACGTCGATCGCGCCCTCGTCCGTGTCCTTCTCGCCGGGCACGCCGGCCTTGTCCTTGCGGTGATTGTTGGGCCCGTACCAGCCGATCAGGCGCAAAGGCTCCTTGCTGGTGCCGAAGTGAGCGTGAAACCAATCGCCGCCATAGGGAGCCGCGGTCACCAGGCCCACCGGCTCATAATCCTGCCGGTAGATGTTCTTGGACTTGCCGTCCTTCCAGGGCGTCATGCCGTCGCTACGTGGCCAAGTATAAGTGTAGCCTTTGCCCTTGAGGCAGACGAGCACCGCAGCCGACATGTGGGCATGCGCCTTGGAATAACGGCCGGTTTTGTGCTCGCCGACGAAGCCGTAGAACACGTTGCTGGCCATGTGCGGCTCGACGCGCGTGTATCCGGGCGAACGGCGGTTATCGAGATAAAGCTCGGCGTTCATGATGTCGGGAATAAAATTGCTCTTGCGCAGAGCGAGCCCGCGCACCGGATCGGGCACGATGTCGTCCTTGGCCTTGAAGAAGTCCGCGGCTCCGTCGAAGCGCGACGGGAACGTGTTCGCGCAATTGAAAATCCAATCGCGGTCGCGAAAAATGTTCATCACGTTCGGCGCCGTGGAGGCAACCAGGATCAGCGCCGGGCTCGACGCTGCGTTGATGATGCGGTGATTGGTGTTGAGCGGGATCGAGAACATCGAGCCGCGCTGCCATTCAAAGCTGTGCGGCTTGGTCTGCCCGTCGGTCCAGATCTCGGTGGTGCCGCGGCCTTCGACCACCACTATGATTTCTTCGTACATGTGCTTTTCGGGATTGAGCGCGCCGGCCGCCGGCACCTCCACGACGTAGCAGCCCCACTTGCCCTCGGTGCCGTAGAGCTGGATGAAAGTGCCTTTGCCGCCCATGCGCGGCCATGACTTGAGCGGCATGTCCTGCACGCGTCGCACGCCAATGCCGCGGAAGATCGGAATGCCCTGATCTTCCATGAAATCGTCGTAAGGCGTGTTTGGCCGTTTCCACGCGCCGTAGCCCGCGTTCTTCAGTCCTTCGGGTTCGTGCCAGTGATCGCCGGTGATTTCGTGCATGGTTGTTGTCTCCTGCGCCGAGCGCGGTACGCCGGTCGTGTCTCTCCCACGGAATTTTCACACCGCCTGCCGTTGAGTACAAGGGGCGCGCAGAATTGCAAGGCGCAAACCGGGCGCGCGCCGGACGTGCTTCGAATCGGCGTCGCGAAGGCAATGAGAATCAGCATGCACCGCCGATGGCGCTGAAATTGATAAAACGGCAATGATTTGCTGCTGCCGTCGCGAGCGGCCTCCGGAGCGCGGTACTTAAGTGCGCAGCCCGCGCGTCCGGGAGAGCGGAGCTAACGACCCAGCGGCTATGCGGCGCCAGCTTGCGGGCCGGCCGGATGTTCGCTGTCTTCGTCCGTGTTCGCCTCGAATTGACGCAGCAGCTGAGCGAGCGATTCCGAGGCGCTGGTTTCGCTCATGCGGTCGTAATAATTGCGCAACTGCCGGCCCAGGATCACGCGGACGTTGGGGTCCAAACCCGGCTTGTTCGGCGGTATCGGCTTGCTTGGCGCTGGTGTTTGATCGTCGGACATCGGACCCACTCGCATCAGCATCAAGTCCCGCGCTCGCATCCGTTCGCGTGACTTGAAGAGTTTCCTACCATTGGCTTAGCGGCCCTGTTGCGTATCGTCGTTGGCATTTCGGTGCGGCGCCGGCATGGCTGTGATGGGCGGCTCGCCCTTTTTGATCACGGGGCTGCTGGCGCCGGCGTCGTTGTTTTTGCGGAGAATGGGATTATCCGCGGCCCTCGCGATGGGTACCATTAGCACCGCCATTACCAGCGCCATCGCCCCGCTCGCCACCAGGGTGCGCATGGCTCTCTCCTGTGTTTGTTATCGCACACTCTTTACTAATGCGCTGATGGGTAGGTGCGTTCCGGCGCGTTTTAAGGCGCCGGCGCGGGGTTGACGCCCGCTTTCGGCATTTCGAATGATGATCCCAGGTTACCGCAGCTTGTAAAGGGCGTGGCGACGGTTGCGGGTGAACGGCCGGACGTGCGTCGGCCAGCGGCCCAATTCAACGGCTTTCGCCCATTCGGGGGTTACCAGCACCTGCGGATTGTCAATCTCATAAAGCGCGCTGTAGCGCGGGCCGTCGTGCTGGACACGCTTCTCTTCGCCGCCGAGCGACACCGTGAACGGCTCGCCCGCCATGCGTGAAACGGCGTGCACGCCGGGCACCTTGAGAAGATTGGGTATATGCTCGATGTCGTAAACCTCGTTGAAAAGCGCTTCCTTGTCGGGTTCAACGTCCATCGAGACGACGAAAAGATATTTTGACTTGATCGGCATCGCGCACCTCGCTTGTTGCGGTCCCGCGGCCGACATCGATGTTTCTCAATCGGCGGAAGGCCTCAATACTTTGCGAAAATATACGACGTGCTCCGTTTCGGAAGCCCGGTTCATACCCGTTTGGCGGCTGGCTGCGGGTGGCTACAGATGCGAGACGACGGCGAGCCGCGTGATCTCCTGGTCCTCGTAAGCCTGCAGGAAGGCATTATAGTTCTTGAACGACACGCAGCCGTTCGACTGGCCGTTAGGGCCGAGCATATAGGTGTGAGCGAGCAGGCCCTTGCGGCCGAAGACCTTCTTTTCGTCCACTGGAATGAGCCGCAGCGCTCGGATGCCATGGAACAACTGTCCGCGCGGCCGCAGATCGTAGATATCGGGCGGGGTGGCGCCGAGATCCCTTTCAGCAACATAGCGCGGATTATCGAGGCGCGAGCCGTAGCCGGAATGGGCTTCCAGTGCGGTTCCGTCCGGTAGATAGACCGTGTGGGCGGAGATGTCGTAGACGGCAGTCTCGCGATCATAGAGCCCGGACGCTATGCCCGGTCCATCGGTGGCAACGCCGTCCGTGGGCGATGCATAGGCGAGCGTCACCTTGGACGGCCCGAACAGCTTCGCGAAAATCGACGGCGGTGGGCTGCCGAATAGCCTCTCGAAAATCGACCGCTTGTCCGCGGGCGCGACTTCAGGTCGCCACTCCGACACGGCCGAGCGCGGCATGTCGTGGCGTCGCCACCGCGGCGCGAGAGGCAGCGGCGCCGGGGTCGTCTCGGCGATGCGAGGGCCTCGGGGTAGGTTCGGCGCGCTTGCTACAGAGGTTTGATCCCCCACGGCGATATTCGCATCGAGAGGTTTGCTCCCCAGGAATACGCCGGGCGGAAAGGCCGCGCCAAAGCGCGAATCAAAATCGGCCAGGGTAACGGCGCTGGAGGGAGTCTCCAGAATGCTGTCGACGGCTAATCTATCGCCACGGCTGGCCGCGAACGCTAGCGGATCGGAGCGCGCTGCGGCGCCCTGATCGGTCCCACTGCCGCCGATGTTAGCGCAAATGGCCCAGGCGCAGGTGAATGCAACGCAGGTCAGGGCCACACCCCCGAGAACCCGCTGTGGGAGCGCAGCCGCTAAAGAACGTCCCTGATCGTATGCCGCTGAATTATAAGGCCACGCGGTGCCGACCGTCATTCCCCCTACGCCCTCATTAATTCCGACCGCTTCGCTCGACGAGGCGACAGTCCCTCGCAGCGGCGCGTGGAATATCAACTACGTGAGGCGACCCCGACCCCCGAGATCGACCAAATCAGTGTATAGAGGTGCGGGATGATTGCGGCAGCTTTTTGGTATGGGCGGTTCGCGGCCCCGTGGGCGGAAATGCCGCGATTCCGCCACAGTTCAAAGGGGCGGCCGGCCTAAGGGCGGTCCGGTCCAAGAGCTAAGCCGTGGAAGACCTTATATCATTCGACCTTGAACCGTTCGCTTGGCGGGGCGATTTCGGTGACAAGATCGCGAATCAGCTTCTTGTTGGGCAGCGGAGTGAGCTTCATTTTGCGCGGCTCAAGGCGGGCGGTACAGGCGTAGACCGTCTCCCCATCGACTTGGATCATGCACTCCTTGCAGGCGTTGGCATTGATGCATGAGAAGCGGACCGCAAGCGACGGATCGCGGTGGATGCGAAGCCAGCGCAATCCGTCGAGCACCGATTGGCCGGGCTCGAAGGGGACTTCGTGGTTCTCCCAGCGCCCGGGATCAGCCGCGCCGCCGCGCCAGATTTTCAAGGTGGCAATGGCGCTCATCAGACCGGCGCTTCCGAAAGCGCCGGCACGCCGGCCTGCTGCCAGGCGCCGCGGCGCCAATGAATACTCTGGTGGCGCTGCCATTGCGGTAGTGTCTCGGGAAAATCTTCGCGTTGGTGGGCGCCGCGGCTTTCGGTACGACTGAGCGCCGCCTCGGCGACGGCGCGCGCGACCATGAACATATTGCGCAGATCGAACCATTCCAGCCGTTGCAGATCAAACATGCCGACGCTCTTGGGCGGCACGTCACCGAGTTCGGCGGTCAGCTCTGCGATTTCGGTCATCGCGTGGCCTAGCTTCGGCCCGGTACGGAGCGGGCCGACATCGGCGGACATGGTGGACTGCAGCCGTGCGGTCATTGCGGCGCTGTTGAAGGGCACGCGTTCAAGCCCTTCGGTGCGTACAAGATCGAGCACAGAACCCACAGAACCCTCGTGGACGCGCAAGCGCGGCGGGGCGACGCGGTTGGCTTGTTGGGCGGCGCTCCTTCCGGCGCGACGGCCGAAAACGAAGGCTTCAGTCAGGGCGTTGCCGGACAGACGATTGGCGCCGTTGGCGCCACCCACCACCTCGCCGGCGACATACAGACCCCCCACGCCGGCGGCGTTCATGTTCGCATCGGCCTTCACTCCGCCCATGTGATAGTGCGCGATTGGCGCCACTTCGACCGGCATGCGCGTGAGGTCGATGCCATTGGCGGACAGCCGGTCAATCACCGGCCCGAACGCCGCGCGCAAGTCTTCCGCGCCACAATGCTGGAAGCTCAGGTAGGCGCCGCCGTGTGGCGAACCGCGCCCGGCCTCTGCCTCCTTGAGGATCGCATACGTGGCAAGATCGCGGGTGAGAACGTATTTGCCGTCCTCGTCGGAGCCATAGGACGAGGTGAACTCCTCCATGCGGCCGTTAAGGAGCCGCCCACCGAGCTTATAGCGAAACGGATCCCACATGATGGGGTCCATGCCGATGAGACGTGGCGCCAAGTGTCCGATGGGGAAGAATTGCACGAATTCCATGTCGATCAACGATGCGCCGGCGCGCAACGCCAGCGCATAGCCGTCGCCGCCCATGTTGGCCGATGCGCTGTTGCGGGCGTAAAGCCGGGTCAGTCCGCCGGTCGCCAGTACAGTGGCTTTCGCGGCAATGATGACCGGCGCGCCCGTCGGCAGATGCCAGCCGACCGCACCCGCGCACGTCCCATCGTCGATGACGAGATCGACGATGCAGAGGTCGCCGGCCTTGCGAATGCTTTTTTGGTGACGCGCTATTTCGGCGCGCAGCGTTTTCGACACAGCCGGGCCGGTATTAATGAAGTCGACATAAACGCAGCGTGGCCGGTCGTGACCTGGCGCCGTCGTCGCGGTAATGTGGCCGTCCTTGCGCGCCCAGCCGACGCCCCAGCGGTCCAGTTCGCGAATGCAGTCCGGCGCGTCTTCGCAAAGGAGTTGCGCCAGCGCTTCGTCGCACAACTCGCGGCCGGCGGCGATCGTGTTCTGATAATGCTGGCGCGGATCGTCGGGCACTTCCTCGCCGAGGGCCGCCGCGACAGTCATTTGTGCCATGACGGTGGCGCCGCTTCGGCCGATCAGGCTTCGATCGATGAGCAGAACGCTTTCGGCGCCGCCGCGGGCCGCCTCGATTGCCGCGTACATGCCTGCGGCTCCGGAGCCGATGACAAGCACGTCGTTGTTGAAGGTTACGGTTTCATGCGTCATGCTTGCGCTTTCCCGGGCGCCGAAAACGCGGCTGCAAGGCGATCGGCGAATTGCTTTTCCATCGCTTTGGCCTTGGAACGCAGCACCGGCTGGCCCAGGCTTCCGAGCTTGCCGGTCAGCGCCGCATCGATATCGTATTGGATCGTGGTCGCATCGCCGGCTTCGCTAAGCCGCGTCACTGATGTCGCCGTGAGCCGGCCGACGATGCCGAGCGGCGTGCCCTCGACCTTGGCCTCGATCTCCCGCGGTTCTTCGGTGCGCACGACCCGAACCGTGACTTTGAATTTGAAGCTCATGTAGGCGACCTTGGTCGCGAACAAAGCGGTGTAGGTATCGGGGGCGGTCTCCTGCAGGTCCTGCACGCCCTCGACGCAGGAGGCGAAGAAGCGTGCGTCGCGCACCGCTTTATAGACGGCGTCGCGCGGCGCCTCGACAGTCAGTGCCCCGGTAAATTTCATCAAAAACTCCGTTACGTTCCTAGTGGTCCGATTCTAACATTCGCATCTCATTTCGGCGCTCTATCATGCGAATGTTAGAATTAAAGGACCACTAGATCACACATTCGCCTTCAGCAACGACGCGAGCGGGCGGCCGGGATCGGCGAGCGCGGCCGGGTCGACAGGTATACGGCGCTCGATGAGGCGGCGCGCCGCGGCGAGTTCTCGTTGCGCGTTGACGCCCAGTGCATAGATGAGCATGCCATCGAGGATTTCGAAGAGAAGAAGACTTTGGCCGGTGAGTGGACGGCGGATTCGCACGCCTGGTTGCGGCGGCGAAAAGCCCACGCCCTGGATGTAGAGATCGTACTGCTCCGACCAGAATGACGGCACGGTCCGATAAACCTCGTTCGCCCCCGTGGCATTGCGGCCGGCCACCGCGCCCTGATCCTGGGCATGTTTCCAGTTCTCCAGGCGGATGAGCCCGTGCGGGGCGGGGAAGCGTACCGCATCGCCGGCCGCGAAAATCGACGCATCCGAGGTGCGGCAGTGCTGGTTAACGACGATACCGCTATCGGTCTTCAGACCGGCGGCTGCTGCGAGCGCATCGTTTGGCTTCACGCCGGTGCCGACGACCACGACATCGGCGGACAGAATCGCGCCAGCGCTGGTCTCGATTTCAATGGTCTGGCCGCTGCGGCGTAGAGCAACGATGGCAGCGGCGGTATGGAGAGCGACGCCGTGCCGGCGGTGTTCGTCCGCTATGAACGCGCTCGTCTCTTCATCGCAGACTCGGGTCAGAATGCGGGGGGCGACTTCCAGCACCGTGGTCCGGATGCCGAGATTCGCCGCCGAAGCCGCTGCTTCAAGGCCGATCAGTCCGCCACCGATCACGACCAAATGTTTGCAGGACCGCAACGCCGCCGCCAGCGCGCGGGCCTCGGCCTCGGTGCGCAGATAGTGCACGCGGTCGGTGCCCGGCGGCAGTTGCTTCAATTCGCGCACCAGCGATCCGGTGGCAAGCACCAGCGCATCGTATCGGTAACGCCGGCCATTGGCGACGACCTCGCGCGCGACGCGATCGATTGCGCTGACCTGCGCGGTGCGCTCGGCCACGATACCGTGCGCCGCAATACCGTTGGGACCGGCGATCAGCGCATGCTCGGGCAGCGCCTTGCCGGTGAGCACCGCCTTCGACAGCGGCGGCTTCTCGTACGGCTCGCAGGCCTCGTCGGTGAGAAGAAGCACATGCGCCGCCGGATCGGTGCGCTTCGCCTCGATGGCGGCGAATACGCCGGCCGGGCCGCCGCCGATCACGATGATTCTTCTGGCCGTCTGCTGATCCGACATGAAGGCCGCGCGCCGCCTGCCGCTCTCAGGCGCGCAGCGCCGTGAGCATGTCCTTGATGTACTCGTCGGCGCCGGAAATGACGAGCATCATGGCGTGCGGGCGCAGTTGCGCCAGCATCTTCGACAGCGCCTCGTCGGTCGAATTGGCGCCGCCAAGGACGAGCGCGGTAGTCATCACGTGTTTGACGTTGCAGGCCTCGCCGATGATGGAAGCGGCGGCTGCGCTCTCACCGGCGGTCGCGACCATCACCACGAGATCGGCCGAGTTGACTTCGTCGACCAGATCCTTGGTGCGGCCGGCAAGATCGTTGAGCCAGCCGCCCATGGAGAACGGTTTGTCCCGCGATGGCGCCCCGGAAAACGCGGAGGCGGTGAGAAAGCTCGCGCGCTGCCACGGCACCTCGGCCAAGGCTTTGACCACGGCCTCGCTCGGCGCATCGAGCGCGATCACCTTGACCGTTCGCGGCTGCGAGTTGGGGCGGTTGATGCGGAATTTAGCCTCCGCCGCCGAACTCATCCGCGCCGATTCGCTTTGCATGTCCGATCTCCGTGGCCTCGCTAGTGGAGCGGATTTGACATTCGCTATTTGCCTGGCCGCCAACTCTAAAGCGAATGTCAAATCCAAGGCTCGACTAGCACTTGTACTTTGCTAATGGTCCATTGATTCTAACATTCGCATCAGGCCCTGCCGAACCCGGAGGCGAATGTCAGAATCAGACCATTAGATATGGCTGTCCGGCTAGGATATTTCATTATCTCGCGCATTGGGTATAAGGGCCGTTCATTCCGCCAGGCAAGTCACCGAAAGCTGTTCTTCCATGCTCGCCAAGCGTATCGAACTGTGCAATACCGACGACGTTGCCCTCGGCGCGGCGCTCAGGGTCGAGACCGAGGGTTTGGCCCTCGCGGTATTCAATGTCGACGGCGAGTTCTTCGTCACCGACGACCAATGCACGCACGGCCCGGGCTTGCTGTCGGAAGGCTATCTCGAAGACGACGTCATCGAATGCAATTTTCATAACGGCCAGTTCAACGTCCGCACCGGCGAGGTGGTGGCGCCGCCCTGCATGGTGCCGGTCAAGACCTATCCGGCGACGGTGGTGGATGGCAAAGTAACGATCGAGATCGAATAATCGTGATGCTCCGAAGCGGAGTATCCGGTACCCGCGGCAGCCCCCTTCAACTTCAAATCTCCCGATCATTGGATCATCCTCTTTCCGCAGATGATGGCGCGATCTCTATTGGGCCGGAGCCCATCAGGTGTCCGGCCGCAGCTTTGCGGTTGACGAAGCGCGCCGGTCCGGCTTGTTAGGCGCCAATAATTTCGAGGAGAGACGCCGATGACGACCAAAACCAAGCCGCCTTTTCGCGCCGACGTGGTCGGTTCGATTCTGCGTACTGCGCCGCTCAAGGAGGCCCGCGCCAGGCACGAGAAGGGCGAGATCGGCGCCGCTCAGCTTAAGGAAGTCGAGGACCGCGAGGTCGAGAAGATCATCAAGAAGCAGGAGGAGGTCGGGCTGAAGGTCGCGACCGACGGCGAATTCCGCCGCTCTTGGTGGCACTTCGATTTCTACGGCCTGCTCGACGGCATGGAGCGTTACACGCTCGACCACGGCATCCAGTTTCACGGGGTTCAGAGCCGGATGGAGAGCATCCGCGTCACCGGCAAGCTCGGCTTCGCCGCCAACCATCCCATGCTCGAACATTTCAAGTTTCTCAAAGATCACACCCGCGTGACTCCGAAAATGTGCATTCCGAGCCCGGCGACGCTGCACTTCCGTCTCGAGCTGACCGCCGTCGATACCAAGTACTATGCCAACCGTGACGCCATCTTCGACGATCTGGCCAACACCTACCGACAGGCGATCCGCGGCTTCCACGCTGCCGGCTGCCGCTATCTGCAATTCGACGATACGGCATGGGCCTATTTGTGCTCGCAGGCGGAATTGAAAAAGGCGCGCGATCGCGGATTGAATGCCGATCGTCTGCAACAGGATTATGCCCGGGTCATCAATGGCGCGCTCGAAGGCAAACCGGCCGACATGACGATCACCACGCATGTATGCCGCGGCAATTTCCGTTCGACCTGGATTTCCGAAGGCGGCTACGAGCCGGTCGCCGAGACGATGCTAGGCACGTTGAACTATGACGGCTATTTCCTCGAATACGACAGCGCGCGCGCCGGTGGTTTCGAGCCGTTGCGCTTTCTGCCCAAAGGCAACAAGATCGTTGTGCTTGGACTGGTCACAACCAAGTCCGGCGCCCTGGAAAAGAAGGACGAGATCAAACGGCGTATCGAGGAAGCGACCAAATACGTCAACCTCGACCAGCTCTGCCTGTCGCCGCAATGCGGCTTCGCCTCCACCGAGGAGGGCAATGTTTTGGCCGAGGACGAGCAATGGGCGAAGCTGCGCATGGTGGTGGAGATTGCCCGCGAGGTTTGGGCCTAGTCAGAATGATCTGATCTGAAGGCAGCCATACCCCAGCACGACTAGCGCATAGCGATGCGGACCGTAGCGATCCTTGATCAACTATCGAGGGGGAAATTCAATACGAATTCGGTGCCCGGATCTTTGCGCAAAATCTGCAGCTCGCCCTGAAGCTGTTGCGCGAAAGAATTCACAAGGCGCATGCCAAGCCGGCCTGATTTCAGATCGAAATTGGCAGGCAGGCCGACGCCCTCGTCCCTCACGGAAATCACCGCCGAGCCTTTCGACTCGCAGGACAACGTCACCCAGACCTTGCAGTCGGCGTCAGGATACGCGTATTTGGCCGCGTTCGTGATCAGTTCGTTCACCAGGAGAGCGGCCGGAATGGCTCGGTCGGTCCGAATAAGAATGCCAGTCTCGGCGTCGACGGCGATCTCGCACTCGGGAGTCGCCGCGCCAATGTCTTTGCACACATCCCGCACATAGGCGCCCAAGTCGAGTGCCTCTATTGCGTCGCCGCTGTATAGCCGCTGATGGGCGCGCGCGATCGCGGTTATGCGGCTGCCGGCCTGCCGCAACTCATGCCGCACGTCCTCGCTTTCAGAGATGGAAGAATGCAGATGCAGCATGGACGCGACGATCTGCAGACTGTTGTTGACGCGGTGATTGACCTCCCGCATCAGCATGTCCTGCCGGTCGACCGCCTTGCGGAGGTTTTCTTCGATGCGCTGGCGTTCGATCGCCATGCCGAGGATATTGGCAATCCCGCGAAGAAAGACGATGTCGCTCTCGCTGAATTCGCGTTCGGAGCGGCTGTCGACTTCAAGAACGCCGAATGGGACTCCTTCGCCGCCCAAGATGACGTTCATGGCGCGGCGGATGCCGTATTGGATCAGGAGCTCGGGGGTGCGAAACCGCTCTTCGATGTCCAGGTGGTTCGAGATGACGGCCTTGCCGGTTTTCAATGCGTAGCCCGCGGGAGAGGCAGTATCTGCGCCGACCGTGGCCGTGCCGACGACGCCCTCGTCCCAACCCACTCCGGCGCACACGAGGAATCTCTGGTCCTCGGGCAAGTATCTGAGGATCTTCGCGAATTCCGCTCCGAGTCCGTCCGCGACGGATCGCGTCGATTGGTCGAGCAATTCGGGTAGCGGCGATCCCTTCAGGGCGAGAACGCCGAAGTCGGCCAGAATCTGCTGTTGCCGGACTCGTTGCCGCAGGACCTCGACCGAAACTTCGGGTTCTGGATCGGTCGCAGGAGGATTCTCGACCACGAATTCACGCGTTTTCGAATGGTATTTTACGATCGCCACGCTCGGCCGCCTTTCGCGATTACGGTGAACACCGTGCAGACAGCAGGCAGGATGATTGCAACGGAACTGTGCACCTGTTCTGCCGGACGACGGGGAGAGCCGCCGAATGCCCCCACCAAATCGAGCATTACCACAGGCCTCGCCAAGAGGATTGCTGATTTGGAACTTTCGTTTTCCTTCGCGTCGCGGAATTTGAGCGGTAACTGCCGACAGTCCTGACGATGGTTTCATCTATTGAAAGCGGCAATCAGTCGCAAGGGGCGGAACCCGCGACAAACTGAGCAGGTTGAAAAGGGAACATCGGACGGTCCGCGCCGGCGCGTTTTCTGCGATGTTCGGAAGTCGACAAGAGTTGATCAGTTCCCGGAACGCCGGGGCGGCCGCCTTGTTACTCAGACAATTCCAGGGATTACATGATCCCACAAAGGAGAACAGCATGGCGGTACGCCAAACTGAGCACGAGTCCAATGAGGCCGGACGCGAAGCGACCCGCAAGGCGGCAGATCAAACTGCCCGGTCTGGCCGGGTCATCGCCGATGCGGTGGAACGGTCTGGACGCAGCGGAGCCGAGGCCGCTCAGCGCGGTTCGGAGCGCGTTCTGAATTCCTGGCGCAGCGGCACCGATGCCGCAAACCGGATTGCGGAACAGTCACTGGACAGACTGTCCAAAATGTTCGGCCTTACCGGGGACACCGCACGGCAAACGCTACAACAATCCTCCGGCAATGTGCAGGCCATGCTGGAGACGACGACCCTCATCAGCGACGGTCTGCAGGATCTTTCGGGCGAATGGCTGCAGTTCGCCCAGGATCGGGTGCAACACAATCTGGAACACTTCGACCGGCTGCTCGAATGTCGAAGTTTGCAAGAGTGGATGGCCTTGCAAACGCAGATGGCGCGCGATCATTTCGAGGCGTTTCTCGAAAGTGCACGAAAGACATCGGAACGCTCGACGCAGGTGGCCGACCATGCGGTTCGAAAAATGAGCGAAACAGCCCTGACAGCTCAGTAAAGCTGCAAGGCCGGAAGCAGAAGAGCGCGTCGGACCTGCTCCGCAGGCCGATCCTGTCTTCATCGCGTCAGACGGCGACGATTCTTCCGCACGCGGCGCTGGTACACGCCAAGGACCTTCTTGGCCATACGTGGGTCGGGGGCGCCGCCGCGGATGACAGCTGCGGCAGCTGATACTTGCGCCTCAGCGACAGCCGCGACCTTTTCGCTCACCATCCGCTGCGCCTCGGATCGTGCCCGCGGCCCGCCGAGCGCCAGCCTCGCCAGGCGAAGCGTCATGACATTCTGCGCTTCCCATCCCAGCCGCGCGCTTTGCGCCGATAAAGCGACCCATGCGCTCCACATCTGCAATGGATTGATCATCTGCTTCATGCACGAACTCCGCTCCGACAAGGCCGAGCGCTGCGTTTCGTTCCTCCGTCGATTACGGCTTCTGAAGTGAGGCGGTGCTCCTGTCGCCTTGCCCACGACTTCGTCCTCGGGCTCCGAAGACAGATGAGCGTCTATGGGAGCGATCTCACTCCAGCGTGATGCGGCCATCGAGGATGACCTTGCGCCATTTTTCGTATTCAGCCTTCGTGAACGCGGCGCCGGTTGCGAGTGACGTGCCGCGCATGTTTATCGGGATGTTCATCCTGGTCGCTCCTCACCCGCTGAATGTTGCCGATCGCATTTTGCTTCAGCGCCGCAGCCGCGTCAAAAGTGTCGTGGCGGAAGAAACGCGTCTCGCTTGACCTGAAAGACTCTGTGGAGCGCTGGCCGAAGGCGACGCCGATAAGCAGCGTCATCGAAGCCAGCGGCGCCGCCCTGGCGCCGTCGGGAGGACAACGTTTATTCCGCCGCCAGCGCGCTTGCCTTCAGCGGCAGCTTGAGCCGCTGCCAGACATCGACCAGGGCTTCGGCGAGCGCGTCGATCAGCGCGTCGTCATGATAGGGGCTGGGCGTGATGCGCAGCCGCTCGGTTCCTTTCGGTACCGTCGGATAATTGATCGGCTGGATATAGATGCCGTGGTCGGCGAGGAGAAGATCGCTGGCTTCCTTGCAAAGCTCCGGCTCGCCGACGAAAACAGGGACGATATGGCTGGGGCTCCTCATCACGGGCAGCCGCGCCGCCGATAATACGGACTTGGTGCGCGCCGCGCGGTCCTGATGCCGTATCCGTTCCCAGTTTGACGTCTTCAGATGCCGGATCGCAGCAGTGGCTGCGGCAGCGACCGGCGGCGGCAATGCCGTGGTGAAAATGAAGCCTGGCGCATAGGACCGCACCGCATCGATGATGACCGCGCCGCCGGCGATGTAGCCGCCGACGCAGCCGAACGCCTTGGCGAGGGTGGCTTCGACGACATCGATGCGGCCCATGGCGCCATCGCGCTCGGCGATTCCGGCGCCGCGCGCGCCGTACATCCCGACCGCGTGCACCTCGTCCACATACGTCATGGCGCCATGGCGTTCGGCGAGATCGCAGATGCTGTTGATGTGTGCGATATCGCCATCCATCGAATAGAGGCTTTCGAACACGATGAGCTTCGGCCGCGCCGGATCGGCGCCGGCAAGCAGTTCCTCAAGGTGCGCCATGTCGTTGTGGCGAAAGATCTGCTTGTCGCAGTGCGCCTGGCGCACGCCCTCGATCATGGAATTGTGGTTCCAGGCATCCGAGAGGATGAGGCAATTCGGCATCAGCCGCGCCAGCGTCGAGATGCCGGTCTCGTTCGACACATATCCGGAGCTAAATACAAGCGCCGCTTCCTTGCGGTGCAAATCGGCCAGCTCGCGCTCGAGTTCGACCAGCGGATGATTGTTGCCGGCAATATTGCGGGTCCCTCCGGCGCCGGCGCCCACGCGGGTTGCGGTCTCAACCATGGCGCCTATGACCTTGGGATGCTGGCCCATGCCGAGATAATCGTTGGAACACCAGATCACGACACCTTTGGGTCCATCCGGGGAATGCCAGATGGCGTGCGGGAAGCGGCCGGCAATACGCTCGAGATCGGCGAACACCCGATAGCGCCGCTCCGCATTCAGCCGGTCGAGCGCATCGGTGAAATAGGCGCGGTAATTGACGGGGAAATTCGTCCGATCGGTCATGGGCGTAGTTCCGGCGGGCTCACGGCACACTGATGTATTTCCTACTCTTAGAAGCGTTTCAGGGCACTTGTCGAGGCTCAATGCCGGCGGTCGGTTGCCGCAATACGGCGGGAATCAGCCTCTCAGGTGTGCCCGCGAACCGCTTTTGCGCGGCAGAGCGGCCTGGGACAGTTCGCCCTCAATACTGCCTGCGCCGGGGCAGTTCCGTCGTGAGGCCTTTGCGCGGCGCGAACGTCAAGGAGGGGCGACGATTACGTCCCTGCCACCGCGATCTCCAGCGGGAAATCGTCGACGACTTCGTGTCCGGTCTCGGTGACGATGAAAGTGTGGCCGAGGAAGATACCGAACAGGCCATCGGGCGTGATCGGATTCGGCTCGGCCATGATCACCATCCCGGCTTGGAGGATTTCCTCGAATTTTTCCGCGGCAACGTGCTCGGCCACGACGTGCGGCTGATCGGTAACGAGGTCGATACCGTGGCATTGGGTCGGCCGCGACTGATAGCCGTTGTCGCGAAAAAATCTGCTGGCAAGCCGCATGTTCTCCGCCGGCTTTCCCGGCGCGATCTCGGCGACGATGCGGCAATAGCCGGGCAGGGTGATTTCGCTCCAGAACCTTTTCACCATCTCGGTCGGCTCGCCGACGCAGATCGGTGAGCCGATCTGCGCGGTATAGCCGCGATAGCCCGCGGCAAGCTCCATGTTGATGATATCGCCCTTCTGCAGCACGCGGCTGGACGGGCGGGGATTGCCGAAAATCATCGATGGGTTTGCCATCGAGGTCGAACCGATGATGAGAAAATCGATATCGCCACCGCCTTCGAGAATGGCCGCGCCGGCCGCGGCCCGCAGCTCGTATTCCTTCACGCCCGTCCGGGCGCGGGCCACCATCGCGTCCATGGCGTTCTTGCACAACGCGCCGGCCTTGCGCACGCAGTCAAGCTCGTCGGCGCTGTGGATCGAGAGCAGTTCGTGCAAGAAGCCCTTGGTAAAGATGAGCTCGGCGCCGGGCAGATTATCGCGCAGTACGTTGTATTGATTGACCGGCAGGTAATCTCCGTGGCGCGGATCGATTTCCATCAGGCCGATGCGCCCGCGCTCGAGTTTCAGTTCGCGGATGCGTTCGACCATGACATCGGCGTAACGACCGCTGCGGCTGTGGCGCACGTCCTTGATCGCGACTTCGACTTGGCGGCGTACCGCTTCGGCGTGCGTTCCGCCCATCGAATAGATCAACGTCGGCTCGCCTTCGAATGGAACCAGCACATAGCTGGACAGCGCATGCCATTCCCAATGACCCGTGAGCCACAGCATGCCGCCGCCGAAACTCCAGTGGCTCGGACCACCGGGTACGATGATCACGTCGAGGTTTTGTTCGCGCATTTTCGCCCGCAGCGCTTTGTAGCGGCGCTTGTATTCCGCCTCGGGGAACTGCTCCCACACTGCGTCGCGGTAATACGGCGTGTCCCGCATATTGGCGAACGGCAGCGACTGGTCGAGTTTGCCGCGCACCACGTCCCAGGGCTGCGGGCCGATGCGCGGTGGACGAATTTGCGTATTCATGGGCTGGCCTCACCTCAGATCGTTGCATTTTGCGAATTCCGACTTTCGCTATCAAGAATCGATCGGGTGGTCGACCACCGATGAGCGGGCATATCTCGCCGTTCAGAAGGCGGACGAGACGCACGTCTCGTTTTGGGCCGATTTGCAGAATCGTTTTTCTCCGTGGTTGCTGAGCCGTGACAGAATATTCTTCTATTTGAAACCAATTTTTCGCTCATATATGGAAGGGTGTTCTCTCAGAGCGGAAATATTGGTCGATGCATTTCCTGCCGATCTTTCTCGACCTTCGCGGCGCCGAGACCGCTGTCGTCGGCTCTGGTATCGCGGCGCAGAACAAGCTGCGGCTCCTGCTGTCGGCGGGTGCGCGGGTGCGCTGGTATGCGAACCGCTCGCACCTGGCTGAGAGCGCGGTCGCGGGTCTGCCATCCGGACAGGTTGAAATTGTCGGCAGCGATCCGCGCCAAGCTGAGCTTTCCGCATTTGCCGCGGTGATTTCAGCATCGGGCGATGAGCTTGATGACGAGGTCTCCGCGCGTGCGCGCTCGTGCAACGTCCCTGTGAATGTTGTCGACCGTCCCGATCTGTCGACATTCATCTTTCCAGCCATCGTGGATCGCGGCGAGGTCGTGGTTGCTATCGGTACCGGCGGTGCATCGCCGGTGTTGGCGCGGCGGCTGCGCGAACGCATCGAGGCGTTGCTGCCTGAACGCATAGGCCATCTCGCCGCATTGATGGGCCGCTTCCGGCAGCGCGCGGCGCATGCGCGCGGCGGTGCGGGTGTGCTGCGGCGCTTTTGGGAGCGCATCGTGGATGGTCCGATCGGTGCTGCGGCGCTCGGCGGCCGCTGGCGCGAAGCGGAGGCCGCGCTCGCCCACGCACTTGAACGTTCCGACCAGACAAACACCGAATCCGGCGTTGTCTTCCTGGTCGGAGCAGGCCCGGGGGATCCGGACCTGCTGACGCTGCGGGCGCTGCAGGCGCTGCAGGACGCCGACGTCATCTTCTACGACGAACTCGTGACTGCCGAAATTCTCGGTCGCGCCCGCCGCGACGCTGAATGCATTCCGGTCGGCAGACGCAATGGTGGGCCGGGCATCGGGCAGGATGCGATCAACAAGGCACTCGCCGAGGCCGCCCGCCGGGGCCGTAAAGTCGTGCGGCTTAAAGGCGGCGATCCATTCATCTTCGGCCGCGGCGGCGAGGAGCTTGAATATCTGCGGCGCGCCGGGATTGAAGTCGTCGTGGTGCCCGGAGTGACGGCGGCGATCGGCTGTGCCGCGGAAGCCGGCCTGCCGCTGACATTCCGAAGTGAAGCGACGCAATTGAGCTTCGTCAGCGCGCAGCATGCCGACGCCGCAGAAACGACCGAGTGGTCGCGCTACGCCGATTCCAAAACGACGCTGGTCGTCTATATGGGCCTCGGCAAAGCGGCGTCCGTCTGCGACGGCTTGATCGCCGCCGGGCGCGAGCCGAGCACGCCGGCGGCGGTTCTGGTTCGCGGCACCCGTCAGGATTCGAATGCCCTGGTCGGCCGTCTCGATGAGATCGCCACGCTGGCTGCGCTCGCCGGAGAAGGTCCCGGCTTGTTGATCGTGGGCCTTGCCGTCGCGCGGTCGGACGCGTGGCGCGGTATTGCCGAACGCAAGGATGCATATCAGGAGATCGCGGCATGACATCGCCTCTGGACCAGAAAATCAGGATCGCCGGCCCGGTGGTGATCACCGCCAATCGCGTTACCGACGGCGCCGTGGTTTACCGCCGCGCTGATGGCGGCTGGGCAACGCGGCTTGACGATGCCGCGATCGCAACGTCGGCCGTGATCGCCCGCGACCTTCTCGCGGCTGCCGCCGCCGACGCTATCTCCGCTGTCGGTCCCTATGTTGCACCCGTGAGATTAGCCGGCGACGGCCGGGCACGGCCTGGCAACCTGCGCGAACTCATTCGTGCTATCGGTCCCACCGTGGAGCACGGCCCGAGGAAGGCCACCGCGGAGCCCGCCCATGTATCTGTATGACGAGTTCGACCGCACGCTGATTGCGGAGCGGGTCGCCGAATTCCGCGACCAGGTGGCGCGCCGCCTGTCGGGCGAGTTGACCGAGGACGAATTCAAGCCGCTGCGGCTGATGAACGGCGTCTATCTGCAGCTGCACGCCTATATGCTGCGGATTGCCAATCCCTACGGCACATTGTCGACCGCACAATTGCGCATGCTTGCTCACGTCGCGCGCAAATACGACCGCGGCTTCGGCCACTTTACCACGCGGCAGAATATTCAGTTCCACTGGATCAAGCTTGCCGAGCTGCCCGACGCCACGGCCGATCTCGCTCGCGTCGGCATGCACGGTATGCAGACGTCCGGCAACAATGTGCGCAACATCACCACCGATCAATGGGCAGGCGTCGCGCCGGACGAGATCGAGGACCCGCGGGTTTGGGCTGAAGTGATCCGCCAGCATGTCACGCTGCATCCGGAATTCTCGTTCATGCCGCGCAAGTTCAAGATCGCGGTAGGTACTTCGGTCAATGACCGTGCCGCATTGCGCATCCACGATCTTGCCTTCCAAATGCACCGGAACGATTCCGGTGAATTAGGTTTCGAGGTGATGGTCGGCGGTGGGCTTGGCCGCACGCCATATCTCGCCAGAACGATCAGGCCATTCTTGGCCAAGCGCGACCTGCTGAGCTACGTCGAGGCAGTGTTGCGCACCTATAATCAGTTCGGCCGCCGCGACAACATCTGGAAAGCGCGCATCAAAATTCTGGTGCACGATCTCGGTCCCGAAGCTTTCGCCAAGGAAGTCGAGGCGGAATGGCAGACCATCAAGGACGGGCCGCTGGCGCTTGATGACGCTGCCGTCACCGAGATCGCCGGGCGCTTCCGCTATCCGGACTACGAAAAACTCGATGACAATCCGCCGGAAATCACCAAGGCGCGCCGCGCCGACCGCCGTTTCGACGCATGGATGAACAATTGCGTCTCCAATCACAAGGTGCCGGGCTATGCTATCGTCGCCCTGTCGCTTAAGGCCGAGGGCGGCACGCCGGGCGACGCTACCGCGGAGCAGATGGAGACCATCGCCGATCTCGCCGACCGCTATTCATTCGGCGAAGCTCGCATCGCGCACGAGCAAAACCTGGTATTGCCGCATGTCGCACAGCGCGACCTGCCGGCGCTCTGGCGCGAGCTTCAGGCCGCCGGGCTTGCCTTGTCGAATATCGGACTTGTGTCGGACATCATCTCCTGCCCTGGCCTCGATTATTGCAGCCTTGCGAACGCGCGTTCGATCCCGATCGCGCAGGAGATCATGCGGCGCTTCGGCAATCTCGATCTGCAGCGCGATCTTGGCCGCCTCCACATCAACATTTCCGGCTGCATCAATGCTTGCGGTCATCATCACGTCGGGCACATCGGCATTCTCGGCGTGGAAAAGAACGGGGAAGAGTTTTATCAGATCACGCTCGGTGGCAAGGCCGACCAGAATGCGATGCTCGGCACGTTGATCGGACCGGCGGTGCCTTATGCGAAGGTCGCCGACGTCGTCGAGGACATCGCGGCCACCTACCTCGAGCTGCGACAGCGGCCGGATGAACTCTTCATCGAGACGCTCGAGCGCGCCGGCATTGAACCATTCAGGGAGCGCGTCTATGCCGTTCGTTAAAGGCGGGCGTATTGTCGAGGATCGCTACGTTCGCATCGCTGATGATGCCCCTATTCCAGATCGTCTACCGGTGATCGTTACGGCCGAGCGGTTCCTGGCCGATCCGAATGCGCTGATCAAGCGCGACGGCTCGCTCGGCATCCTGTGGCCCAACGACCGCCGCGTCGCCGAATTGGAGCCGTGGCTCGGTCACGTCGCTCTCGTTGCGCTTAGTTTCCCGAAATTTCGCGATGGCCGTGCCTATAGCCAGGCCCGCCAGCTGCGCGAGCGTTACAGTTTTGGCGGCGAACTCCGCGCCACCGGCGACGTCCTTCGCGATCAATTTCTCTTTCTGATCCGCGCCGGCTTCGATTCGTTCGAGGTGAAAAAACCAGCCGACGCTGCGGCGTTTGCCGAAGTCGTGAACCGCTTCAGCGTTTTCTATCAGCCGAGCGCTGACGGACGCATCCCGGCGTGGCGGCGGCGATTGGCTCGCGGGGCTGTCGACCGCGAGCAGGCTTGTGCGACGGGACGCGCTCGCCGTTCAGGGTAGGTGAGGCGCCGGGTCAGTTCGCCTTCAGCAAAACCATTCACTGCTTCATCCGGACGCCGGCGCGCTCCAGCCGCGGCAGCACCTCGTCGCAGAAATAGGGCACTTCGTCGAGATAATTGACGAACGAGAGTCCGATGCCGCGCACGCCGGCTTGGCTGATAAAGGACAATTCCTCCGCCACTTTGTCGGGGGTGCCGACGAATGGATAGCCACCGACCGCATTGGCGGCGAAATAGCGGCGCTTGGCGTAGTATTCTTCCGGCGGAATAGTTTGCGGCGTGATGCTCTTATTCGCCAACATGCCGTCGATGGCGCCCCAGTCGGCATTGTCGAGGATGGCGTGCTGATAATAATCCTCTGCCTGCTTCTGGGTCGGCCGGCAGATCACCTGGCCGACGGTGAACACTTCGATCTCGCGGCCGAGCGAGTGCGCCTGCGCCTTGATCTCCGCCACCTTCGCGGCATTACCGCCAAGCGAGGTGCGCGAGCCGGCGGTGGCGACGAAAAACGCGTCGCAATTGCGCAGCGCGAACGCCTGTCCGACATCGGAGGAGCCGGCGTTCATCATCAGCGGGCGCGTGCCGCCGTAGGGCTTCGGGAAGGCACGCGCCGACTTCAAATGTAAATACTTGCCGTCGAAGTCGAATGTGTCATCGCGGGTCCATGCTTGCTTGAGCACGTCGATCCATTCCTGGGCATATTGGTAACGCTCATCATGGTCGCGCTGCTTGACGCCGAACATGTCGAATTCGCCTTCGTTCCAGCCACAGACGATGTTCATGCCCATGCGGCCTTGGCCGATGTGGTCGGCGGTGACGAATTCCTTGGCGGCGATGAGCGGATGAAACAGCGGCGCATGCACCGTGCCGAATATGGTCATGCGCTGAGTGGCTCCGAGCAGCCCCACCGCCCAGGTGATCGTCTCGAGCGTTACGCCATGGAAGTCGGTTTCGCCGCCATAGCCCTTCCAGCGCGCGATCGGCAGCATGAAATCGAGACCTGCCGCGTCGCCGAGTTTTGCCAGCGCGAGACAATCCTCCCAGCTTGCCGACCAGCGCTCCGGCACCTTGGTGGCGGAACGGCCCGAGGAGCAATTGGTGCCGAACAGGCCGATCTTGAGCGCATTGCCATTGTACATGGCGATGCGGCTCTTCATTGAGGCAGCGGGCGCCAGCACGTCGGTCGCTCCATGATCAATCGTTTCAGCCCGACATTAGCGCAAGTACGGCGGCTCCGTCATGCGGCCGTTTGCCGGAAGAACGAGTGTGAAAGCTTCGACGAGGCGGCTACTAATCGAGCGCGTCCTGGTAACGCGCGATGACTTCCTCAAGCGGCCCGGAGGCGATCAGCTTGCCGTGCTGAAGCAGCATCCCCTTGTTGCACCATTGGCGCAACATCGGCAGGGCGTGGCTGGCCAGCACCAGGATGCCGGTTCTGCTCAAAAAATTCTTCAGCCGCGCGTCGGCGCGGGCGACAAACGACGCGTCGCCGGCTCCGATCATCTCGTCGAGAACCAGGATTTCCGGCGTGATCGCGGTGGAAATAGCAAATGCCAACCGTAACATCATGCCCATCGAATAGGTTCGCGTCGGCATTTGCAGAAATTCGCCGAGCTCGGTGAACTCCGCGATATCGTCGAGCGCGTCACCGATCTCGCGGTCGCTCAGGCCCAGCATCTTGCCGCGCATCCAAATGTTTTCGATGCCGGTCGCGTCCTGATCCATACCGAGCTGCAGATCGAATAGCGGAAACACCCGCCGCTCGCGCGGATTTCGCCGCCGGTCGGCTCGTAGATGCCGGCGAGCGTTCGCAGCAGCGTGGTCTTGCCGGAACCGTTGTGACCCAAGAGGCCGATCCGGTCGCCTTCACAAATTTCGAAGCTTACTCCGTCCAGCGCTTTGATCACGACCTTGCCGGACTCGCCCATGCCGATCTGGCCGCCGACATTGAGCGTTCTATTGGTGAGGCGATTGAGACCCTTGGCGATCTTGCCGACGCCCAGCGAGTATTTCAGCGACCGGGCACGCGCGTCGTAGATCGGAAATTCGACATGGATGTCTTTGCCGACGAGGGAGAGCATCGCGGACTTAAAGCCAATAGACGATGCGAGCGCGGAACCGGGCGAAAAACAGGAATGTGCCGATCCAACCAACGACCGTGAGCGCCAGGACGACGAGCCAATCGTTGAGCGTCGGCACGCCACCGAGCAGCGGCTCCCGCACGAGCGCGATCAGGTGGGTGAACGGATTGTAGTCGGCAATGAACCGGTGCTCGTGGAGCTGGTCGGGAAAGTACATCAAAGGGGTAAACCAGAACAGAATGGTAAGAATATTCTGAATAATTATAGGGATATCGCGATAGCGCGCCGACACGACGGCCGCGATCAGAGCGATCCACGACAGACAGACCACGTCCAGCGCCAGACCCGGCAGCCAAAGCAGCATAGCGGCACTGGGGATAACCACGAAACTTGCCGCGATAAGCAGGTAGATCGTCGCATTGTGCGCCGTGATGATGAGATTGCGCCAAATGACCTGCAGCAGAAAAACGGTCAGTGGCGATTTGATCTGCGTGATATAGCGCGATGATGATACGTAGAGATCGGCGCCGTCATTGATCGTTTGCGTGATCAAGGTCCAGAACAGCATGCCGGCGCACACATACGGAACCGATTTTTGGATCGTGCCGCCGAGCAGCAACGCACTCAGAAAACCCATCGTGAGAATCTGAACGCCGAAGGAAAGCGTCAGCCAGACCGGGCCAAGCGTGGAACGTCGATAGCGTTGCTTGATGTCCTGCCACGCCAGAAATTGACTTAGCCGCCAGGAGGAAATGCCGCCGCGCAGATCGTCAACCGCGGAATCCACCTGTCTCCAGGTCAACGACACCATCCGAAAAGCGGCTCCTGCCCGCGCTTGGTTTCGCGGCTGGCTTAGCAAGCGCATAATTGATCCGCAAGTCCGTCCGGAAGTTGGCTGCAGCCCACATTTCGCCGGGCGATCACGTCGATATGGCGAAAAAGGCCGCGGGACAACGTACCCTTTCTACTATCGATCGTTTGGCTCTCAATTCGCGGCATCGCTTCATGAATCCGGCGCTTCCTTGTGGCCTGAAGTCCTATTTGATCCGGGCGCTCGTTCTGAAGATTGCCGTTCTGAAGATTGAAAATATCGCCGCAGTGCCGCCGTATTCCGGCCGTTCGCTTGTCGGCATGACGGGTGGATGGGGTTGGATTTTGGCGGTCCTCGTGACGCCCGGATTGGCTTTGGCGTTTGGCGCCATTCCGGCGGCGGCGCAGAAACAGAGCGGTTCCGCGAGCGCGGCGCCCGTTACGCCATGCGGCGGGCGAGAGATCGTGCGCGACCATGTTAGCAGCGTCGTCGATGGCCGCGACTTTGCGCTTGACGATGGCCGGACGGTGCATCTAGCGGCCGTTGAAGTGCCGTTGCTGCCGAGAACGGGCGATCTACCTGCGGCTCCCGGTGGCGTCGCCGCCGAGGTTGCGCTTGCGAACTTGATGGCCGGGGCTCAGGTCGTATTGCGTCAGGCGGATTTCAAATTGGACCGATACGGGCGAACTGTCGCCTACGCGGAGACCTCACGCGGAGGTTCACGGCATTCGGTGGAAGCCGACATGGTGTCGGCGGGCTTCGCGCGTGTTGCCGACGATATCGGCTCCCTGACCTGCGCTTACGAACTCTTGCGCCGCGAGGATGCGGCGCGCCGCGCCAAGCTTGGTCTATGGGCGCTTTCCTATTATCAGCCGATTTCGGCGGACAGGCCGGCTGATATAGTGGCGCAACGCAGCCGTTTTGCGCTGGTCGAAGGCCGCGTCGTATCCGTCCACGCGAGCGGACCCACGCTCTACATTAACTTCGGCCGCCGTTGGTCGGAGGATTTTTCAGTCACGGTTCGGAAGCGAAACGAACGCGAGTTCGCGGCGGGTGGCGTTGATTTGCGAGCACTTGCCGGCCGGCGCGTGCGGGTCCGCGGCTGGGTCGAGGCGCATGGCAACGCCGCGGCTGGCCCAGAGACCGGCACCGGGAGCGGCCTTTGGCATGCGCCATGGATTGAAGCGGTGTATCCGGAGCAGATCGAACTGATCGGTCCGGACGATAGGCGGATGATACGGTGATGGGATGGGGACGAGCCGATACTGCGCGCCGTGCGCTCGCCGGCGCCGGAATGGCACTGGCCATGCTCTTGCTTGCCGCGTGCGGCGCTCGGCTGCCCGACAGCGGATTCAAATCTTTACTGCAGACACCCCAACAACAGCCAGACACGGGGATGTCGCCTGCAGTGCTGCGCGAGCATCAGCGCATCCTGGCGAGTTACGGCGGTGCCTACAAGGACCCGCGCCTTCAGGCCATGGTCGACACGTTGGTCGAACGCTTGGTGGCCGCATCGCAGCGTCCCGACCTGCACTACAAGGTCACCATACTCAATTCGGACTCGGTCAATGCTTTCGCTCTGCCGACAGGTCAGCTTTACGTCACGCGCGGTCTGATCGCGCTCGCCAACGATGAATCCGAACTCGCCGCGGTCATCGGGCACGAGATGGGACACGTGATCGCCCGCCACGCCGAGCTTCGCGAGCAGGAAGTCCGGGACGAGCAATTGGGCGACGAAGTCGTGGCCGATCTCAGCGGTCCGGAGGCGACTGCGCTGGCGTTGGCGAAGTCAAAGCTTAAGCTGGCGAAATTTTCCCAAAAGCAGGAGCTGCAAGCGGACGAAATCGGCATCGGCATTGCCGCACGGGCGGGCTTGGACCCCTATGGCTCGGTGCGCTTTCTGGCCTCCTTGGAACGCAATGCCGCACTCAAGGCGCGCTCGAATGGGGTGCTCAATCCGGCCGCGCCCGACTTCCTCTCCTCGCATCCGGCGACACCGGAACGTATGGCTCATGCGCTGGCCCTTGCCGGCCAATACAGGCCGGCAGCCGAGGACACGCCGCAGCGGCTTGCCGCGGCGCGCGATGCTTACCTCGCTAATCTGGACGGCATGGTGTTCGGCGAGGACCCGAGCGAAGGCTTCGTGCGCGGGCGTCGCTTTTTGCATCCGCGGCTGGGCTTTACCTTTACGGCGCCCGAGGGGTTCACCCTCGACAACACCGCCAAGGCCGTCCTCGGCATCAAACGCGGCGGTGGCGCGGCACTGCGGCTCGACGTCGTTCAGGTGCCTGCGGGGCAATCCCTTGCGCAGTACCTGAATTCCGGCTGGATCGAGAACATCGACGCCGGTAGCGTCCACGAGATGACCATCAACGGCTTTCCGGGCGCTTCAGCCACCGCCAAGGGCGACGAATGGAATTTCCGTCTGTACGTTATTCGCTTTGGCAGCGACGTTTACCGGTTCGTTTTCGCCAGCAAGAACCTTACGCCGCAGAACGATCGAAGCTTCCGCGAGTCGGTCGGAACGTTCCGCCGTATGACCCTTGCCGAGATCAGCCGAGCCAAGCCGCTGCATCTCAAAGTGGTGACAGTCAGACCCGGCGATACGGTCGAGAAGCTTGCGAGCCGCATGGTCGTTCCCGACCGGCGCGTCGAACGGTTCCGGGTCCTCAACGGACTTGGCCCCGACGACACGCTCAGCCCTGGCCGCGAGGTTAAGGTAGTGGTTGAGTAGGCAAGGGTTCCGCGCTTCCAGCGGTCATGGTCGCAAGAACCTGGAGCGCTTGCCGATTAGGTTGAAACGGGCAGCGCTCCAATTTTATGGATTTGGTCGCATTTTCTTCGGAAAACCGGCGGCCACTTTTCCGGAAAATGCTCTAAGATTCGGCCTGTTCAACGGCAGCTGCCGCGCTATGATCGCGCCACGATGCGCTCGATCGCCCAGACATTGGGGAACGCATGAGAAAACTGACAAGAGCGATCCCCATCGCGGTATCGTTCGCGGTGATTTGCTTGGTAACGGCAGCGCTTTGGTATCTCAATCGCGCAGGGGATAGCTTACGCCACCCGGTTTTCTTCTATCTCTTGCCGGTCGCGCTGCTGGCAATCCTCTATGGCCGTGTGCCGGGGCTGCTGTCCGCGCTTATTGCTGCAATGTGCGCCCTCTATTTTCTTTATGACCCTCTCTACACCTTCTACCTACCAAACCGGCTGGAAGTCGGCGAGTTTGCATTTTTTATCGTGCTGGCTCTTTTCGGCGTGAAATGCGCACACGAATTACGCCGCCGCGAGCACGGCTCGGGAGCGGGTGGCGCTGCGGCTGCGGTGCGAGCTGATCTGGTCAGATCGAATTCTCAGAACTCGGACGCCAATTGATTGAGGCCCATGTTCCGGGCGAGGTTCCGCACCTCGTCTTTCTGATCGTCCGAGAAACTCATCAGCAGCGGGATCGCCGCCGACTTGAGATCTTCCACCTGCGGGCTGTTCGGATCGATGGCGCCCTTCGTACCCCGCCAACGCGCCTCGCGTGCTCTCTCGGCGCCGATATTGCGCAAGGCAGCTTCGACCGCCGGCCACATGCGCTCCTGATCCGGCGTCAGATGCAAACGCCGCTTGATGTCGGCAATCTGTGCGTCGTCAAGAAAGTCGCCGGCGCGTTTGGCTCGATGGTGAGGGGGTGTGGACCGGACCTTGGCCACGCTTATCGGCTTCGGCACGACAGGCGCAACAACGGCACGGGAGACCGCTGGCGCAGGTGGCAGAGGAGCGATGTCGGCTGTTTCCTCGGGCAGACGACCATCCGAGGCTTGCGCGGCCGCCGATACTCCTATCGGCGAAGACGTCAAAGCGGCGGTTTGGGAGACAGCGTTCAATGAAGCGGCGGTCGGAACCATCGGTTCAGGTTCAAAAATCGCAAGCTGCGCATCGTCCGCTGGATTTTCGGCCGCGGCATAGCTCGCCATCTGTACGACCGGGGCCGTCCTGAGATCGCGCGGGAACCGAAGCGCTACCGTAGCCGCCGCCGATTGGGTGCCGGATGGCTCTTTGCCCTGTAGCGCGGCGGCATGCCAATTGCCGATCAGATACCCAATACCAGCAGCCGCAAGAATCGGAATGGCCCGGCCGCGCTTGATGGCCTTTTTCCGCTTCATTCCCCCGACGCTCCCTGACACTCCGCGGATTTATGTCCTTTCAAATGAAGCTTAATTTATGACTAATCGGGGGAGTTTTGCCGGCAGCCGACGCCATCAGCCAGCGGATTGCCGGAGCCACTTCTCAAATGCAAAAAGCTCGGCGCAGCGCCGGGCTTCTGTATCGTTTGCGAGTGTATCTTCCCGAGGGGACGAAACGTTAGGCGGCTTCTTCCGCCACCACGGATTCGTCTTCCGCCTCGGGCTTTGGACCGCGCCGCGGACCCTTAGCCAAGGCCGCCTCGATCTCCTTAACCGCTTCGGTTTCCGTAATGCGCTGCACGGCCGCGATTTCGCGCGAAAGCCGATCCAGGGCCGCTTCATAGAGTTGCCGCTCTGAATAGGACTGCTCCGGCTGCGTGTCGGATCGGTAGAGGTCGCGGACGACCTCGGCGATTGCGACGATGTCGCCGGAGTTGATCTTGGCTTCGTATTCCTGAGCCCGGCGCGACCACATCGTGCGCTTGATGCGCGCGCGCCCCTTCAGGGTTTCGAGCGCCCGCTTGATCAACGGCGTCTCGGCAAGCTTGCGCATCCCCACGGAAGTGACCTTCGAGGTCGGGACCCGGAGCGTCATCTTGTCTTTGACAAAGTTGATAACGAAGAGCTCAAGCTTCAAACCCGCGACCTCCTGCTCCTCGATGGCGACGATCTGTCCAACGCCATGAGCCGGATAGACGACGAACTCGCTGGTCTTGAAGCCTTGCCGTTGCGTAGTCTTCTTCACGTTCATTCCCAAAGTTGCTCCTTCCGCCTCCGGCTTGCGCCGTTGCGCGGGCTTCGCCACGGCGCCACGGTTACGGGGCGTTGCGCGCGTGGATTGTGATGGCCTCCGGCTCGCGCGGGAGGAGGATTTGCTGGTCTTCCGGTTCATGCCGGCAGCGCTTTTCTTAGGACGATGACGAGTTTTCTCTGCCACTGCTCTCGCGTGGATCACACGCCTCTTTTGACGATTCCTCGAGAAATCCCCGAAAAAAATTGCTCCAATCGGACGGAGCGCCATATCGGGGCGCGTTTTTCATTATGATGTGAGCTTATAGCACATTTCCAGCCAAAATCAAAGTCTTATGGCGCCGCGAAAGCATCGCACGCCACTATTCGTTAACCGTAGTTAATGGCCGTGACGATAATCCCTTAGTCGCCAGTACCAGGATTAGGGGAAAACCGTTCCTCGAACTTGTTGGGGACACCTTCCCACGTCTTGGCGTCGCCGGGCGGCTCTTTCTTGGCCGTGATGTTAGGCCAGAGCTTTGCATATTCAGCGTTGATTCCGAGCCATTTCTCGGTACCTGGTTCGGTGTCCGGCTTGATCGCCTCCACCGGACATTCCGGCTCGCAGACGCCGCAATCGATGCATTCTTCGGGATGAATAACGAGCATATTCTCGCCCTCGTAGAAACAATCTACAGGGCAGACTTCGACGCAATCCATGTATTTGCATTTTATGCAATTGTCGTTGACGATGTAGGTCATCTGCACACTCTGATAGGGCTTTCTGCGAGCTTTGCTCCTAGCGCATGGGTCGGCGGCGTGCAAGGCATTCGCTTCCTCACGCCACCCCAGCGACTTTCCAGCTCAATCTCATGCTACCTCTTCATATAGAGGCTCGCCGCTGCCAGCGGGACCCCTGCGCTCGCTAAATCCCCTGACCTTGAGCACTCGGACGCTGTGCTGAAGCGCCACTGTAATCACGTCGCCGGAGCGCACGACACGCCCTGGTGCGTCAATGCGCATGCCGTTCACGCGTATATAGCCGTCTCCGGCCAAGGCCGCTGCTGCTTGGCGGGTTCGCACCAGCCGGGCGTGCCAAAGCCAGCGATCGATCCGCTGCCGATCGCGTTCGGCCGGCATTCAGCCGCGCTCCTTGGCGTTGGCTTCAAGTTGGGCCTTGAGTGCCGCGAGCTTGGCGAAGGGCGAATTTGGGTCGGGTGCCTTTTCCCGCTCGCGTCGCTCGAACCGAGGTGGCCGCTCCGGCCGTACGGAACGGTCGCGGCTATGTTCGTCACCGCGTCGGCCGCGCCGATGGCGCGGCGGCCGTCCGGATTTGGCCCGAGCGCCCGGTGCTGAATCGTCGTCCGGCTGCTTACTCCGGCCCTCGACCGGTTCGGCTGCCGATTCCGCTGAGACTACGGGCGGTTCGATTGCGGCGCCGCGCGGCTGACCACGTTCTCCGCGACGCCTGTCGCGCGGCCGTCGCCGCCCCTCCATTCGCGCCGGCCGCCAGACTTCAACCAGGGTCGGCTCTTCGGCCGGTTTTTCCTGCGGAGTTGCGGGCTCGGCCGTGACATCGGCAACAGACGCGGTAAGGGTAGCATCCGTCTCAGCGGCTTGAGCCGGCGCGGCCGCGAGTTCGGCTTGAATCTCCGATGCCGCTTCCGGTTCTACGTCGGAGGGCTCGACGGTTGCATCGGCGTCGGCGGCATGGACCAGGTCGGCAGTCGTCGACGGTTCCGAGGCGGCAGTCTCCACTTGGGAATCCGGTCCTCCGGCATTATCCGGGGTGTCGGTCGCTGCGCTGTCGATCGCCGCATTTTCCTCCGGCGCGCTTGCTGCGAGCTCAGCCAGGACCGGAGTGACTGCAACTGGATCCGGCGCGGGCGGCTCGACTGGCTTCGGCCGCAGCTCCATTCGGTAGCCCAGCGAGCGCAGAATCGAGGCAAAATCCTCGCCCGAAGCGCCGATCAGCGATGTCATGCCGTTGAACACCGTAAAACCGCCGCCCGGGAACGCGGCGGGCGGCTTCGGTCCCGGAGCGACTTCCCGCCACGCCAGCGCGGGGCGGATCAGGTCCGCGAGCCGCTCTAGAATATCGACGCGCACCGCGCGCTCGCCACAGACCCTGTAGCCTGCCGTGTGATAGAGCGCGGCATCGATCTCGCGGTTCACCGGAATTGAGGTGCGGCCGCTCCCGGCCAGATGCAGAAGCTCATCCAGTCCCTTCTCCGAGCCTTCCCGAGAAAGCGCGAAGAGCTGTGCAGCGAGTGCCCGCGGCGCAGGCTTCAGCAGCGCCGGAACGTATATGTGGTAGGCGCCGAACCGCACGCCGTATTTGCGCAAGTTCGCGCGATCGGGCTGCTGAAGCCCTTTCACTTCTTCGGCGACTTTTGGCCGATCGAGTACGGCAAGGGCCTCGACAAGCTGGAAAGCGACGCCGCGCGCGATGCCGGTAATGTCCGCCGCAGCGGATAATTCGAATAACGGACCGAGCAGCCTCTCGACGTGCGTCTTGAGCCATTGATCGAGGCGGGCTTGAACCGCATCGCGCGGTGCACCGGTGAGATGTTCGTCGGCAATGAGCCGCACGCGCGGATGCAGCGCATCCTCCCCGGCGAACAGCTTGCCAATCGCGGCACCGGTCCAGCGAATCGCGCCGTCCCGGGCGAGCACGAATTGTCCATCGGGTCCCTCGGCAACGCGCGTGGCGCGCGCCGCTATCTCGCCGGCAAGCGCTTTCTGGGCGGCGTTGTGCAGCGCCTTTGCATCCGATCCGCCCGAGGAGGACTCCGGCAGGAACACGAAACCGTCGAGCCTGCCGATGGCGTGCCCCTCGACGACGACCTCGCCGGCTTTGTTGATTTGCGGCTCAAGCTCGGCGTTCTCGCGCAGCCGCCGCATCAGCACGCTGGTGCGGCGGTCGACGAAACGCTCGGTGAGCCGTTCGTGCAGCGCATCGGACAATTTGTCTTCCACCGCACGCGTGACGCCCTGCCAGTGCTCCGGATCGGCAAGCCAATCCGGGCGGTTCGCGGCAAAGGTCCAGGTGCGGATATGGGCAATACGCGTCGACAACGTGTCGATATCGCCGTCGGTTTTGTCGGCCTGCTCGACCTGACGCGCGAACCAATCGGTGTCGATGGTTCCGTCGCGCATGAGGAAAGCATAGACCGCAATGACAAGCTCGGCGTGGTTTGCCGGTGCGATCTTGCGGTAGTCCGGAAGCTGACAAACGTCCCACAGCCGCTCGACGTCGGCCGCCGTTCGGGTCATCGCGCGCACCTCGTCCTCGCGCGCCGCATGGTCGAGCACAAGAATATCTTCAGCGACGGGAGCGCGGGCGAGCGGATTTTCCTTGGGCGCCTCCGCCAGCGTCGCCTGCAAGGCGCTGATCGAGGAAAAATCGAGATCGCTGTTGCGCCATTGTACAAGCTTCACCGGCTCGAAGGTGTGCGATTCCAGCGCCTGGGCGAGCTCGGTTTCGAATGGCGGACAGCGGCCGGTCGTGCCGAAGGTGCCGTCGCGGGTTGCGCGTCCAGCGCGGCCCGCGATCTGCGCGAGTTCGGAGGGATGGAGCTTGCGGAATTGGTAGCCGTCGAACTTGCGGTCGGAGGCAAACGCAATGTGATCGACGTCGAGATTGAGGCCCATGCCAATTGCGTCGGTCGCGACAAGGTAGTCGACTTCGCCCGACTGATAGAGATCCACCTGGGCATTGCGTGTGCGCGGCGACAAGGCGCCGAGCACGACGGCGGCGCCGCCGCGCTGGCGCCGGATCAGTTCGGCGATGGCGTAAACCTCCTCGGCCGAGAAGGCGACGATGGCCGAACGGCGCGACAGTCGGGTCAGTTTCTTTTCGCCGGTAAAGCTGAGTTGCGACAGACGCGGACGGCTGACGATGCTGGCGCCAGGCAAAAGCCGCTCGACAATCGGCCGCATCGTGGCCGCGCCCAGAACCAGCGTCTCTTCGCGCCCCCGCCGATGCAGCATGCGATCGGTGAAGACGTGGCCGCGCTCGAAATCCGCAGCAAGCTGAATCTCGTCGACGGCGAGGAAGGCGACGTCAAGGTCGCGCGGCATCGCTTCGACGGTCGCCACCCAGAAGCGCGGATTGGACGGCTTGATCTTCTCCTCGCCGGTCACCAGGGCGACGGCGTCGGCACCGACTCGCTCAATGGCGCGATTATAGACTTCGCGCGCGAGGAGCCGCAGCGGCAGCCCGATGATCCCGGACGAATGAGCCAGCATGCGCTCGATGGCGAGATGAGTTTTGCCAGTATTGGTCGGTCCGAGCACGGCGGTTACGCCGGCACCGCGGGTGCGGACGTCACGATTGGCAGGCGGCGAGAATGAGATTGGCATTACGGACCCGGCGTGGTGTCTTTCGCCCTCAGCCAAACAGGCGGAGAAGGCAGCGAAACTGCCGCTTGTGTATCACAACGCGACGGTCGGAAGACCTGTGCTTAAGATGTGGAACGGGTCTGGAACGAATCGCGGCCGAATCGGCGACTCGAAGCAGGGTTCGATTTTGTTCACCGCGAGATATGGAAGCGCACGGCATGTTGGATACTACATTGGGTGTCTGAAGCCGCATTGCACCGGTTGTTTTCCGACAAAATGCATTAACGCCGCGCGCAAGCACCATTCGATGGCGAGTCAAGAGGGTTATGCCTGTGGATAATGTGGATTTGCGGTCCCGTGCGCCGCCAAGCGGAGCTGCCGGCGTGATGCGCCTTCCAATCCAGCGTGCACTCATCAGACCGTTGTGGCGCGGCTTACTGCGTCTTGGCAAGCGCGTGCGGCTGTTCCACCGTCGAGACGAATCGTGTTGCCTGCAGCACGCCGCGGCCGAGCGGCGTGGGGATGGAGAAGCGGAACGGCGCCAGCACCCGGGTGCCCGCGATCGGCGCCAGCCAGACTTCGGCATCGCGCAGTGCGACCAGGTATTTGATCGCTGCCCGCGCCGGCACATCTCCGGATATGGGCCTGAAATAGAGCGCACAGACCACGGCCGGACCCCGATAGCCCTGTTCGGCCTTGACCATTTTGATGCGCTTGAACTCGCTTTGCAGATCGTACCGCACGCGGCCATCGAATACCGAAACTTTGCGAATGCAGGCCGCGGGGCTGACCGGATCGCCGCTGCCGCCGACATGGCTGAGAGCCGATGTCATCGGGTCGATAACGCCACGCCGGTCAGCGCCGCTCACCGGGATGCGGTCCGGCAGCGGTACCATCGGCGGCTCGGCCGTGTAACGGGTCACGTTGCCGTTTGCCATTGACATGCGGACGTCGTCGACATGGCGGTCGTTGATGATCGTTGCCGCGTAGCTCGTCGGCATCGGCTGGCCGTTCGTGACGATTCCGCTCGCGGCGCCCGTTCCGTGCGCGCCGCTGAAGATTCGCAGAAGCCCGGCGGTCGCCCCGGTCGCCGCCACGGTGTAGGACGTGTCGGAAATTGCGACCACCCAATTGCCGTGACCGACCGGAATCCCGGAAACGGTGGCGACATAGTCGGCGTCAAGCCAGCCTTGTGCGGACGCCCCGCGGCCCGCATCCGGGGCAAGCGCGGCAACGAGGATCGCAACGCAAAAAGCTGTTTTGGCCGCGGCGGATCGCATCGGCCCGGAAAGCGGATTGGGCGGCGCAAGCACGGGAGTTACTGGTCCTCGTTTCGCCAATAGCCGGGAGGCGATACGCGATATGAGCCAAGGGGCTGCCGGCGGCACCGTCAGGCTGCCGACGCGGACTTGCTCGATGTTTTCGTGGAGAATACGACCTTTCTGTGGTTGTGGGACGCCTGCCGGAGAATGAACGCAAAATCGCGTCCGCGACATGTGCTTGACGCTGCAAGGCCCTCCCACTATAGGTCCCGCAAACTTCCACACCGTTTTGCGCAAGGCGCCGCTTGACGCGGAGAGCGAAGGGATTTCAGCCATGCCGTGGCGTTGCGAGCTGACCGGAAAGATCCGGCAGATCGGTCACCGGGTAAGCCATTCAAACCGCAAGACCAAGCGGCGTTTTTTACCCAATCTGCTCAATGTTACATTGATGTCGGACGTGCTCGGCCGCTCGGTCCGGCTGCGCATTTCGGCCAACGCCTTGAAGACCGTCGACCATCGTGGCGGCCTCGATGCGTTTTTGCTGGTTGCCAAGGACGCCGAGTTGTCGCCGCGGGCGCTCGAACTCAAGCGCCAAGTGGCCAAAAAGCGCACTCCAGCGGCGGCATAAGTTTTAATCCGTGAAGCGGACGGCTCTCACTGCGCTCCGTTGGCGTCAGACCAAATCATAAAAACTGGAGCGCTGCTCCCGCCGCAACGATGATGCGGACTTCTGAACCGCCACACGCGCTGAGAGCAGCTACGCGTCAAGCCGCCGCCGCGGACGC